>CAWUZD010000053.1:0-21423 GCA_963926925.1 uncultured Lactobacillaceae bacterium
AGCAATGCGTCATCCAGAACAATATGTTCAAAATGCTACAAGCATTTTCCCTAACACAATCATTGGTAAAGATCATATGCATTTTGAACTTGATTTCGATCAAAAGTTCGCAGAACCAACAATTATTCCAACTCATGAAGAAAATTAATTGTTAGTGATTAAAAGTAAAAAGACAAGTTACTAATTAGTAACTTGTCTTTTTTGTTTTTAGACTATTTTATTTAATAATTTTTTTGTGTATCATTATATACATGTATTTATATAAAGAGTGATTATTGTGTCTAACATTGAAAAGCGCGTTTTAGCGTGGGTTCAAAAATATTACATCATCTTGTTTGCGATTATTATTACTATTTTAGCAATTTGGATTAGATGTAGTGCATGTAACTATGAATCAACTGATTATAAAAATTATCTCTTACCATGGTTTCATGAAATTAAACATTTAGGTGGTCTTAGTGCCTTAAAGCACCAAGTTGGTGATTATAATATTCCTTACCAATTGTTAATTTCATTGATAACTTACTTACATATTGATCCACTTTATGCCTATAAGATAATTTCTGATGTTTTTGATTTTATTTTAGCAATTGGCAGTGGTATTTTAGCAACTTTGCTGATTAATACTAATAAAAAAGCCCAATTGTTTGTTGGCGTTTATGGCATCATTTTAATGTTACCAACTGTAATTACTAATTCTGCATATTGGGCCCAGTGTGATGCGATATACAGTGCTTTTGTGATATTATCACTAGCTTTCCTATATAAACAAAAATTTATTTATGCTTTTATCTTTTTAGGCTTAGCATTGGCCTTTAAGTTACAGGCAATTTTTATTGTGCCATTTTATTTATATTGTTATTTTGCTAATAAGAATTTTAGCATTGGCAATTTTTTAATTAGTATTGTTACTTTTTATGTAATTTGCTTGCCAGGAATTTTAATGCGGCATTCCTGGTCAGCACCATTAGATGTTTATATTAAACAACAATCTGAATATCCTAATTTATCATTTCATTTTCCAAATGTTTGGGCAATTATTAATCAACCTTACAAGTATTTAGCACCATTAGCCATTATTTTAACGATTAGTATTTTGGGATATGGGTTATTTTACATATTAAGTCATCATGTTGATTTAACTGTGCCTACTAATTATTTGATGATAATGATGTGGACGCTTTGGAGTTGTGTAATGTTTTTGCCAGCAATGCACGAACGTTATGGTTATTTACTTGATGTTGTTTTAGTAATTTGTGCATTTAAGGATAAACGTTTTGTAATAATTAGTGCCTTGGATATTTTTATTAGTTTATCAGCATATAGCATTTTTCTTTTTAATGTTAATGTTGTTCTTTTCCAATTAATGGCATTAATTTATTTTGTTTTATATCTTATTGCAACATATCTTGTTTTTAATAATTTGCAAACTAATTTTTACAACGAGACTGATATTAAGATCATATAGTTATTAGGTGAAAGAGTTATGAATGTATGTAGTAAAACAAGTAAGATTTTGTTAAGCATTTTTAATGTGTTATTTTTAGCTGCTTTAACAACTATTTTATATATTGTGCTTACTAATCCACGTTCAGATATTAAATACCAATCGTTACCTTTAATCGGAGCGTCATTACTATTTTTAGTTGGTCTATTAGTAATTTTTAAAATTTTCCACAAGTTACCACAACGAGTACTAAAAATAATTACTATAGTTAATAGTGTGATTATTGTCATTATGGCAATTTATTCATATTTTGCTTTTCAAATTCGTCCGCAATTTGATGTGCAAAATTGTTTACAAACGGCTCAAAGTTTAACCATGAATCACATGAATTGGCTAAAAGTACCTGTGTGGTTACGGGAGTATAGCTTAGTTGAATATCCTAATAATTTGGCTTTTACATATTTAGAAACTGGTTTATTACATCTTCTTAAGCCATTTATGGATATTAATAATTTGGATAGTACCTATTTTGTGTTAAGTAGCTTAAATGTGGTAATGCTATTGATTACTTTGACGTTAATGTACTTCTTAATCAAAAAGCATTTTCCATATTATATTGCTACTGGTTATACATTATTAGTTATTTTATTTGTACCATTATTTGTTAACGAAAACATGTTTTACACCGATAACATTACGATGCTTGTGTTAGTATTATTGCTTACTTTATACGATAAGTTTTTACATACTACTAAGCATGGGTTACAAATTGGCTTATTTATCGGTTTTATTGTTTTAGCAGTTGTAGGGATTTTAATAAAATTCAATACATTAATTTTTATTATTGCCATTATTATTCATTATTGTTTATTCCATAATTGGAAACGATCACTGGCTTTTGTTTTAATGTTGGTTATTCCATTAGGTTTAATTACTAAAGGAGCACAACATGAAATTTATCGTAATCCCATTTTAATTGCTCAGGATACTGGCTTTCCAATGATTCACTGGCCATTGATGGCTTTGAATAGTGGTAATGGTTCTTATAGTGCTAATAGTGTGCAGGATACGATTCAATTAATGCAACGCTATCACGATACTAAAAAAGTAGGTCGGATTGAAACAAAAGAGTATCTTCAAGAAATTAGTAATGATCCGGATAAATTATTCGCATCAATGTATCCAAAGATTCAAAAGATGTTTACCGATGGTTATGGGACAACCATGCTCTTTACATATGGACCACGTTATCAAAAAGCAACCAAGACATTGTTGGGTAGTATGGTATCAAGCTCAAGTAAAAATGGTTATACCTACTTATACTGGGTATCATCATTAAATATTGCCTGTTTAATCTTAATGTGGATTGGGGCATTGATGATGTTGATTACTAAGAAGAAAAAATCATTAGTTTATGTAGCAATGTTAAGTTTCTTCGGTAATTTCTTATTTTTACTATTTTGGGAATCACGTGGCCGCTACATGTTTGCCTTTATCCCATTAATTATTTATATCGTTTGTTACAGTCTTAACTTAATAATTAGTAAGACAACTAGTAAACATCAAAAAGTAAGAGAGTAGTTAGTAATGAAAAGTAATAAATTACGACATGGTTTTCTAATCTTTGCGAATTTTATCTTAGTATGGTTATTTACAATTATTTTAGTAGCAAGTTTTTTATATAGTAATTTTGTTTATGATACCATTCAACAATGGCCGTTATTTGGGTTAACAGTCGTTACTGTTATCGTATTAATTGCTATTTTTTGGACTTTGAAGAAGTTATCAAAGCATACCTTGAAAATCATTACAATAATTAATGTTGTTTTGATTGTGGGCTTAACAATTGCTTCATATGCAACAATTCGCATTAAACCTGCTTTTGATACTTATTACTGCTTTGAAGGTGCGCGTGAATACTTACAATATCACTGTAACTGGCATTTAATTAATCCTGGTATTACGCACTATTTCTTTTATCAATGTAATAATTTATTGCCACTAACTTACATTGAAGTCTTTTTACAACATTGCTTGTCATTAGTTGGCATTACTAATTTTAATACGACTTACTTGGTACTTTGCAGCCTTAATATTGCCATGTTTTGGGGAGCAATCTTTTTAGTTTATCGTTTGTTAAAACGTCATTTTGATCAATATATTGCTACTGGTTTTACTTTTATGGTGTTCTTATGTTGGCCATTTTATATTATTTTGGATATGTTCTATACTGATTGGCCAGCAATGCTTACGAGTGTTGGTATTTTATATTGCTATGATAATTTGTTACGGACTGATGTTAGACACAAACAGATTATTAATATTATTTTAATCGTTGTTTGTGCTACCATCGGTTCATTATTGAAGTTTAATGTGTTAATTACATTAATGGCAATTATTATTCATTATTGGATGACTCACAAATCATGGAAAAAGTTTTTGGTGATGGTTTTAGTATTATTTGTGCCAACCATTGTTATTGAAACTGGCTTAAGCAAATTAAGCTTAAGTAACCCGCCAATTGCCAAGAGTGAATTAGGTTATCCTAATATTAATTGGCCATTGATGTCATTGAATTCATATGATGCTTCATATGACGGTGATTGGATGACGCATACTGCTAATTTAAAGAAGCATTATAAAAATACTAAAAAAGTTAGTCAAATTGAAACCAAAGAATACTTTAATGAAATTAGCAATGATCCACAGAAGTTAATTAATTCTATTTCAACTCATGTTATTAATACTTATACTGATGGAACTTATGGTTCTTTGTTATTAACGACATGGTCACCATTGCATCATCATCAAGATAATAAATCGTTTATTGGTAGTTTTGTATATGCGAAGGGTAAGAATCGTAATGTTTACTTATACTGGACGACGGCATTTAATTTAAGTTTAATTGTATTAATGCTAATTGGCATGTTAACGTTTATTATTAAACGGCATGCAATTGATTTTAATTATGCTGTTATTTTAGCCGTTTTAGGTAATATGTTACTTTTATTAGTATGGGAAACCCGGAGTCGTTACTTGTTAGCATTTGCGCCATTAATGATTTATGTAGCATGTTGGGGAATTAATGAATTATTAACATGGGTTGCTAACCATAAGCATAAAAATGTTAAAATAATAAATAATAATTAATAGCTGAAATTGGAGTTTATTCTAGATGAAATTACTATCAATTATTGTTCCTTGCTATAACGAAGGCGAAGCAATTCCATTGTTTTATCCTGCTGTTGATAAAGTAGTGAAAACAATGAAAGATTTGGCAATTGAATATTGGTTTATTGATGATGGATCTAAAGATAATACTTTGCAAGAATTACGGAAGTTGCAAAGTGAACATCCTGATTGTGTTCATTACATTACCTTTTCACGTAATTTTGGTAAAGAAGCTGCCCTTTATGCGGGTTTGCAAGCCGCTAATGGTGATTATGTAGTAGTAATGGATGCGGATTTACAAGATCCACCAGCAATGTTACCACAGATGTACCATTATCTAGCCAGTGGTGAATATGATTGTGTCGGCACACGGCGGGTTGACCGCACCGGTGAAGCCAAGGTTAAATCATTTTTATCAGACATGTTTTATAAAGTGATTAATAAAATTTCTAATACTGAAATTGTTCCAGGTGCCCGTGATTATCGGATGATGACGCGCCAAATGGTTAATGCTGTTTTATCAATGACTGAATATAATCGTTTCTCGAAGGGCATTTTCAGTTGGGTTGGTTTCCGGACGAAGTATTTAGATTATCATAATGTTGAACGTGTTGCTGGTCAAACTGATTGGTCAACCTGGTCATTATTTAAATATGCGGTTAGTGGCATCACTGATTTTTCAGAAGTACCACTTTCAATTGCAGTATGGTTAGGAATTGTTTCATTTGTATGCGCGATTCTTGGTATTATTTTTGTGGTTGTCCGCCACTTTATTAATCCAAGTAGCAGTGTTTTTGGATGGGCTTCAATGGTTTCAATTATTTTGTTATTAGGCGGTTTACAATTACTATGTTTAGGAATTGTTGGTAAATACATTGGTCGCATTTACTTACAAACTAAACATCGACCAATTTACATAATTAAAGAAAAGAAATAGCAATGCGATCGTTTATTGTAAAATAACGTTAAATTTGCTAAAATATATTATTGTCTTAAGACAAAGCGTAAAGGAGGATATCCCGATGTCAAGAAATACTCATAAAGGCGTTGGTGCTGATCGTCGTCCAGTTAACCGTAGCAACGGTAAACAACGGATGCGTGATGCCGAAGCTGTTTTAGCTTTCTTAAAAGAACGTGCAAACAAAGATAAGTAATTATCAACATTTGAATATATTCTTGTGAGACTGATAAATATCATATTTATCAGTCTTTTTTATTATCTTTTTAACTTTAAAGTCATTACACTATAATAAAAGTTAAGGAGAAGTGATTTATTTGATGAAGCAAAAATTAGTGCAACGCCAACGTTTTCATAAGATTATTCATGTTTTTCGTGAATATCATGTTTTGGGTAATTTGAGTCGGCAGGTTAATGCACAAGAAGTTTGTAAAGCCTTTGAAATTTTAGGACCAACTTTTATTAAGATTGGTCAAATTTTGGCCACACGTACGGATATGATTAAACCAGAGTTTGCGGCCGAATTAAGTAATTTACAAGATAACGTTCAAATTGATGATTTCGAAACCGTTAAAAAAATTATTGAAACAGAAACTGGTCGTAAAATTGATGAAATGTACCAAACTTTTGACCATAAACCATTTGCTTCAGCCTCAATGGGACAAGCACATTATGCGGTTTTAAAAACTGGTCAAAAAGTAGTTGTTAAGGTACAGCATCCGGATATTTATAAGGAAATTATTAATGATCTAGCCTTATTTAAACGAGCATTGCCATGGCTTAATTATGTACCTGATGCTTCAGTATTTAATTTAAGCGATATGCTTAATGAATTACGTCGTTCCTTACTTAGCGAGCTAGATACTCATTTAGAATTACTTAATAGTGAAAAATTTTACCAGTTAAATAATAACTGGGATATTATTGAAGTTCCCAAATTTTATCCACAATATAGTGCTTCAAAAGTCTTAGTTTCACAATATATTGATGGCATTAGTATGCGGCAGTTTTTACACGATTTAGCCAAAAAAGATCGGAGTAAAGATCCACAATTACGGGCAAAGTGTAAATATATGGGGAATGTTTTGGTACAAAACTTTTTGAAACAGGTCTTTCAAGATGGCTTTTTCCATGCTGATCCACATCCTGGTAATATTCTATTAGTTAATGATGTGCCGACGACACAATTAACACCGCAGTATGAACGGACTTATCGGGTTGGTCCCATTGATGGGCAATTAACGATTGATGAAGATAAACAATTACCCTCATACCGGTTAGTATATTTAGACTTTGGGATGATGGGACACTTAAGCCCATCATTAATTCGCAACATTGCGCAAATTCTTTTAGCGATTAGTCAACAAGATGTTTATCAAATTGGTTCATCAGTTTTAGCTATTTGTGATCGTTTAGGTGAAGTTGATGAAGTTTCATTTTGCAATGAATTAGGGCAATTTTTACGACCATATTTTTATATGGGGTTAGGCGAAATTGACTTTGCTAAAATGATTTATCAAATGATTGATATTTGTCGGCGTCATAATTTACAAGTTAATCCGGATGTGACGTTATTATTAAAGGCTTTTAGTACTTTAGAAGCAATTGTCGGTATTTTAGATCCTGAAATTTCCATGATGGATGTTGCTAGACCATTTGCTAAACAATTAATTCTTAAAAAGGTAAAGGACAGCGATTGGTGGATTAATAATGCGATGCAAAGTGGGCAAGCCTTAGGAGCAAGTATTAAATTACCGACAAAAATTTTGAGTGTACTTGATGAAGTTGAACGTGGTCAGGGGCAAATTACCTTAGACTTGAAGCATCGTGGGGATGCAACTAATCGGATTGAAACATTAGTTAACCGGGTAGTAATTGCGATTGTCTTAGCTGCTGTTATTATCGGTTCATCATTAATGGCTGATGTTAGTCATGGTCATTTAATTCCTGAAATTGGGGTAATTGGTTATTTAGTGGCAATTATTTCGATTATTTGGCTAACAATTAGTGATTGGCGCCATCATCATCGTAAAAAGAAGTAAAAAAAAAGTCGTCGCAATTGCGACGACCAAAAGGAGTAAGGGTTTATCAATTCGATGGGTGGTCGAACTGATAATTTTTCATTACTTTGGAGGAGTAAAATGAAAAAAGTTGGGTTTTGGGGTATTGGAAACGAAATTGCTTGGGAAACAACTTCACTTCTACAATGATTAGATTATCAAACAATTATGAAAAAAATATGAATAAAGTTATTGTCATTTATGAAAATTACAACTAATCGTGCTTAATTGCGCCTTTTAACCAATCACCTAAAAAGTCATATTGTTTAATCAATTCATAAACGTGTAATGTTGGTTCAGGATAATGAAGACGAATTGCTTGTTGTGGCGCACTAATACTTAAACCTAAAACTTGCTTATTAGGTAAAGTTAATTCATATTCATCAACTTTATCACCAGCCCGCATTAACACACCACTCATTGATGCTGCAATGAATAAATCATCTAATGCTGGTAAGTGATCAGTTGAAACAAAGTTAACTGATAAAGTAATAGTTTGATCAGCTAAATCATCATCACTATCACGTTCCCAAATAAAAGTTCCATCACTTGTTAATTGGGCATTACCACTATCAGCGATATTTTTACCATTCATGATAACTTCATAACTAGCAATATCGTTATTACCAACATTTACTTTCAAACTAATTGGTTCATCATTACTATGAATTTCTTGACTAGTTGCAGTATTTTGTAATGGTGGAAAAACAGTCTTAAATGTTAAACCATCAATTGGTTGTAAGATGGTTTCAATAGCAGTAGTAAAGCGATAATCAGCTGTATATAATAACTTAATTAAACGAATTAGGGCTGCATAATCATTATCATTGAATGGTAATGCGGCAGGTGCAATATCATCAATTGTTGGGAGATTATCAGCTTCTAAATGACCTTGTTGATCAATGGGATGATTAATCGTGAATAACAAGGTATTACGACTGTCATTATTAGCATAATTAAATTTAATTTGTGGGGCAGCACCATTAACAACAGTTTCAATCCACAAATGTTCAAATAATTCACTATTACTAATGATTTCATCATCACAGCAAATTTCGTATATTTTATTCATTAAAATACGACTAAATTCATCGGCATTATTAGCTAAAGCAGCTGCATTAGTTTGCCATTGTGGTTTGTCGTTTAAGTTAAGTAAGGTGCTACCATATATTGTCATTATTTCTTGACGAATATCATTAATAGCAGCATTACTATCGATAATGTCATGAACTTTTGGTTGATTGTAATTAATCATTATGTTGCACCCCTTCTTGAGCTTCTAAGTATTCAGTATATGCTTGTGGCATTTTTAAGAGTGCATTTAAGAATTGATTAAATGAACTAAATTCACTCATGATCGCTTGATATTCATAATTAACAACGGCTGCTTCAACTTGAACAGCCCGTTTTTGATTAATAAAGCGTTCGTCAGCGTCGGCTAATGCAACACTGTATTGATCTTGAAGAGCTTGCATATCATTATCATCATGATTAGATGTCACAATATGTTTATCAGTATTTTCCTTCTTATTATTTTTATCATCATCATCAATTAAGTTAGCGAAGAAACTACTTAACCGACTTGAAGAAGTAGGGTGTTCTTCTTTAGGAGCCGCCGAAGTTTCATCTGCAACAGGAGCTTCATTATTTTGTTTTTCTAATTCATTAATACGCCGTTTTAATGAGTTAGCATCGTCATAAACAATATCATGAATATGTTTAATTTGATTATCTAGGTAATTTTTAGGATCTTCAGCGTATTTTTCTAATTCAGGGATAACACTTTGTTCATCAGCATTAGTTTGAATAATTTTACGCCGCCAAGTATCAAGAACGCCAAAACGCCGCCGGTGATACCAATTACCAAACATTACAACACCATTATGGTTGATTTCAAAGAATGGTAAGTAATGTTTTAACCATGCGATTAATCCTTCTTGAAGGTAATCATGAAGTTCTTGTTGTGCTTGTTGATCATAAGCCAAAATATAACCAGGAACTTCACTAATATCTAATCTTAAGTTTTCCGCAGTATTATCAATTTGTTTGTAAAGCATTAAATCAGAATGATTTTGCCAAGCTTGATTAAAATTATTGAAAAAGCGGGTTTGATAATTTAAACACTCGTTGATTTTCATACTAATTCCTCTTTTAAGTAATAAAAATAAGTAAAATACTATTATCATTTTATCTCATTGTTATGAAATATGAAAAGATAATTAATATATTTAAGATTTTATCTATAAATACCATTGACTTTTTGACTAAAGATTATTAATGTTTCCATTAGTGTATATTCGGAAATAATATAGGAAAGGAGTAGTTAATGTAGTGCAAAAAACTTTACGCTTACGGTGGTTGTTAATTGGCGCATTAATTGTTAATACAGCAAGTAGTTTTATTTGGCCTTTAACAACTGTTTATATGCATGATTACTTGCACAAATCACTCACTGTTTCAGGATGGGTGTTATTTTTTTATTCCATTATTATGGTGGTTGGCAATTATCTTGGCGGCTTTTTGTTTGACCGGTGGAGTCGTTATAAAACCATGCTTGTTGGCGTGGGGTTAATGACAATTAATGCTGGTTTATTAATTTTTTATCATATGTGGCCATTTTATGCTGCTTTTTTAATTTTACTTGGATTAGGTAATGGGATTGTAGCAACAGGAATTAATTCTTATGCAACGGTAGTGCATGGTTATCGTTCTAGTTATATTTTTAACGTGCTTTACTTTATGAATAACTTAGGATTAGTCTTAGGAACATTACTGGTCGGAATTGTTTTACCTTATGGAATTGCTGATGTTTTTACGATTGCCTTTGTTTTATTCATTCTTTTTATTTTTGTAGTCATTTTTGGATACCATGTTGTTGAACCACAATTCAAAAAAGTTCATTGTGAAAAGCGCGTTTGTGCCAAAACTAGTCGTAGTAATACGATTCGCATGGCAATTTTGATGTTAGTGGTGTTAATTACATGGGTTGCTTATGAACAATGGCAAAGTAATATTTCTTCATACATGTTGTTATTGCATATGACCATTCAAAAGTACAGTTTTGTCTGGACATTTAATGCAATTTTGATTGTTTTATTCCAACCAGTTTTAACCGGCTTGGATAAATGGTTATTACAACATTTGATGGGCAGAATGTATGTCGGCTTTTTAATTATGTCCTCATCATTTATTATTTTGTTATTTGCTAAGCAATATCATCAATTTTTGGCATCAATGGCATTATTAACAATTGGCGAAATTACTGTTTTCCCTGCTGTTTCTACTTTCGTTGACCGGTTAGCAAGTATTCATGAAAAAGGTAAGTACCAAGGTTATGTTAATATGTTTGCTTCAATTGGTAGAGCAATTGGACCACTAGTTGGTGCCCAGATTATTGATTATACTTCTTCATACCGGGTGTTATTTTTATGCTGTGTTGTTGTAATGTTTGCATTTAGCATTATCTTTATTACGGTTAATACCTACTTGGATCGTAAGCAAAAAGCCGTTTCAGTTCATAACTAAAATGGCATATGATAAAATTAAAGTATTTCTATGATGCTAATAATTATTTAGGAATGTATAGTAATGAAAAAGAAAAAAATGTCACTTGCCAGTAAGATTAATCTCATTCGTGCCATTGTCATGGGCGCTAATGATGGAATTGTTTCCATTGCTGGGATTGTTATTGGTGTTGCTAGTGCTGGAAGTTCTGCCCAAGCAATTTTAATTTCTGGAATTGCGGGTGCATTAGCAGGCACAATTTCGATGGCAGTTGGTGAATATGTTTCCGTAAGTACCCAACGCGATGCTGAAAAACAAGCGATTATTGATGAGAAAGATGCTTTAAAAAATCATTATCAACGCGAGTTTAATTTTATTAAAAATGAATACACGTCAGTTGGTGTTTCGGATGAATTAGCCACGAAGGCTACCCAAGAAATGCTAAATGGCAACCAATTATATGTTGCTGTTCGTGAACGTTATGGATTTGACTTGAATGATAAAACAAGTGCTGTGGGAGCGGCCATTGCTTCGATGATTTCATTTCCAACCGGCGCATTATTGCCATTATTGGCAGTTACCTTATTACCAGCACCATTACGAATTATCGGAACAGTTATTGCAGTAGCAGTGGCCTTAGTAATTACCGGTTATGTTGCTTCAGTATTAGGTAAAGAAGAAAATCATCTTAAATCAACTGTTCGTAATGTGATTGTTGGGTTACTAACAATGCTAGTAACTTATGTTGTTGGTTTACTTTTTGATCATTAATTGAATTGATGGTGTCGATAATTATGAAAAAACAAAAAATGACCTTATCCCAAAAAACTAATACTTTACGGGCTGGCGTTTTGGGTGCTAATGATGGAATTTTAACTGTTGTTGGTGTGCTTTTTAGTGTTGCTGTGGCAACTAATAATAAGTTCACAATTTTTATTGCTGGTTTATCAGATTTACTAGCATGTGCTTTTTCAATGGCAACAGGGGAATTTGCATCAGTAAGTTCACAACGTGATACTGAAGAAGCTGCTGTTCAAAAAGAAAAACAACGTTTAAAAACTAATTTTGATGATGAAGTAGCTAATGTAGCTCAATATTATGTTCATCGTGGTGTTACTCCCGAAACGGCTAATAAAATTGCCCAGGAATTAATGGCTAAGCAACCATTACAAACGGTAGTTAGAACTAAGTATGATTTAAAGCTAGGTTACTATTTAAATCCATGGTATGCGACATTTACTTCATTAGTTGCTGCCGCTGCTGGTGGATTATTTCCATTAGTGGCAATGACATGTTTACCTTCAACCTGGCGATGGTTAGGAACAATTATTGCTGTTTCGATTTCAATTGGTGTTGCTGGCTTTTTGAGTGCCAAATTAGGTCATGGTAATATTAAAACCGCCATTATTCGTAATGTGATTATTGGTTTAATTACCATGGGCGTTCAATATTTCTTAGGAAGATTTATTTAAAAACATGAATAAAAAAAGCTCAGTAGGATTTAATCCTACTGAGCTTTTATTTTATAAAAATTATTGTTCGTTATATAATTTCATTTTGCCTTCAACAATGCTTTCAACTAAGTCAGCATAGTTAATGCCAGCTGCTGCAGCTTCTTGAGGTAATAATGACCGTGGTGTCATTCCTGGTAATGTATTAGCTTCAATGACATATAATTCGCCATCTTTTAAGAAGAAGTCGATTCGGCAGTAGTTAGTTAAACCAATTACATCCATTGTCTTCAAAGCCATTTCTTGCATCTTGTGATGAATATCATCAGGGATGTCAGGTGGAGTAACGAATTGTGTTTCAGTGTT
Organism: uncultured Lactobacillaceae bacterium; assembly: GCA_963926925.1. Taxonomy (GTDB): domain Bacteria; phylum Bacillota; class Bacilli; order Lactobacillales; family Lactobacillaceae; genus Paralactobacillus_A. Next base: position 12,958 of record CAWUZD010000053.1, read on the forward strand.
TGGTTGGAACTTATGCTTGAAGTCATACCAACCATTGTTGTTAACAACAATTTCAATTGCTGGCATTGCTTTGCCGTTAACAATACCTAATGAGAATTCACGACCACCAATGTATTCTTCAACTAATACACTATTGTCGAAACGATATGCATCAGCTAAAGCACTCTTAAGTTCATCAGCATCATGAACAATTGTTACCCCAACACTTGAGCCACCGCTAGTTGGTTTTACAACTACTGGATAACCGAATGGTAATTCAGGAATAGGTTGATTCTTTTTAATTTCAACAAAACGAGCAGTATTAATGTGGTTGTACATTAATAATTGTTTAGTAATGCTCTTATTCATTGCAATTCCAGCTGCTAAAGTATCAGAACCAGTGTATTTGATATCATTTAAATCTAATACAGCTTGAACCTTACCGTTTTCGCCATCTTCACCGTGAAGACCCATGTAAACCATGTCAGCTGCTTGAGCAACTTTTAAGACATTTTTACCGAATAAGCCCCGGGTATTGTCATGACGTAAAGCGTTGATTGCTTCATCAGTTAAAATATCATCGCTGATATCGTAATCACCTTTAACATCTTGGTTTTGAGTAAATAAGTCATCAATGTTCTTAACACCGTCAAGATCAATTCCTAAGAATGAGTCAACCATGACAACTTGGTGTCCTTTAGAACGTAAAGCATCAGTGATCTTAGCACCTGATGACAATGAAACGTTACGTTCGGTACTACGACCGCCTGCTAATACGACAATTTTCATCAATTGTCCCTCCGTATGTATATTATTTTCCGTTACATTGAGCTTTAAGTATACCATAGTATTCATGAAATTATTAGGACAAAAAACGAATTACTGAAAAAGTTTTGTAAATTTTTGTAAAATTTTTTATGAATTTATTAAAATAGAATTATGTAAGTATAAGGAGGAAGATAGATGGCGGATATAACACAAAAAAACCATCGGGCTTTTCGCATCGGCATTATTTTAAATTCAATTTTTATTATTGTCGAAGCAGCTTATGGCTTTTGGGGCGATTCGTTAGCATTGGTTGCTGATGCAGGTCATAATTTAAGTGATGTTCTTGGGCTAGCATTATCATGGTTAGCACTGAGCCTGGGTAGTAAAAAGGCTACTGATAAACGTACTTATGGTTATAAGAGTTTTTCTAATTTGGCTGCTTTCGGTAATGCTATTTTTATTTTAATTGCAATTGGTGGCATTGTTGTTGAAGCGATTAATCGGTTAATAAAGCCAGAACCAGTTCATAGTTGGCCAGTTATTATTGTGGCTGCTATTGGGATTGTAATTAATGGTATTACCGCTATTTTGTTTATGGAAGGCCAACAAAAAGACCTTAATATTAAAAGTGCTTTTATTCATATGGCTAGTGATGCGTTAGTTTCAGTTGGTGTTGTTGTGGCCGGCATAATTATGTTATTCACGCATTGGTATTGGATTGACCCATTAATTAGTATTGTTATTTCAATCGTTGTTTTAATTGGAACATGGCATTTATTAGTGGCATCATTTAATTTATCAATGAATGCTGTACCTGAAGATATTGATTTAAAAGCAATTCGTAATTATTTGCGGCATGTTCCCACTGTTACTGGTGTTCATGATTTGCATGTGTGGGGGATGAGTACCACTGAAAATGCATTAACTGTTCACTTAACAAGAAATACTTTAGAGGATAATAATCACTTTATCGAAAGATTAAATCATGAGTTAACCCAACGCTTTGATGTTTGCCACATTACTATTCAAATTGAATTGGGTAAACTTGATGATGAATCAACTGATCATTCAATTTAATTTTTAATAATTGACAATCAAAAAAGCATCAGTTAAACTAATACTAAATTATTAGAACGATATTTACGGTATAACACAGTAGAGTATGTTATTCAGTTATTCAGAAAACTGACGGTTGATGCGAGTCAGTAGGGTAAGGTACTTGAATTACAATTATGCATTAACGTAAATGAGGGTGACTACTTTATCGGTCATAAAGAGGCATACTTAATGCAAATTGGGTGGTACCGCGGTGAAATCGTCCCTAAGAGTTTTCTTAGGGACGATTTTTTTGTTCTAATAATAATTTAAGGAGGCAAGGACTATGAATATTATTGATGAACTTTCATGGCGTGGAGCAGTTAATCAACAAACTGACGCTGAAGGCTTACACAAATTAGTGGGTGAAAAGAAGATTGCGCTTTACTGTGGTGTTGACCCAACTGGTGACAGTATGCATATTGGTCATTTAATTCCATTTATGATGATGAAGCGTTTTGCAATGGCTGGTCACCATCCATACATTTTAATTGGTGGGGCAACTGGTAGTATTGGTGACCCAAGTGGTCGTAAATCTGAACGTAAGTTACAAACAATGGAACAAGTTAACCACAATGTTGAAGCATTAACTAAACAAATGAAACATTTGTTTGGTGATGATGAAAACATCACTTTTGTTAATAACTACGACTGGTTATCTAAGATTTCATTATTAGATTTCTTACGTGATTACGGTAAATTAGTTAACGTTAATACAATGTTAGCTAAGGATATTGTTGCTAGTCGTTTAAAGGTTGGTATTTCTTACACTGAATTTACATACCAAATTTTACAATCAATTGACTTCTGGACTTTATACCGTAACTTTGATATCCAACTTCAAATTGGCGGTGCTGATCAATGGGGTAACATCACTGGTGGGATTGATTTAATTCATAAACTTGATCCTGATGCTGAAGTTTATGGTTTAACTATTCCATTAATGTTAAAAGCTGATGGTACTAAATTTGGTAAAACTGCTGGTGGTGCAGTTTGGTTAGATGCTAAGAAGACATCTCCATACGAATTTTACCAATTCTGGTTAAATCAAGATGACCGTGATGTTGTTAAATACTTGAAGTTCTTTACTTTCTTAAGTAAAGGTGAAATCGATGATTTAGCTGCTAAAGTTAAGACAGAACCAGAAAAACGTGAAGCGCAAAAGGCTTTAGCTGCTGAAGTAACCCGGTTTGTTCATGGTCAATCTGCCTTAGATGAAGCAATTAAGATTTCAAACATTTTATTCAGTGGTGATATTAAGCAATTAACCACTGCTGAAGTACAAGATGCATTTAATGATGTTCCTCACGTTGAAATTGATGCACAACCACAAAATGTTGTTGAATTATTAGTTAACAGTGGTATTGAAAGTTCTAAACGGCAAGCCCGTGAAGATGTTACTAATGGTGCAATTACCATCAATGGTGACCGTATTACTGATACTACTGCTGAAATTGATCCAGCTAGTCATTTTGATGGTAAGTATGTAGTTATCCGGCGTGGTAAGAAGAAATACTTCTTAGCTAAGGTTAAATAATTATTTAAAAATTCACAGTTATATAAAAGATTCAACATTTGTTATAAAATGTTGAATCTTTTTTTGATTTTGTGTTAAGGATTTTATATAATAATTAAGTAATTCTTATACAAATAATTTTTGAAAGGAGATAACCACAATGGGTGAATATGATAAATATAATAAAGCATCCAAAGATTTAGATCTTAATGCAATGTTTATCGGTGACAAAGCCGAAAATGGTGATCTTTACAAAGAATTATTAAATAAATTAGTTGATGAACATCTTGGCTGGCGTTTAAACTACATGCCACAAGATAAAAAGATGATTAGCCGCGATGAACAAGATTCAGAAGCTTTCAAATCATCTGTTAAACGGATGGAAGATGTTTTAGACATTGTTTCACAACGTTTACGGACTGAATCAGTTCCTTGGCACTCAGCTGGTCGATATTGGGGCCATATGAATTCTGAAACATTAATGCCTGCTATTTTAGCATACAACTATGCAATGCTTTGGAATGGTAACAACGTTGCTTATGAATCTTCACCAGCAACTTCACAAATGGAAGAAGAAGTTGGTCATGATTTTGCACGTTTAATGAGTTATAAGAATGGTTGGGGCCACATTAGTGCTGACGGTTCTATTGCTAACTTGGAAGGTTTATGGTATGCACGTAATATCAAGTCCTTACCATTAGCAATGAAAGAAGTAACTCCTGATTTAGTAGCTGGTAAGACAGATTGGGAGTTATTGAACATGCCAACTGATGAAATCATGGACTTAGTTGAAAAAGCTGGTGCTGATAAGCTTGATGCAATCAAGGCTAAATCAGCTCGTAGTGGGGAACATTTACGTGAATTAGGTAAATGGTTAGTACCACAAACTAAGCACTACTCATGGGTTAAAGCTGCAGATATCATTGGTATCGGTTTGGATCAAATCGTTTCTGTTCCTGTTGATGAACACTACCGGATGAACATTGACGAATTGGAAAAGACAATTCGCAAGTTTACTGATGAAGGTACACCAATCTTAGGTGTTGTTGGCGTTGTTGGTTCAACTGAAGAAGGTGCCGTTGATAACGTTGACAAGATTGTTGCTTTACGTAAACGGTTAATGCAAGAAGGCATTTACTTCTACTTACATGTTGACGCTGCTTACGGTGGTTACATGCGGGCAATGTTCTTAGATGAAGATAATAACTTCATTCCATATGATGAATTATTAGACAAATATCAAGAATATGGCGTATTCACTGAAAACAAACAATACGTTAAAGAAGAAGTTTACAATGCATACAAAGCAATTGAAGAAGCAGAATCAGTAACTATTGATCCACATAAGATGGGTTATGTTCCTTATTCAGCTGGTGGTATCGCAATCAAGGACATTCGGATGCGTGATATTATTTCATACTTCGCAACTTATGTTTTTGAAAAAGGCGCTAACATTCCTGCTTTATTAGGTGCTTACATCCTTGAAGGATCTAAAGCTGGCGCAACTGCTGCTTCAGTATGGGCTGCACACCGGACATTACCATTAAACATTAGTGGTTATGGTAAATTAGTTGGTGCTTCTGTTGAAGGTGCACATCGTTACTACGACTTCTTAAGCAACTTAGAATTCCAAGTTGGCGATAAGACAATTGAAGTACATCCATTAACAATGCCTGACTTCAATATGGTTGACTACGTTGTCACTGAAAAAGGTAACACTAACTTAGATGATATTAATAAGTTAAACCACGACTTATATGATCAAGCATCATATATCAAGGGTAGCTTATACAGCAAACCATACATTGTTTCACATACAGACTTTGCTCATTCAGATTACGGTGATAGCCCACTTGAATTTGTAAAGAGCTTAGGTGTATCTGAAGCAGAATGGAATCGTGTTCAAAAGATTACTATTATTCGTGCATCAGTTATGACACCATACATGAATAAGAAGGAAAACTTTGAATACTTTGCTCCAAAGATCAAAGAAGCTATTCAAAAAGATTTGGAAGCTATCTATGAAACAGACAAATAATTTACTATAATAAATAAGTAAATGATCGAGGGAGAGTATCTATGGGTTTCTCTCCCTTTTTTAATCATTAAAAAATTTATAGGAGGCTTTTACAATGGCTGATAAGAATGCTGTCAAAGTTAGTCTTGGCACATTTATTGGGATGACAATGGCAATGTGCGCAACTGTTCGTAGTATTCCTTCAGTTGCTGCGGCAAGCTGGACACAAATTACATATATGATCTTCGCGGTATTGTTCTTTGCATTACCAATCTCATTGATTGCTGGTGAATTAGGAACAATGATGCGTGAAGAAGGTGGCCCACAATTATGGGTAAAAACAGCCTTAGGTGAAAAATGGGGCTTTGTTACTGCATGGTTGCTTTGGGTACAAATGTTCCCTGGAATGGTTATGGTTGCTTCAACATTAGGACCATTATGGGGTAATACATTTGGCGATGCTACTTTAGGTAATAACCACTGGTTTACTTTAGCAAACATCTTGGTATTTTATTGGATTATTACTATTTTAAACTTGAAATTCGATATGGCTAAAATCGGTGGTAACATTGGCGTTTGGTTAGGTGTTTATATTCCTATCGTTGTTATGATTATCATGGGTGTTGCTGCAATGATTAAGACTGGCATTAACCCATCAAGCATCTTAGGAACATTTACATGGAGTAAATTATTACCAAGCTTGACTAATTTACAAACATTAAAATACTTTGCTGCAATTGCATTTATTTATGTTGGTATTGAAATGTCATCAGTTTATATTCCACGGTTACGTGATGCTGAAAAGACATACTCACGTGGTATTTTAACTGCTTTAATTGGTTTGGTATTAATGAATACTATCAACGGTGTTTTAGTATCAAACGTTATTCCTAAAGGTGATGCTGAATTAACTAACATTACACAACCTATCTTACTGTGGTGCAAGATTTTAGGTTTACCAACTATTATCGCTAACATCTTCAGTTTCATGGTTGTAATTGGTGTATTAATTCAATTATCTGCATGGGTAACCGGTCCATCCAAGTCAATGACACAAGTTGCACGTGAAGGCTTATTACCAGCTTCATTCGGATATCATAAAGTTAATAAATTCTATGTTTCTCGGAATGTTGTTTTAACACAAAGTGTAATGATTTCATTGTTTGCTTTGTTATATGGCTTCATGAAGGATGTTAATAACGTATTCTTGACATTAACTAACGCAACAACAATTATTTACTCAATTGTTTACGTATTGATGGCAATCGCAATTATCAAGTTGCGAGTAGATAAACCAGATATGCCACGTCCATATCGTTTAGGTAAACATGGTAACGGCGTTGCTTTCTTCTGGGCAATCTTATTGTTAATCGGTATCTTCGTTATTATTGTCGCTACATTATTAGCAACACCACTTGTTCAATCAATTATCGTATTGATTATTTCTGCATTAATGTTTGTTGTCCCATTAATCATTTATAGTCAAAAGAAAGATTCATGGTTGGAACAAGTAAATAAAGATTTAGGTAAAGATAATAACTAATAATAAATCTTATTAATAAAGACCAATGACATGTTAATGCCATTGGTCTTTTTTTGTAGAAAACTAGTTATAAGCGCCTTTGCAAGCTAATTTCAATAAAATATTTATAATTAGACATGTGACTAGGAGTTAAAAGGGAAGATGAGTAGATGGTAAAACAAGGTAAAGGTTATAAGTATACATTAATTACGTTTATTGGGGCAACGATGGCCATGGTGGCTAGTGTACGGACGATCCCGACACTAGCCGCAACTGGTTGGCAACAATTTGCTTATGTATTATTTGATTTAATTGTGCTTGCTATTCCAGTTTGTTTGATTGCTGGTGAATTTGGGGCGATGTTTCCTGGCAAAGGTGGGCCACAATTATGGGCACATCAGGCACTTGGTCCTAAGTGGGGCTTTGTAATTGCTTGGATATTATGGGTACAAATGTTCCCAGGTTTAATAATGATTTCATCAACTTTGGGACCAACAGTTAGTGAAATGTTGGATCTTCCACAATTAGCTAATAATCATTGGTTTATTCTGCTTTGTATTATTGCAGTGGTATGGGTACTAACTTTTTTAAGTTTACGTTTTGACGTTGCTAAAATTGGTGCCCAATATGGTGTCTGGCTTGGTGTGTATTTACCAGGAGTTTTAATGGCAATTTTAGGTTGTGCAGCAGTCTGCAAGGTTGGTGTTCTTCATCAAAGTTATTTATCCAACTTTTCATGGCATAAATTATTACCTAATTTAACTAATGTTAAGGATTTAAGCTACTTTAATGCTGTTGCTTTTTTATTTACTGGTATTATTTTAACTTCAGTTTATATTTCTGAATTACAAGATGCGAGTCAGAATTATATTAAAGGATTATTGATTTCATTATTTTTAATTGTTATTTTGAATATCTTTAATTCTTTCTTTGTTGCGGCAATTGTTCCTAATGGCAAAATTGAATTAGATAATATTGCACAACCTGTAGTTTTATACTGTCAAATATTACATTTACCACATTTTATTGTTAATATATTTAGTCTTTTAGTAGCATTAGGGATTGTCTTACAAATGTCATCATGGTTGAATGGACCACTGCGGACAATTACCCAAGCAGCACGGGCTGGTTTTTTACCAGCAAAATGGCGTTTTCATATTGTTAATAAGTACGGCGTTGCGCCTAGCTTATTAATCGTGCAAATGGTTGTTTTGACATTATTTGGTTTATTGTACGCATTTACAAGTAATATGAATGGTATCTTTTTAACATTAACTGATACTACAAATGTGTTATACATGACCGTTTATATTATTTTAGTAGTAGCTCTATGGCATTTGCGTGTTCAACAACCGCAGTTAAGAAGACCTTACCGAATTGGTGGGCATATTAAAGGCAATTGGCCGGCCTATATTGTTGGTTTAATGTTACTAGTAGCAGTTGGCTTAAGTACACTTTCAATTTTTGTATCAGAAAGCATTGGTAACATTATTTTAATTTTAGTAATTACGATTGTTTTATTTAGTATTCCGTTTATCATTAATGCACATAAGAAACCAAGTTGGTTAA
>CAWUZD010000054.1:0-4623 GCA_963926925.1 uncultured Lactobacillaceae bacterium
TTAACATCCAGTTTTGAGCGTGCAACACGCGTGTGGTGGCGATAGCTAGAAGGATACACCTGTTCCCATGCCGAACACAGTCGTTAAGCTTCTATACGCCGAGAGTAGTTGGTGGGAAACTACCTGCGAGGGTAGGAAGCTGCCACGCATTTGATTCCGGCTTAGCTCAGTTGGTAGAGCATCGGACTGTTAATCCGAGTGTCGTCAGTTCGAGCCTGACAGCCGGAGTTCATGGCCCGTTGGTCAAGTGGTTAAGACACCGCCCTTTCACGGCGGTAACATGGGTCCGAATCCCGTACGGGCTATAAAAAGTATGCCGTCTTAGCTCAGTTGGTAGAGCAACGGTATCGTAAACCGTGGGTCACAGGTTCAAATCCTGCAGACGGCATTTCCTTGTGATTGCACGTTTATTAATTATGAAAAAAGCTAAGTTTTAAAACTTAGCTTTTTTTTTAACTAATTTTTAAAGGGGAAATACCCTAATAATCCAGATATTGCCCCTCATAAGTTATTTTTATATAATTAAATTTAACAAATAAAATAAATGGGGCATTTGATGAAACTTGTTTTTTCTAGTTTTCCCGATTTGGCTGATAATGTTATTCCCATTATCGCTACTTGTTTAGGTACTAATAATAAAGGAAAATATTATTATTTATATACTAATGACGCTAATTTAAATGATTTACAAATTAAAGCACAATTATATTTAGGAGTGCATGCTACACAAGTTTATTTTGTGAGAAAAAATTCATTATTAGGAATTTTTCATTACTTGACTGCTAAATATATTTTTGAAACCCATGGGATATTTGAAAAATTTCCTAAATTACCATGGCAAACGAAAGTTAATTTATGGCATGGGATGCCATTAAAGAAAATTGGCTATGTTAGTGACAAAAATACTAACTTAAAAATGGATTACACTATTTCTACTTCACCAATATTTGATGACATTATTGCTCGTGTTTTTAATGTTTCTCAAAATAAAATAATCAAAATTGGTGAACCCCGTAATGATTTGTTTTATCATGGTCCGCAATTTTCATTCACTAATATTTTTAATAATGATTGGCCTACAATTATTTGGTTACCTACTTATCGTCAATCAGAAAAAGGCAGTATTCATAATGATGCTCAACAAAAGGATACCATTGGTGGTCTTAATATCAATGATTTATTGAAGTTGCAAGATATTTTTGCTAATCATGGTTTTAATTTAGCTATTAAACTCCATCCAATGGATATTCTTAATAATAAAGTATTTAATTTTTCAACACCTAACATTCATATTATTAATAATCAAGAATTTACTAGTTATCACATTGAAGTTAATACTTTTTTGAAAGCTTCAACAGCGTTAATTACTGATTATTCATCAGTATATTTTGACTATGTTCTTTTACAAAAACCAATTGGAATTTTAGCGTGGGATCAAGCTGAATATCAACAAAAACGTGGCTTTGTTTCTAAAGCAGTTAAAGAAAATATGGTAGGTCATCAAATTAATCAACTTAGCGATTTTAATAAGTTCTTAACAGCAGTTGCCCAAGTTGAATTAGGCTACGATGCACCTAAAACAATTAATTTCTTTGATAAATATGATACTCATGGTAGCAATAGTATTAATTTATTGAAACAAATTGGATTAGGATAGGAGGATATAGCGATGAAACGAGTAATTACTTATGGAACGTTTGATTTGTTACATCGTGGTCACATTAATTTGTTAAAACGTGCTAAGGCATTAGGTGATTATTTAATTGTTGGTGTTTCAACAGATGAATTTAACGCTTTAAAGGGTAAAAAAGCGTATTATTCTTATGAAGATCGTAAATATATTTTAGAAGCAATTCGTTATGTTGATAAAGTTATTCCAGAAAAAAATTGGGATCAAAAAATTGCTGATGTGAAAAAATATCACATTGATACGTTTGTGATTGGTGATGATTGGCGAGGTAAGTTTGATTTTTTGAAACCATATTGTGAAGTAATTTATTTACCACGTACGCAAGGAATTTCTACTACACAAATTAAAGATGATCTAATGAAAAAGAAGAAGGAGTTACTTGATAATGAATCAGCAACTTAAAGTGGGTGCAGTTGTTGTAACATTTAATAAATGTACATATTTAAAAGAAAATTTGCAGCATCTTTTGCAACAAAGTTATCCACTAACAACAATTTTAGTAGTTGATAATCATAGTAGTGATAATACTCCTAAATATATGTACCAAATGCTAAGTGATTATTCGCAAATTAAGTATTTACGATTATCACAAAATATTGGTGGTGCAGGCGGTTTTCATGATGGTTTGCAGTATCTTTTTGAAAATACTGATGTTGATTTAGCATGGTTAATGGATGATGATACAATGCCAACAACTGATGCGTTATTAAACTTAATGAAAGCTGATACTAAATTAGCGGGTCATTTTGGCTTTTTAGCTAGTAATGTTCGTTTTACTGATAATCATGCGGCATTGATGAATGTTCCGCGGACCACTAATGATTGGAATGAGTCATTAAATTTAGGATTAATTAAAGTAAAAACAAGTACCTTTGTTTCGTTTTTAGTTTCGCGGCAAATCGTTACTAAAGTTGGGTTACCTATTAAATCATTTTTTATTTGGAGTGATGATACAGAGTATTCAGAACGAATTTCGCAACGTTATCCTAGTTACTTAGTTCCTGAAAGTATCATTATTCATAAAATGAAGGTTAATCGTGGCGTGTCATTTAACCAAGAAAATGATCTACAGCGGTTACCACGGTATTTTTACAGTTTTCGAAATAATTTGTATATTGAAAGACGACATGGTATTACTAGTTATTTACGTTATATTGCTAGTATTTGTTTACAAATATTAGTAATGCCATTTCGTCATGTGCCATATCGTTGGCAAAAAGTAAAAATTTTAATGCATGGGTTAATTGCTGGAATAACTTTTCATCCAACAATTGATTATTTGAATAACAAGGTTAATAAGGGATAGAGATGGTTTTGTGAGTATTGATTTAGCATTACATACAGATTTGTATGAAATAAATATGATGTATACATATTGGCGACAAAACATTGCTGAACGGCGGGCAGTGTTTGAATATTATTTTCGCAGTTTGCCTTTTCACAATGGTTATGCTATTTTTGCTGGTTTAGAACATTTAATATCTTATTTGCAAAATTTACATTTTACTAAGGATGATATTGCGTATTTAAAAGCAACAGCAAATTATGAAGATGATTTTTTAGACTATCTTTATAACTTGCGGTTTAAATGTACTTTACGAGCAATGCCCGAAGGTAGCGTTGTTTTTAATCGTGAACCGGTAATCCAGGTTGAAGGACCGTTAGCACAAGGACAATTAATTGAAACAATTCTTTTAAATATTGTTAACTACCAAACATTAATTGCAACTAAAGCTGCACGGATACGGTTAGCTGCTGGAAATGATTTACTATTAGAATTTGGAACGCGGCGTGCGCATGAACTTGATGCTGCAATTTGGGGAACACGTGCTGCTTACTTAAGTGGATTTGATGCTACTAGTAATGTAAGAGCGGGGAAACTATTTAATATTCCAATTAGTGGAACGCATGCGCATTCGTTAGTTGAAGCTTATCATAGTGATTATCAAGCCTTTAAAGCCTATGCCCAAACGCATCATGATTGTATTTTTTTAATTGATACTTATGATACCTTACGAAGTGGCTTACCGGCTGCTATTAAAGTAGCAAAAGAATTTGCTGGAAAAATTAATTTTAAGGGTGTCCGGATTGATTCAGGTGACTTAGCGTATATTTCTAAACAAGTACGCCAGAGTTTAGATCAAGCTGGATTTAATGATGTTAAAATTTATGCCTCAAATGATTTAGATGAAAATATCATTCAAAATCTTAAGTTACAAAAGGCACCAATTGATGCATGGGGAATTGGAACTAAGTTAATTACGGCTTATGATCAACCTGCTTTGGGTGGTGTTTATAAGTTAGTGGCATTGGCCGATGAAAATAATCATTTGGTTGATACGATTAAAATTTCAAGTACAACTACTAAAACAACAACACCAGGTAAAAAACAAGTTTGGCGTATTGTTAATAAACAAACGCATAAATCAGCCGGTGATTATATTACCTTATGGAATGATGATATTAGTAATTTATCGAGTTTGTATATGTTCCATCCTAATTACACTTATTTAAATAAAACAGTTACTGATTTTGAAGCTAAACCATTATTACAAGTAATTTATGACCATGGTAAATTAATTTATACTTTGCCAACTTTACAAGCAATTCGGCAGTATCGTCAACAACAATTATTACTTTTGTGGGATGAATACAAACGTAACTTGAATCCTGAGTGTTATCCTGTCGATTATTCACAAAAATTATGGTGTCATAAACTTAGTTGTATTAAAAAGATTCATCATCGTTTTGAAAAGTAAGGGGATAAGAGCATGCGTGATTTACAACGAAAAATAATTGCTTTTGAAAAAGTTAGTCCTAAAATTGATCCAGCATATGAAGTTAAGCGTTCAGTTACTTTTTTGAAAGAATACTTACAAAATACTGGTTTATATACTTATGTTTTAGGAATTTCGGGTGGTCAAGATTCAACA
>CAWUZD010000055.1:0-29505 GCA_963926925.1 uncultured Lactobacillaceae bacterium
AATTTGGTGTTTCAGCTGCTGCTCCAGTTGCTGCTGCAGGTGCTGCTGCAGGTGAAGGTGCTGCTGAAAAGGATAGCTTTGATGTAGAATTAACATCAGTTGGTCAAGAAAAGATCAAGGTTATCAAGGCAGTTCGTGAAATCACAGGTAACGGCTTGAAAGAATCCAAGGACTTAGTAGATAATGCACCATCAATCATCAAAGAAGGCGCTTCAAAGGATGAAGCAGAAGACATCAAGTCTAAACTTGAAGATGTTGGCGCATCTGTAACTTTGAAGTAATTTTACTGATGAGGTTAAAAGGCGTTCGGTTTTCCGAATGCCTTTTTTTTGAATAAATTGCAATGAAGATATTAAAAACTATTAGTTATGACGTTTGGTGTGTAATTAAATTAACTATCTTTTTTATGCTTGACCAAGTTATTGCTGGTTTAATTATGTTTAAGCAGATGCATATTTTAACTGCATCCCAGTTAAAAATTTGGCAATGGACATTTTATATTAGTGCTTTAGTAGTAATTGCTTTTATGTTATGGCGTTACTATCAACAAATTAAGCACAATAATTATTTAAATTATCGACCACATTTTCCTACCCTTCATGATATTGGCATTATTATCATGGGCGTAATTGGTATTTTCCTAATGGAATTTATAATGGGCTTTGTTTGCGAAGTTCTCCATGATCCGTTGGCAAGTAGTTCAGCTAATCAGCAGTTAGTTAATCACTTATCACAAGATAATCCGCAGGCTATGTTTTGGTTTGGTGTTGTCTTTGCGCCAATGATGGAAGAGTTAATTTTTCGTGGCTTTTTCTTTAATTACTTTTTCAAAAAAATGCATGGTTATCGTGCTGTGATTGGCATTGTTTTAGATGGTTGTGTTTTTGGATATATGCATGAACAAACGCACTTTTTAATTTGGTTAGTTTATACAATGTTAGGTTGTATTTTAGCAACTTGTTACTATCGGAGTAAGAATATCTATGTTTCGATGAGTGTTCACATGCTTAATAATTTTATTGCTTTTGTGTAAAATAAAAATAGCAAACAATTAATTGTTTGCTATTTTTTGTGTTTAATCGAAATTTTGAGTGTTATCCGATATAATATTAAGATAAGTTAATAACTAGACAAGGATGCTAATTGTGAAAGAAAAAATTGAACGTATTTGGAACTTTATTCAGAAACATCTTAATTTATTAAAAGCTATTTTTATAATGGCCGTTTTGGTTTACGTTATTATTGAAATTGCTAAAATTGGCCATGATTTAAATGGCCAACGAGTTCGTAATAGTTTAGCAACCCAAAGTCCATTAACATTGCTAATTTTGTTAGTGTGTGGGTTTGCTGCTATTTTACCAATGTTAAATTATGATTATGTTATTACCAAATTTTTGCCTGGTGATTATAAACCATCTTATATTTTTCGCTCTGGGTGGACAGTAAATAGTTTTACTAACCTTTTAGGCTTTGGTGGCTTTTTAGGAGCTAGCTTGCGCGCCCATTTTTATGGTAAAAATGCAACCCAAAAACAAATTTTATTTGCAATTTCTAAAATTGCATTATTTTTACTTTCTGGATTGTCAATTTGGTGTTTAATTTCCTTAGTATTAATTTTTGGCTTTCATGTTGGCGATGATTATTCTCATTATTGGTTATGGTTACTTGGTGGTGGCTTATACTTTCCAATTTTGATGGTAGTTACTCATGTTAAGGATGCAAAATTTTTTGCTGATTTAACTACTAAACGACAGATTGGTTTAAGTTTAGGATCATTTTTTGAATGGGGTTTTGCAGCTGGTTTCTTCTTATTAATCGGCTACTTAATGAAATTACATGTTAATTTTGCAGCAATTATTCCCTTATTTATGGTAGCCAATATTATGGGTGAATTATCAATGCTTCCCGGTGGCCTTGGTTCATTTGATGTTATTATGATTACTGAATTAAGTGCACTTGGCATTGATAGTAGCGTAGCGGTAGTGTGGTTATTATTTTACCGGTTATTCTACTATATTTTTCCATTTTTACTTGGCGTAACTTTCTTTATTCATGATGCCAGTGGTCGTTTTAATAATGCTTTAGGTGAATTACCTAAACGGATTATTGAAAAAGTTGCTCATATTTTCATTGTTGTTTTTCTATATTTCTCCGTAACAATGTTAATTGCAATCGCAACTGTTCCGAATGTAGCATTA
Source organism: uncultured Lactobacillaceae bacterium (assembly GCA_963926925.1). Lineage (GTDB taxonomy): Bacteria > Bacillota > Bacilli > Lactobacillales > Lactobacillaceae > Paralactobacillus_A. The sequence continues at coordinate 2,199 of CAWUZD010000055.1, forward strand.
GATAATCATATTTTTCAAAAGTTATATCCATACACGTTTATCTTTATTGATCGGACAACTAATATTTTAATGGCATTCTTGTTACTAGGTTTTGCACGTGGTATTGCTAATAAAGTTAAGAAGGCATACTGGCCAACGATTATTTTGTTAGTAGTAGCGATGATTAATACCCTATATCGTGATTGGTCAATTCGTTTTGTAATCTTTTTAGGAATTGTTTTAGTAGCAATGTTCTTAACTAGAAATGAATTAACGCGGAGTCGGCTGCAGTTATCATGGGGTGACCGCTTGTTTGATGGGGCATTCTTTGCATTTAGTTTTATTTTTTATGCAATTGCCTATTTTTACAATACACCGCATATTCATCATCACCGGGCAGTACCAATTCAGTTCTTGTTTCCTTCTGAACATATCTTAGTTGAAAGCTTTATTAGTGTTATCTTAGCAGCAGCAACGTTATATATTATCTTTAGCTATTTATCAGCTGATGATCATTTACACGGTAAATTTGATGCTAAGCGGATTCGTAATGTTATTCAAACTTATGGTGGTAATGAAATTAGTCATTTAGCTTATTTGCGAGATAAGTATGTTTATTATTATCAGGAAAATGGTAGTGACCAAGTTTTCTTCTTATATCGTAAAAAGGCGAATAAAATAATTATCATGGGTGAACCTGTTGGTAATCATGATAAAATTATTACGGCTATTAAAGAATTCATGAATGTTGCGGATAAACAAGGCTTTTCATTGGTCTTTTATGAAATTTCTAGCCGTTTAACGATGGAATTACATGAATTAGGTTTTGATTTTATTAAAATTGGTGAAGAAGGTTTTGTAAAACTAGCTGATTTTAATATGCATGGTAATCATCGGAAGGCAGAACGCGCTTTAATGAATAAATTTAAACGGAATGGTTATACTTTTGCGATAATCCAACCACCTTTTAATGATGAAACATTAACCAAATTAAAACGCATTTCGGATGACTGGTTGCATGGCCGGGTTGAAAAGGGCTTTTCATTAGGCTTTTTTGATAAATATTATTTAAATCAAGCACCAATTGCAGTTGTTTATGATAGTGATCATGAAATTGTTGCCTTTGCGAATATTATGCCAACTGGTACGCATGAAACAACTAGCATTGATTTAATGCGGCATTCACCCCATGCACCATCAGGAATTATGGATGAAATTTTTATTAATTTATTTGAACAAAGCCGTGATGAAGGCTATACATATTTTGATATGGGGATGGCACCGTTATCAAATGTTGGTACTTCACCATACTCATTCCTTGAAGAAAAGGTTGCCCATTTGATTTATGAATATGGCTATCATTTTTATGGTTTTCAAGGTTTACGTTCATATAAGAATAAGTATGTAACGCAATGGCGTTCTAAATATATTGCATTCCGGAAACGGAGTTCAATTGTCTTTACAATGTTGCAAATTTTAATGGTTGTTAATCAAAAAATTAATGTTACTGCTAATAAGAAGGGCAACTTCTTTGATCGTCATTTCTTACATGCAATTCAAATTGATAGCTTGTATGAAGATAGTAAAAAAACAACTTCGGAGGATAAATAATTATGAGTTATTACTTTTCAGTACAACCTGATAGTCCTCATGATGAACAAACATGGTCATTTGAACTACGGGGCATAAATATGCAATTTATTACTGATAATGGTGTTTTTTCAAAACGGACTGTTGATTATGGAAGTCGTGTTTTGATTAATGCAATCAGTAATGATATGTTTCCAGCTGGCCCTTTGTTAGATATGGGTTGTGGTTATGGTCCCATTGGTTTATCTTTGGCAGCAACAACTGACCGGCAAGTAACAATGGTTGATGTTAATGAACGGGCCCTTGCATTGGCCAAAAGAAATGCGAAGTTAAATCATATTAATAATGTTAATATTTTTGCTTCAAATGTTTATAGTGACATTGACACTAAGTTTGCTGGCATTATCACTAATCCACCAATTAGAGCTGGTAAGAAAATAGTTGATCAGATGTTAACAGAAGCTAAGGATCATTTATTACCAGGTGGGAAAATAATCGCGGTTATTCAAAAAAAGCAAGGCGCACCTAGTGCTAAAAAGTTATTAGCAGCTACTTTTGGTAATGTTGAAGTAATTAAAAAAGATAAAGGTTACTATGTTTTAAGCAGTCAATTAGCCTAAAGGAATATTAATGGACAAAGAATTAACAACAGCACAAATAAAATATTATATGCATCAGGCTCTATTTGAAGCTCGGAATGCAGCGGCAATTGGTGAAGTGCCGATTGGTGCCATCGTTGTTTGTCATGGTCAAATTATTGGTCGTGGTCATAACTTGCGTGAGCATGGGCAAGATGCAACTTTGCATGCTGAAATGTTGGCAATTACGGAAGCATGTGCAACTAAACATAGCTGGCGTTTACCAGATGCGCAACTGTTTGTGACTTTAGAACCATGTCCTATGTGTTCAGGTGCAATTATTAATAGTCGGATTGCTGAAGTTTACTATGGTGCTCCTGATCCAAAAGCGGGGACAGCTGGTACCTTGCTGAACTTACTAACTGATACACGCTTTAATCATCAGGCCAAGGTTATTAGTGGTATTTGTAAAGATGAGGCGGCGCAATTATTACATGATTTTTTCAGAGCAATCCGAAAGCAGCGTAAGCATAAAAAACAACAATTAACTAATAAGTAGTACTTGTTTTTTTAGCGATTTTCATGTATTATATTTATTGCCGTAAGGTACTTAAGGCAATGAAATGCTAACGAATCATGTCAGGTCCGGAAGGAAGCAGCATTAAATTAGTTGTTTCATGTGCCTTAAGTTTTTATTTAGCTAATTATTGACAAGCCGATTCAGGGACCTTCTTGAATCGGCTTTAAAATTATTAAGAAAGGTCTTAATGATGGCTTATCAAGCATTATATCGAGTTTGGCGTCCACAACGTTTTGATGAAATTGTTGGTCAAGAAACCATTACGCGTACTTTAAAAAATGCCCTCATTGCACATCAAACTAGTCATGCGTATTTATTTACGGGTCCACGTGGTACTGGTAAAACTTCAACTGCCAAAATTTTGGCAAAGGCATTAAATTGTCATTATTTAAAAGATGGTGAACCATGCAACCAGTGCGCTACTTGTAAAGCAATCACAGCTGGGACATTAAGTGATGTTGTTGAAATTGATGCGGCTTCAAATAATGGGGTTGATGAAATTCGTGATATTCGTGATAAGGCGAAGTATGCACCAACGCAAGCTGATTATAAGGTCTACATTATTGACGAAGTTCATATGTTATCAACTGGTGCTTTTAATGCGTTATTAAAGACATTAGAAGAACCACCCGCTAATGTTGTCTTTATTTTAGCAACAACGGAACCCCATAAGATTCCAGCAACAATTATTTCACGAACCCAACGCTTTGATTTTCATCGTATTGCTCCTGAAGCAATTTATCAACGGTTAGTTTATATTTTGCAACAAAAGCACGTTGATTTTGATGATGAAGCATTAAAAATCATTGCGAAAACTGCTGAAGGCGGGATGCGGGATGCGTTAAGCATTTTGGATCAAGTTTTATCATTTAGTAATGATTATGTTACCGTTGATAGTGTTCTTAATGTAACGGGCGGTTTAACTGAAACATTATTAACCCAGTATATGCAAGCAATTCAACAACATAAAAGTGCTGAGGCATTGCAACTAGTACAACAAATTTTAGCTGAAGGTAAGGATGCCCAACGCTTTATTGAAGATATTATTGAATACGTTCGTAATTTGTTACTTTATCAACAAGCACCAACGATGATTTCATCATTTGAATTATCGTTATTGGATGATGATTTTAAGAATTTGAGTACTGAATTTGATACTACCCAATTGTACCAAATGGTAAATGTTTTGAATGAAACACAACAACAATTGCGTTTTACTAATCATCCGGATATTTATTTAGAAGTACTAACAATTCGTTTATCACAAAATACTCAAGCTGTTGATAATGTGGCGGTTCAGCAATTACAAGCACAAGTAGCAGCCTTAAATGATAAATTACAAGCGTTACAACAAACTAATAATGCTAATAAGCCAGCACCATTTAAGACTAGTATTAGTGCAACTGTAGTTGATCCAATTTTGGCAACAGCTACTAAAAAGGATAAAATACAGATATTAGATGTTTGGCATGATGTTCTAACGATGTTAACACCATTACAACGGTCATTATTAGATCAAGGTAAAGTTGTAGCAGCTTCACCAACTAGTGTGATTGTTGCGTTTGATACACAAATGCAAATTTATGTTCAGCAAGCACAACAAAATGCGGTTTTAAGTGAAGAATTGCGTAAAGATTTAAAGCAACTTTTGCATAAAGATTTTAAGATTGTCTTTATGACTGAAGGTAACTGGCAATCATTACGGAGTGACTACTTACAACGGCATCAGCACCAAACAGCTACTAAAGAAGTTACACCAACAGCACCACCATTAGTTTCGAAAGCAAAAGAATTATTTGGGGATGCTGTTCAAGTAGAAGATAATTAAAATGAAGGAGTGTTTTAATAATGCGTGGAATGGGTAATATGCAAAATATGATGCGGCAAATGCAAAAATTACAAAAGCAAATGTCACAAACACAAGATGAATTAAATAAAACGGAATTTACTGGTAAGGCTTCTGATGACATGGTAACGGTTGTTTTTACCGGTGATAGAAAAATGAAGGATATTACTATTAAGCCTGAAGCAATTGATCCTGATGATCCTGATATGTTGCAAGATTTAATTATCCAAGCTGTTAATGATGCGATGGCACAAATTGATCAAGCAACACAAAGTAAATTAGGTAGATATACACGTGGCTTAATGTAGGCTAATTTCAATTGGAGGTGGATTAAATGCAATATCCTGAACCAATTGCTAAATTAATTGATAGTTATATGAAATTACCAGGTATTGGTAATAAAACTGCGGTACGTCTAGCTTTTCATACCTTGGGAATGGATGAAAAAGACGTTGAAGACTTTGCAAAAAATTTAGTAAACGCTAAGCATGATCTTCATTATTGCAGTATTTGTGGCAATATTACTGATGAAGATCCATGTATTATTTGTCGTGACAAAACGCGTGACCAAAGTACTATTTTGGTAGTGGAACAGCCACGCGATGTAATGGCAATCGAAAAAACTAATGATTATCATGGCCTTTATCATGTCTTACATGGTGTGTTATCACCAATGGAAGGTAAAGGTCCTGAAGATATCAATATTGCTAGTTTAATTAAACGGCTACAAAAAGGTAATGCTAAAGAAGTGATTGTAGCTACTAATGCTACTCCAGAAGGCGAAGCAACCGCTATGTATTTAGCACGGTTATTAAAGCCAGCTGGTATTAAAGTAACACGTATTGCCCATGGCTTAGCAGTTGGTGCTGATATCGAATATGCTGATGAACTAACTTTATTAAAAGCAGTTGAAGGACGAACAGAATTATAAAGGGTGGTAACTAATGTTTAAATGGCTTTTACATCGTCGTAATAAGTTAAATGTGCGTGAAAAGGCTGATTTAAAATTATTACAGCAAATTTATAAGGTTCGTGATCAGTGGCAGGAAAAACAACGGAAGCAAAATGCAATGCTAGAACCTGATAAGGTAACGTTGTTTAATACCCAATTGGCTAAGGCCAAGTTTAATTATTTATATCATCAAGCACGTTTACGTCATATTAACGGTGACAAAATTATTAACGCAATGCGTTATCAACATAAAAAGGGACACTAATTAGTGTCCCTTTTTTAATTATGATGATAGCGTTGATAACTAAGCGCAATGAAATATAGAATAAATTCAATTAACGCAATAAAGAAAGTTACTGGTAAATTAGTTAAATAGCCAAGATATAAGCCCAACCAGACACCGATTAGCGCACAACTAATAGCAATGCCTAACATTTGCGGAATGGTTCGCCCTAAATATTTAGCAGTAGAGGAAGGTAATGTTAATAAAATAAATACTAATAAGGAACCGACAATTTGGGCTGAAATACTAACACTAATGGCTAACATTAATAAAAAGTATAGTGATAAGAAATGAGTTGGCAAACGTTGGGCACGTGCTCCAATCGGATCATAAGAATCAAAAATTAATTTTCGATAAACTAATAAAATTGCAATAATAACGACAATTGATAAGGCAATTAATTGTCCAACATCTTGGCGACTAATGCCAATCACACTGCCAAAAAGAATATTAGTAGCATAACTAGCATTTTTATTAGCTAGTGATAAAAATAGAATTCCTAAACCAATAAAAATACCAGAAACCGCACTAATTGAACTTTCACGTTGGGAACTGCTACTTGATAAATGACCTAACTGACCGACAAATAACGCACTAACAATTGTAAAAATTAACATGCCTTGTAATGAGGAAAGACCAACAAAAAGACCAAAAGCAGCACCTGCAAAGCCAATTTCAGCAAGGGTATGTGATAAGAATGCCATGTGTCGGGCAATTACAAAAACACCGATAATACCGCAAGTAATGGCAATAAATGTACTAGCAATATAAGCATTTTGCATATATTCAAAGGTAAACATACTTAATCCTCCTAATCTAACTTCAAATCATGTGGTAATTGTTTAATTGACGCAATTTCATAATGATGGTTAGTATGCAACATTAAATATTGTTGAGTATACTGACGTGCGAGTTTAATATCATGCGTAACAAACAACACCGTTAAGTTAGTTTGTTGGTTAATTTGTTTTACTAAATTCATTAGTTGAATCTTAGCATTAATATCTAGACTAGCCGTTGCTTCATCTAAAATTAACAACTGGGGATTACTAATTAATGCTTGAGCTAAGTATGCGCGTTGTTTTTCACCACCAGATGCTTCGCTTAAGCGGTTATTTTGAATATTGCTTAAATGTGTAGCAGTTAGAACATCATTGAGTTGTTGCTTTTCTTGTTTATTGAGCCAAGGTAATAATTTGTGGTGAAGGTTAAGCGCAACAAAACTGCGAATTGATAAGGGATAATCATTATCAAAATTACGAAATTGGGGTACATAACCAATGTTAATATGTGGTTGTGCATAGGTAATTGTGCCTGTATCAGGTTTTAATTGACCTGTAAGCATTTTAATTAATGTTGTTTTACCAACGCCATTAATTCCTAATAAACTGGTCATACTGCCGGTTGTTAATTTAAAACTTAAATTTTTAAGAATTTGATGATTATTAAATGAAATTCCAATATCTTTTACAGTAACCATTACATTATTTTGATTCATTTTTTTGTATTTTCTCCAATTGTTTAAATTCTGAATGGATCCAAGTAATATAATTTTGCTTATTTGGCATTGTTTCCGTAATTTGTAAAATCGGTACATGGTATTGTTGAGCCAATGTTAATAAGTTATCAATAATATGATCGCTAGATTGCGGATTATTAACAAAAAAGGCAATTTGGTGCTTTTTAATTGCCTTTTGCAATTGGTTGATGTCTTGTGGTGAAGGATCAGTCCCATTTTCAATTGCTAGTTCAAAATGACGATCAATCACATGATAATTCATTGCTTGCAATGCATAATCGAAGACAGGTTCGCTCACAGCAACACTTTTTTGATGACTACTTTGCGCTAATTGTTGTTCTTGTTGTTTTAAACTAGCTAGTTTTTTGAGATAAATTTGACCATTTTGTTCAAATTGTTGGCGGTGTTGTGGATCAATTTTACTAAATTTTTTAATCAGTAATTTAGTTAAAGTAGGCATAGTATTCATATCATACCAAAGATGTTCATTATCACCATTATGTTTATGCATTAATTTAGCCACGTTAATGACATTTTGTTGTTTGTTAGCAGCAGCTACCATATTATTTAACCAACCATCATATTCAAGACCATTTTCAATAATTACATTAGCAGCGGCAAGATGGTTGGCATCGTTAGTGGTTGGTTCAAAATCATGGGGATCAATACTAGCATTGTTAATTAATGCTGTTGCTTTGCCATATTTTCCTAAAACAGCTTGAGCAGCTTCTTGATAAAACGGTAATGATGTAACTACATAAATATGATGAGATTGTGGTGCTTTATAGGGATGATAGATACCAATACTCATAGCAATTATTAATAAAATTACTAGTAAAATTGGTAAAGGTTTGCGCATATAATACTCTCCTGATTATTAATACTTACTTTTTGATAGCCTTTAAATAATTTACCTTAAAATAATATAATATTTGATGATAATAATGAAACTTTTTTCAATAAGGTCAGTAATTTTTTGTTAAAATATAAATAATTATTGATGGTGAGGTAATTTATGTTTATTACTTTTGAGGGTCCCGATGGTGCTGGTAAAACAACGGTTTTACAGCAATTAGTACCACAATTACAACAATTAACGTCATTAACAATTAAATTATCACGTGAACCAGGCGGTAATTGGATTGCTGAAGCAATTCGGAAACTTATTTTGGATGTTAATAATCAAAATATGGATGTGCGCACGGAAGCATTATTATATGCTGCTGCTCGCCGGCAACATTTGGTTGAAAACATTCTCCCAGCATTACAAAATAATGAAATTGTCATTAGTGATCGTTTTGTTGATAGTTCAATTGCCTATCAAGGTGCCGGTCGGCAAATTGGTGAAAAAGCTGTTGCCCAAATTAATGAATTTGCTACGGAAGGATTAACTCCCGATTTAACTTTATACTTAGACGTTCCCGTTGAAGTTGGCTTGCAACGTATTAAGGCGCACCGCCAAGGCCAAAATGATCGGCTTGATCAAGAAAAATTATCTTTTCATCGGCGTGTTCGCCAGGCATATTTGCAACTATGGCGTGATAATCCGCAACGAATTGTTAAAGTTGATGCTACACAGCCTTTAACAACAGTGATTGCAACGTGTCGTCAAATTATTTTACAACGTTTCCCTAAGGTGTTTAGAAGGAGTTAATGATGAGTAACTACGATATTACTCAATTACAACCACAATTAATTCAACGTTTTCAGCAAATTATTGCTCAGGATAAATTATCACATGCGTATTTATTAGCAGGACCAACTGGTAGTGGTGAAGAACAATTCGCACAGTGGTTAGCAATGCGACTATTATGTTCACATCTTAAAGATGACATGCCATGTGGGCAGTGTCATACTTGTCAACAAATTATTGCTGGTGATCATCCTGATGTGTTAACCTTACAACCTAGTGGTCAAATGATAAAAGTTGATGATATTCGCTGGTTAAAGCATGAAGCTAATAAAAGTGGAATGGAAAGTGATCGCCGCATTTTTATAATTAAAGATGCTGATCGAATGAATAGTAGTGCTGCTAATAGTTTATTGAAAGTATTGGAAGAACCAGTAAATAATGTGCTTATCTTGTTATTGACCCATGCTAAGGAAAAAATCTTACCAACGATTATTTCACGAGTGCAGACCATTTTATTTAAACCAGTTGCTTTGCAACCATTATTGGCACAATTACAAGAACAAATGCCATTAAATAAGGCCAAAATAGTAGTTCATTTAACAAATGATATTACTAAAGCCGCTGCATTAGCTGATGATGAATTATTCAATCAGCAAGTTGAACAATTATGGCAATGGTTAGCCAAAATTGCTAATCATGATGATGAGGCCTTTATTAATGTTCAAACCCAATTAATGCCATTACTTAAGGATAAGGATCAACAGCAACAATTTTTAGTATTAATTTCATTAGCATTACAAGATATGCTCTTATCATATTGGCAAAAGGAGTATGAAGTGATTTTTGCTGATTACCAACCAATTATTGATAAATGGTTGCATAATTATAATCAACAACAATTATTACAACAGATTGATGATGCATTACTTTCACAACGTGAATTTAAGTTTAACATTAATTTTCAGAGTATTTTAGAAAGCTTAACACTTAAGATGTTGATGATATAGGGTGGGAAATTCATTGGATAATAAGGAATTATACGATCATTTTTTGCAATTAGAAAAAACAACACAACAAGTATATGAAGAAGTAAGTCGTTTACGGCAAAGCTTAGCCAAGGAATTAGAACGAAATGCTAATTTGGAATTAGAAAATCAACATTTGCGTAATCATCTTGATGAATTACAACAAAATAAAGATGATAATGCTGATAGCAATGTAAGTAAACGTGAATTAAGTGAATCACGGCGTAATTTGAAAAAATTATATGATGAAGGTTTTCACGTTTGCCCAGCTTTTTATGGTTCAAAACGCAATAACGAAACTTGCATGTTTTGTGATGATATTATTTATGGAGATCGTTAGAAATGCAAACACAACAAAGTTTTCAAAATCACCATGTGGGAACATTATATTTGGTACCAACGCCAATTGGTAATTTAAATGATATGACTTTTCGTGCGGTAACAACATTACAAAATGTTGATATTATTGCGGCTGAAGATACGCGTAATACGCAAAAATTACTAAATCATTTTGAAATTAAAACTCCACAAATTAGTTTCCATGAACATAATGCACCAGAACGTATTCCCAATTTATTGACTCGTTTACAAAATGGTGAAAGTATTGCCCAGGTTAGTGATGCGGGGATGCCGTCAATTAGCGATCCTGGGCATGATTTAGTAATGGCTGCAATTGCTAATGATATTCCTGTTGTGCCGTTACCAGGTGCTAATGCTGGATTAACAGCGTTAATTGCTTCTGGAATTAATCCACAGCCATTCTTGTTCTGGGGCTTTTTGCCACGAAAACATCATGAATTAGTAACCACGCTAACTAATTTAAAAAATCGGAAGGAAACGATGATTTTTTATGAAGCCCCACACCGGCTCTTAAAGACTTTACAAGGTCTAGCCGAAGTACTAGGTGAATCACGCCAAATTAGTGTTTGTCGTGAATTAACGAAGCGTTATGAAGAATTTATTCGTGGTAATTTAGGTGAAATTGTTACCTGGGCACAAAATAATCAAATTCGTGGCGAATTTGTCCTCATTGTCGCTGGTAATGATGGTCATCTTGTTGTTCCTGAACAAGCACAATTATCAATTGAGCAACAAGTTAACCAATTAATTGCGCAGGGTAATAAACCCAATGCGGCAATTAAACAAGTTGCCAAGCAAAACCAATTATCACGGCAAGTCGTTTATAATGAATATCATCATTTAGATTAAAGGAGTAGTAGGTTCAATGACAACTAATAGTAAATATTCTGAAAAGTATCAAATTCAACTTTTTGAAGGTAATGCAAACGGTAAAATTAGTTTAGCGATGATGATGAATATTATGTTGGCAATTTCTGAACACCAATTGGATAATTTAGGAATTAGTCAACAAAAATTAGTTCAAAATTATCATGTTGGGTGGGTAATTACGCAATATCATATTGATGTTAAACGGGCACCAAAAGTAGGCGAAACAATTGTTGCTAGTACTGAAGCTACTGGTTATAACCGTTTCTTCTGCTATCGTGATTTTTGGATTCATGATGCTGCAGGTAATGAATTGGTCAGTGTGCACAGCACGTTTGTAATGATGGATATCAACACACGTAAAATAATTCCAGTTATTAAAGAAATTGTTGATAAATTTGATTTAGAACAATCGAAGCACATTGTTCGTTTTCCACGTATTCCGCATCTTGATAAAGCTAAACCAATTATTTCACAAGATTATCGGGTACGGTACTTTGATATTGATAGTAATGGTCATGTTAATAACACGCGTTACTTTGATTGGATGCAAGATGTATTAGGTTATGACTTTTTACAAAATCATGTCATTAAAACAGCTGATGTTCGCTATGAACGCGAAGTTCACTATGGTGAAATTGCTAAGAGTGAAGCACAAATTATTGATGCTAATACGACTTTGCATCGCATCATGAATAATGATGAAGTAGCAGCTGAAGCTAAATTTACTTGGCAGTAGTAAAAAAAGAATCTTTTATGAAAATGGTTGTTATTTTCAATAAAAGATTCTTTTTTAATTATGATAAAGCATTTTTCATAAAGTCTTTTAATTCTTGGTCCTTTTTACCAGCACTTAAGCCTACAATTAACTTAATACGTGTTTTGGGACCATTAAGACCTTCACAAATGACAACGCCATCCTTTTGTAAACCGGCACCATCTGATTTACAACCATAAATAGCTTGCACAAAACCGTTAATTGAACGGGAAACAAGAATAATGGGAATATGGCGTTTTAATAAATTAGTAATACCTGGCAAAGTGCTGACAGGAAGATTACCAGCACCTAATCCTTCAACAACTAAACCATTAGTTTCATCATTATCTAAAGCATTAAATAAATTGCTAGTCATGCCTGAATATGATGTTAATAAATAAACATTATTAACAATATGATCAATTGGACATGCAGGAATATGATTAATTAATTCTTGAATAAATACGGCTTTTTGATTAGCAATGATGCCCATTGGTCCGGTTAGCGGGGATTGGAAGGTATCAACATTAGTTGTATGAGTTTTGGTAACTGTTCGTGCCGCATGAATTTCATCATTCAAAACGACCATAACACCTTTGTTATAAGCATCTGGTGAGACAGCTGTCCAAATTGCACTTTGGATATTATGCAAACCATCAGAACTAATCGCGTTAGCAGCCCGCATGGCGCCAGTAACTACTACAGGAATTTTATTAGGAAGAACTAGGTCAAGAAAGTAAGCTGTTTCTTCCAAAGTGTCTGTCCCATGGGTAACAACAACGCCATCGATGCCTTCATCTTCGGCCTTTTTAATCCGTTGTGCTAATTGAAGCATAATTTGGGGAGTAATTTCAGGAGATGGTAAATTACATAATACTTCATAACTAAGTTCAATATCTTTACTAATTATTTTTTTAATTGAATCTAGTAATAAAGTATTGTTACTTGGGGTAGCAACATTGTTACTATCAACTGTCATTGCAATCGTTCCACCAGTATGAACAATTAATATTTTTTTCATAAAGAAGCCTCCTTCTTATCTATATTATCAAAAAAACAGTTTTGAAAGAACATAATATGGTTTATAATCACGTTAGTTTGTTCTTAAAGTTATCCAAGTTAAGGAGATGTCCTCAGTGAAGAAAAAACTGTTATCATTTGCACATCCCAAATTAAATACGGCGATGATTGCTTGGTTAGGAATTATTATGGCCTTGCAAATCATTTTAAGTAAAATTAGTTTCGGACCTAATTTTTTAAAAATTTCACCGGCTTTTGTAATGACAGCATTACTTGGTTATTATTTTGGCCCTTGGTGGGCTGGCTTGGCCGGGATATTTACTGATATTTTAAGTCATACTATTTTAGGCGGTAGTGGTGACTTCTTTATTGGTTTTACTTTTTCAGCCTTTGTAGCCGCATTTTTATATGGAATGGTGTTATATAATTATCATGTTTCCTTTAAACGAGTTTTAGTAGCAACAGCTTTGGTTACGGTTATTAATAACATTTTACTAAACACGTTATGGGTGGTACTTTTATATCATTTAAAATTACAAGTAATTTTGCCTATTCGTCTTTTTAAGAATGCAATTTCATGGATTATTGAAGCAGTTATCCTATTTATTGTTTTGAAATTTATTGAAAAGCGGCATTTAAAATTTTAAGAGATTACGAAATTATAATGAAAGAGGCAATTAGATGAAAATTTTAGCTTTTGATACGTCTAATCGTTGTTTGAGTGTTGCAATCTGTGAAGATGATAATCTTTTAGGTGAAACAACAATTAATACACAATTACATCATAGTGAAGAATTAATGCCAGCCATTGATCAATTATTTAAGATGACTAAGTTAACAATTGATCAAATTGACCGCATTGTGGTAGCACAAGGTCCTGGTTCTTATACTGGCATTCGTATTGCGGTAACTACTGCAAAGACATTAGCATGGACTTTAAATAAAGAATTGGTAGGAGTATCAAGTTTAGCAACAATTGCTGCCAATGTTGATTCTCATGAAAATTTGCCAATTGTGCCACTATTCAATGCCCGGCGGAATAATGTTTTTGCTGGTATTTATCGTTGGGAAAATAATAAGTTAATGAATATTATGCCTGATACACATATTAGTATTGCTGATTTAATTGCCCAAGTAATTAAAATGAATACACCAATGATTTTCGTAGGTGATGTTGCTAGTTTTACTGATGAATTACAAGCAAAGTTAGGCACACAGGCATTATTTACTGATAGTAAATTGAATTTACCAAGTGCACGTGTATTAGCTAGTTTGGGTATTAAGATGGCACCATTAACTGATATTCATCACTTTGTACCAAAATACTTACGGCGGACTGAAGCAGAAAATAATTGGTTAAAAGCACATCCAGATGCACCAAAATCAGCATCTTATGTTAAGGAAGTTTAATTAGTAAAGGTGTAATTATGATGAAAGAAAAAGATGAATTAATTTTATCATTTGAATCTAGTTGTGATGAAACAAGTGTCGCTGTTATTAAAAACGGGGATGAAATTTTATCAAATATCATTGCGACCCAAATTGATAGTCATAAGCGTTTTGGTGGCGTTGTTCCTGAAGTAGCTAGTCGTCATCACGTTGAAGTAATTACAATTTGTGCCCAAGAAGCATTAGAACAAGCACATGTTGATTATAGTGATTTGGATGCAGTAGCAGTTACCTATGGTCCTGGTTTAGTAGGCTCATTACTAATTGGGGTGACAGCGGCCAAAGCAATTGCATATGCACATCATTTACCATTAATTCCTGTAAATCATATGGCCGGTCATATTTATGCGGCACGTTTTGTTAAACCATTAGTATATCCATTAATTGGTTTATTAGTTTCAGGTGGTCATACTGAAATTGTTTATATTCCTAAAGCTGGTGAATTTGAAATTATTGGTGACACACGCGATGATGCTGCGGGTGAAGCTTATGATAAAATTGGCCGTGTGCTTGGTATTAATTATCCAGCCGGCAAAGAAGTTGATGAACTCGCTCATCAAGGTCATGATACTTTTAACTTTCCACGGGCAATGCTTAATGAAGACAATTATGACTTTAGTTTTAGTGGTTTGAAGAGTGCGTTTATTAATACTGTGCATCATGCCGAACAATTAGGTCAAGAATTAAATCGAGCTGATTTAGCAGCCAGCTTCCAGGCTAGTGTAATTGATGTTTTAACGGCTAAAACTATTCGTGCGGTTAATGAGTATCATGTTAAACAATTAGTAGTTGCTGGTGGAGTAGCTGCTAACCATGGGTTACGTGATGCTTTTGCTGAACAATTAAGCATGTTAGATCATCATGTTGATTTGGTAGTGCCACCATTACGCTTATGTGGTGATAATGCGGCAATGATTGGTGCTGCTGCTCATATTGAATATCAAAAACATCATTTTGCTGATATGTATTTGAATGCTAATCCAAATTTGGAATTTTCATATCGGTCATAGTTTTGTAATTAGGTTATAATTATCTTGAGCTTTACAATAATTAGTAGGGCTTAAGATTTTTTTATGGAAAATAATATGAACGATTTAATTAAAAAGATTGATGAATTAACACAAGAAATATTAAATTTATGGCCATCACCACGTAAGATTGTAACGCGGGTGGTTAAACAAATGACTACGCTAAATAATGATTTAGCAACTTCATACGCGTGCTTAAGCCAGCAACACCGGTTTGCTTCCGCACGAATTATTTCACGGCCAATTTTTGAAAGAAGCGTCTTTTTAGAATTTATTTTGTCTGATAAGGATGAAATGGATCAACGGACCCGTTTATTTTATCATTCTAGCCGCTTAAGACAGTTACTATGGGTGCATTATATTATTGATGATAATGATACGATGAGTAACCAAACCGAATTAGCAAAGTTGTTAGAAGAATTTAACCAAGCTCATTTGGCTAATGCAAATGAAACGGTTAATGAATGGGTTAATAAACAAATTGCGCGTGAACGTAATTTATTTGATCGTGAATTACGGAAATCACATTATTGTAGTCTTGATGCTTTCTTACATGATGATCGCCGGAAGGGTTGGTATCGGACTGATCCAACGATGTTTTCCAAAGTTCCTAAAATTGATCACTTATCTGATTTAGCCCGTTATGTGTTAAATGATAAGGAAAACATGGGATACGCGGCTGTTTATGGTCTTGATTCCTTATATACCCATGGTTATTACGCTGATAAGTGGAATGGCTTAGGGATGATGCCAATTTGTAAAGATTTACGGGTTACTGATGATTTGGTTTTGCGTTTATGTGAACGTAATTTAATGATGCTAAAACGTTATGTTAATGTCCCATTAGCTTTGAAAAAACGCATTAATCAATTGCATCGGCAAATTCATAATCATATTCGTCATCATTCATTTAAAGCTCATCCTCATGTTGTTACTCCACCAGCCGTTAATATTAAATCCTTATATCATTTTGAAACCCAAGTAGCGCACATGTATGCTGATTATCAGTGGTTACGGCAACATCAACAAAACCATGCAGCGCGCATTTTAACGCGGACTATTTTTGAACAAACGGTTAGCCTAGCATGGATTATGCGTTATAAAAAGACACGACAAGTTCGTTTACAATTATTTATCTTGTCTAGTCGTATTCAAGAAGTTGCTAATCTTCGGCAATTAGCACATGATGATTTGCATGATCAATTAAGTGCACTTGAAAAAGACTTAAAAGATCAATATGATACTTTAGCTGCTGATTTAATGGCTACGCGTACGATTAAACGTGATAAACGGCGGCGCCATTGGTATGCAATTGATGAAACCATTTGTGATATTGCCGGGCAATCAGTACGAACATTACGGCAAGTTGCTCATTTAGTTTTGAAGAAGAATTGGCATTTTGATTTTCTTTATGCTAATGGCTTTCATTCTGTACATGTACATGGTATTAATTTAATGCATAACTTTAAAATTGATGGCCGTAAGTTGCTTTTAACTGGCGATTTAAATGATATGACATTATCAGATCAAGTTATTAAAGATTTATGGCAAAGTGTTAAGAAGTTTTGCAAAGCTAAATTATATCGGTAATAAAAAATGATCATAATGAAAATTATGATCATTTTTTTATTATGCTAATTCTTCTAATTCTAATTCTTTAGCTTCCCATTGGTCTTCAATATCAGTTAAATGGTTTTTGATATCAGTTAATTGTTCTTGAAGTACTTGCATTTTTTCATGGTCAGTATAATTTTGTGAATCAGTCATTGCTAGTTCAATTTCTTTTTGCTGAGCTGCTAATTGATTCATTTGTTCTTCTAAATGCGCAACTTCACGACTTAGTTTGCGCTTTGCTTTTTGTGATTCCTTAGATTGTTGATAAGTAACTTGTGGTGAAGGTTCATCTTGTGAATTATCAACCGTAGTGTTATTATCAGCATTTTCAGCGGCTTCGGCCTCAGCAATCGCAGCTAGTTCAGCTTTTTTATCTTGATAATAATCCCAGTTGCCCAAGTAATGGGTGCTTCCTTCAGGCGTAATTTCATTAATTGCGGTTGCAACGTTATTAATGAAGTAACGATCGTGGGAAACAAATAATACTGTGCCATTAAATGCTTTAATAGCTTCTTCTAAGACATCACGGCTGGCAATATCTAAGTGGTTCGTTGGTTCATCAAGAATTAAGAAATTATCATGATGCATGGCTAATTTGGTAAGAGCTAAGCGGGCCTTTTGACCACCAGATAATTGTGCAACGGTTTTTTCAACATCATCACCAGTAAATAAGAAACTAGCGAGGGCATTACGAATTTCTTTTTCAGGAGTAGTTGGATATTCGTCCCAAATTTCATTAAGGACTGTTTTCTGTGGATGAAGTTGCTGCTGTTCCTGATCATAATAACCAATATGAACATTTGTACCAAACTTTTCTTCACCAGCTAACCATGGAATTTGGTGCAAAATACTTTTTAATAAAGTAGATTTACCAATGCCGTTAGGACCAACAATTGCTTGAACATCATGCTTTTTAATGTCTAAGTTAATTGGTTGGGACATTATCTTATTGTTATAACCAATGGCTGCATTATTAACTTGGAGAACGTCTTTGCCACTTTCAGTATCAGCCTTAAAACGAAAATGAATCGTATGTTGTGGAGCACTTGGCCGGGAAAGTTTTGGCATCTTTTCTAATTGTTTACGCCGACTTTGGGCCAATTTAGTTGTAGCAGCCCGGGCAATGTTTTTGTTAATGAAGTCTTGTAATTTGGCAATTTCTTCTTGTTGCTTGTTATAAGCCCGCCATGCTTGATCTAATTTAGCTTTCTTTTCAGCAACAAAGCGCGTGTAGTTACCATTGTAATGTTCAAGATGTTGATTAGTAAGATCATAAATTTCATTAACAGTATGATCAAGAAAATACCGGTCGTGAGAAACAATTAAAACTGCTCCTGGATAACCCTGTAAGTAATTTTCTAACCATCCTAAGGTATCAACATCAATGTGGTTCGTTGGTTCATCAAGAATTAAAATATCCTTTTTCGCTAAAAGTAATTTAGCCAATGCTAACCGTGATTTTTCACCACCGGATAGGTTATTAATTGGTTCATCATAAACATCTTCATAAAATTTAAAACCATGTAATACACCACGAATTTCTGCTTCGTAACCATAACCATTTCGATCAGCAAAGTCAGTTTGCAATTGGTCGTATTGTTTTAAGATTTGTTGATACTTATCAGCATCCTGAATAACGTTTTCATCACTTAATTGTTTTTCAAGATGGTGCATTTGCTTTTCCATATCTTGAAGATCACTAAATAAGCCTAACATTTCTTGATAAACAGTTTTATTAGAATTTAAACCTGAATTTTGGGGTAAATAAGCCCAGGTGACGCCTTTTCCTAAGGTGATTTGTCCTTCATCAGGCGCATCGACTTGTGCAATTATTTTTAATAAAGTTGATTTTCCTACACCATTAGGACCAACAATGGCAATCCGTGCATGTTCTTTAATTTCAAGGTGAACATTTCTAAATAAGTATTCACCATCAAAGGAACGTGCCACATTTTGTGCTTGTAATAAAATCACTTTTTTTCTCCTTAAATAAATTATAAAAATTGTCAACAAAAAACATATTATATAGTAAAAAATTGCTTTATATAAGGTAGTCATCTAGAATGAAGGCTGAAAGAGGAGGCGAAGGGTTAATGTCAATCATTCCCAAAGCGACTGCCAAAAGATTACCTTTATATTATCGCTATTTAAATTTTTTGAAAAATACTAGTAAAACAAGTATTTCTTCACGTGAATTATCTAATGCACTTCAAATTGACAGTGCGACAATTCGACGTGATTTTTCATATTTGGGTGCTACTGGTAAACGCGGTTCTGGATATAACGTTACCTCGTTAACCAATGTAATTAGACAAATGTTAAGACAAAATCACTTATCACGCGTTGCCTTAGTTGGGGTTGGAAATATTGGTCGCGCTTTACTTAACTATAATTTTGAATTAAGCAATGATTTAAGTATTAGTGCTGCATTTGATGTTAATCCTGAGATTATTGGCACAGTTCAAAATAATATTCCTATTTATTCAATGGATGAATTAGGTAAACGTTTAACACAGCAGCATCTTGATATTGCTATTTTATCAGTGCCGGCGAATGTTGCTCAAAGTGTTACTGATCAAATGGTAGCTGCCAATATTCGCGGTATTATGAATTTTTCACCAGTACGTTTAGTAGTTTCTAAGAACGTTCGTGTTTTAAATATTGATTTAGCTTCAGAATTAGAAAGCTTAATCTATTTCTTAGGTCACTATGAAACTAACTAATGAATAGTAATTAAGTAACTACTTACTACAACAGCATTCATTAGGATATGTGAAATCATACTACTATAAATGTTATTGGTTTTTTGATAAATGTAGCAAAAAATCATACCAATCAACGTATATGTTAACAAGTGACCATCCGCATGCGTAAGTGCAAATAAAAGACTAGCAATAATTGCTGCTAACCATTTATTGGTAAATTGGCATAAATCGCCAAAAATAATTTTGCGGAAAACAATTTCTTCCATAATTGGTGCTGCAATAACAATTGCAATCATCATTGGTGGGAAACTTTTAATACTAGTAATTAAGATATTAGTGTTAAGTGAAGCTTGCACATCATGGAAAATAAAACGTTCACTCCACATAATTATTAATTGACAAATAATTGCAATGAAAGCACCAATTATTCCCCAGATAATGGTTTTACGCCAAGAAGTGGGATGTTGTTCTAATGGTGCTGTTTCTTTAATGTGATGAATTAGGTAAAGTAACCAAATTGCACCAATAATGTCAGTTAATGTTAAAACCGGATTGACATAACTTTGGGTTACTGCAAATGAGTTAAAAATTGTGGGAATTAAGAGAATTATTAAATAACTAACAATAATGCGTTGCATGGCTTGTCGTTGTGTCATGATTAAAAGCTCCATTTTTAAATAAATATTACTATCAAGTATAGCATAATTATGATAATGGTAATTTTTAGCACTCGTTATCAAAAAGTGCTAAAAAATTTGTGAAATTGCTTGCATTATCACATAAAAATGTTATTATTAGTTTTGTAGTTAGCACTTGAACAATTAGAGTGCTAAATTAGATAATATGGAGGGATTCTAAGTGTTAAAACCATTAGGCGATCGTGTTATTATCGAAGTTAAAAAAGAAGAACAAACTGTTGGTGGTATTGTTTTAGCAGGTAATGCTAAGGAAAAGCCACAAACAGGTAAAGTTGTTGCCGTTGGTACAGGCTTAGTTACATCTGAAGGTAAGACATTACCTATGAATGTTAAAGTTGGCGATACTGTTATGTATGACAAATATGCTGGCTCAACTGTTAAATATGAAGGCCAAGAATACTTAGTTGTTCATGACAAGGATATTATTGCAATTGTTGACTAATAAAATTAAGTTAACGAAATTAAACCAAAAATATTAATCATGGGGTGAAAGAATTAATGGCTAAAGAAATTAAGTTTTCTGAAGATGCACGTGCAGCAATGTTACGTGGTGTTGATAAATTAGCAGATACAGTTAAATCAACTATCGGTCCTAAGGGTCGTAATGTTGTTTTAGAAAAATCATATGGTGCTCCTGATATTACTAACGATGGTGTTACTATCGCTAAGAATATTGAATTAGAAGACCACTTTGAAAACATGGGTGCTAAATTAGTTGCAGAAGTTGCTTCTAAGACTAATGATATTGCTGGTGATGGTACTACAACAGCTACTGTTTTAGCACAAGCAATCATCCGTGAAGGTATGAAGAACGTTACTGCTGGTGCAAATCCTGTTGGTGTTCGTAACGGTATTGAAAAAGCTACTGCAGCTGCTGTTGACGAATTACACAAGATTTCTCACAAAGTATCTAACAAGAGCGAAATTGCCCAAGTTGCTGCTGTTTCCTCAGCAAGTGTTGAAGTTGGTAATTTAATTGCCGATGCTATGGAAAAAGTTGGTAATGACGGTGTTATTACTATCGAAGAATCCAAAGGTATCAATACTGAATTGAAGGTTGTTGAAGGGATGCAATTTGATCGTGGTTACTTATCACAATACATGGTAACTGACAACGATAAAATGGAAGCAGACTTAGAAAATCCTTACATTTTAGTAACTGATAAGAAGATTTCTAACATTCAAGACATTTTGCCATTGTTACAACAAATTGTTCAAGAAGGTAAAGCATTATTAATTATTGCTGACGATGTTGATGGTGAAGCATTACCAACATTAGTTTTGAACAAGATTCGTGGTACATTCAATGTCGTTGCTGTTAAGGCTCCTGGCTTTGGTGATCGTCGTAAGGCACAATTATCAGATATTGCTGCATTAACAGGTGCTACAGTAATTACTGATGACTTAGGCTTAGAATTAAAGGATGCAACTGTTGCTCAATTAGGTAAAGCTGGTCGTGTAACAGTTACAAAAGACAGCACAACTATTGTTGAAGGTGCTGGCGACAAAGCAACTATTGAAGAACGTGTTAAGAACATCAAGACTGAATTAGCTAACACAACTTCTGAATTTGACCGTGAAAAATTACAAGAACGGTTAGCTAAATTAGCTGGTGGTGTCGCAGTTATCAAAGTTGGTGCCGCAACTGAAACAGAATTGAAAGAACGCAAGTACCGCATTGAAGATGCATTGAATGCTACACGTGCTGCGGTTGAAGAAGGTTACGTAGCTGGTGGTGGTACAGCATTAGTAAATGTTATTGATGCTGTAGCTGCTGTCAAAGCTGAAGGCGACGAATTAACAGGTGTTAATATCGTAAAGCGTGCTTTGGAAGAACCAGTACGTCAAATTGCTGAAAACGCAGGTAAAGAAGGTTCTGTAGTTGTAGAACGCTTGAAGACTGAAAAACCTGGCGTTGGTTACAATGCTGCTGCTGATAAATGGGAAGACATGGTTGAAGCAGGTATCATTGATCCAACTAAGGTAACTCGTTCAGCATTACAAAATGCTGCAAGTGTTGCTGCATTAATGTTAACTACTGAAGCTGTAGTAGCTGACAAACCAGAACCAAAGAACAATGACGCTGCTGCTGCACAAGCAGGTGCTGCAGGCATGGGCGGCATGATGTAAAAGCTAAATTAAGATAATTAAAAAGGTTATGACAATTGTCATAACCTTTTTTTATTTGTTAAAATTAAGATAAAGTGTTTTTAGAAAGGATTGTTTTAAATGCGGTTAGTTGAAAATCCAATTCGGGTTAGTACCAGTTTGCATAAAATGATACCTAATGTAATTAATCATTTATATGGTCATCAAGCAATTAAGTACTATCGGAAATTTACTTTAGGTAGTGTTAATGTCTTTTTCATTGATGCATTTAGTCGCATTGATGTTGTAATGACAAATGCCCATCGGCGGATAACTGATGAACAAATTCAATTCGTAATTACAAAATTATTAGATGAACAAGCAACTCCTAAAATTGATCATTTAGCGAAAGCTGAAATTGAAGCTGAAATTCATCACAAGTTAAAGATTAATGATATTGTAATTATTGAACAAGCTGTTAATGAATAAAAATATTAAAAAAGATTGCACAAAAGATACTGCAATCTTTTTTAGTTTACTTTTTACATTTTAAGACTTTAACGCTTATGGAGATCATGCTAATATTAATAGACAATAATTAGAGAAGAGTTTATTTATGCGTATTTTATTTATTGGAGATGTTGTTGGCAGTTTGGGCCAACAGATGCTCAAAGATTATTTACCTCGCTTAAAAAAGCACTATAAGCCACAAGTAACGATTGTTAATGGTGAAAATGCTGCTGATGGTAAGGGAATTACCGAAAATGCTTATAAATGCATTTTAAATGCTGGTGCTGATGTTATAACAATGGGAAATCACACGTGGGATAAACGTGAACTTTTTGATTTCATTGAACGAGCACCAAAGTTGGTTCGTCCGGCTAATTTTCCAGGTGTTACTCCTGGACAAGGATTAGTTAATATTAATGTTAATGGTAAATGTCTAACTGTTATTAACTTACAAGGACGTGTTTTTTTAAACGATTTAGATAATCCTTTTGCTAAAATTGATGAATTATTAGCTAATGATTGCAGTCATTCTGATTGGATTATTGTTGATTTTCATGCTGAAGCAACAAGCGAAAAAGAAGCCTTTGGTTATTATGTTGATGGTCGGGTTGCTGCTGTGATTGGCACGCATACGCATGTTCAAACCAATGATGCACGGATTCTCAGTCATGGCACAGGTTATTTGACTGATGCTGGAATGACTGGTCCTTATAATGGTGTGTTAGGTGTGAAGGCGGATAGTGTTCTGGCCCGTTTTTTGACCCAACGACCAACACGCTTTGCTGTGGCTGAAGATGATCAAGGACAATTAAATGGTTGTTTACTTGATTTAGACGATCATGGGCATACGCATGATATTAAACTTGTGCAAATTAATCCTAATCATCCGTTTTTTGATTAATTAGAAAGAAGTATATTGATGCCAAAACGATTAACAAAAGATACCCCAATGATGATTCAATATCGTAAAATCAAAGATCAGTATCCTGATGCTTTTTTATTTTATCGGATTGGTGATTTTTACGAATTATTTTATGATGATGCTATTAAAGGTTCACAATTACTTGAATTAACTTTAACAGCACGGAATAAAAATTCAGAAGATCCCGTCCCAATGTGTGGTGTACCATATCATGCTGTTCAAAACTATATTGATATCTTAATTGATAAGGGTTATAAAGTTGCCATTTGTGAACAAATGGAAGATCCGACTAAAGCAGTAGGAATGGTTAAGCGTGAAGTCATTCAGTTAATTACTCCTGGAACCATTATGGATGAAAAAGCCAGCCAAGCTAAAAGAAATAACTACTTAACATCAGTTGTTACTGGCAATGATAATGATTATGGCTTTGCTTATAGTGATTTATCAACTGGTGAATTGAAGACCTCCCATTTACACAGTCTTGATAGTTTATTAAATGAAATGATGAGTTTGCAAACTAAAGAAGTTGTGGTTAACCATCAATTTCCTGAAACGGTATTAGCTAAGTTTAAACAATTAAACATTCTTGTTTCTTATCAGGATGAAGTTAGTGTTAATGCTGAAATTAGTTTTGTTACCCAAAACTTGACTGATCAATTGGAAGTTAATGCTACTAGCCAATTAATTGCATATTTAACAGTAACCCAGAAGCGGGCCTTAACGCATTTGCAAATGGCCGTTGTTTATGAACCATCACAATTTTTAAAGATGGATCATTATGCCCAAAAGAATCTTGAATTGACTGCTTCAATGCGAACTGGTAATAAAAGTGGGACCTTATTATGGTTACTTGATGAAACCCATACTGCCATGGGTGGTCGGTTATTAAAACAATGGTTAGATCGGCCATTATTAAATCTTACGGCAATTAAACAACGGCAAGCACAAGTGGGGTCATTAATTGATCATTATTTTGAACGAGCAGAACTACAAGACCGGTTGACAAAAGTTTATGATTTGGAAAGATTAGCTGGTCGGGTTGCTTTTGGTAGTGTTAATGGTCGTGATTTGATTCAATTACGGACTTCTTTGGAACAAATTCCAGCAATTAAGGATGTTATTACTAAGATTAACGATGATCATACTTTTGATCAGGCTTTACAACAATTAGATCCCGTTGATGATGTTCATGATTTAATCATGCGCGCAATTGTTGATGATCCGCCAATTTCTGTAAAAGATGGTGGTATTATTCGTGATGGCTATAATAAGCAGCTTGATCAATACCGTGATGCAATGAAAAATGGTAAGGCATGGATTGCTAAAATGGAAGCGGTCGAACGGCAACGCACTGGCATTCATACTTTAAAAATTGGTTTTAACCGTGTTTTTGGTTATTACATTGAAGTTACTAATGCTAACCTCGCACAAGTACCAACTGATCGTTATAGTCGTAAGCAAACATTGGCAAATGCTGAACGCTTTATTACTCCAGAATTAAAAGAAAAAGAACGTTTAATATTAGAAGCGGAAGAAAAATCAACGGCTCTCGAATATGATTTGTTTACAGAAGTTCGGGATCAAGTTAAACAACAAATTCGCCGGTTACAAAAATTAGCCCAAGCGGTTGCTTCATTAGATGTTTTGCAAGGTTTTGCAGTTATTGCTGAAAATTATCATTATGTAAAACCAACTTTAAAATTACATTATCATGATATTGAAATTGTTAATGGGCGTCATCCGGTTGTTGAAAAGGTTTTAGGCCAACAACGTTATATTCCTAATTCAGTAACGATGCCTGATGATACTGATATTTTATTAATTACTGGGCCAAATATGTCTGGTAAAAGTACGTACATGCGGCAATTAGCATTGATTGTAATCATGGCACAAATGGGTTCGTTTGTACCTGCTGATAAAGCAACATTGCCAATTTTTGATCAGATATTTACGCGAATTGGTGCTGCTGACGATTTAATTTCTGGTGAAAGTACCTTTATGGTAGAAATGATGGAGGCTAATGATGCATTAATGCATGCGACTGCTAACAGTTTGATTTTATTTGATGAAATTGGTCGTGGTACAGCAACATATGATGGCATGGCATTAGCCCAAGCAATTATTGAATTTATTCATGATCATATTCATGCTAAAACATTGTTTTCAACGCATTATCATGAATTGACCGCTTTAGCTGATGAACTTACGAAGTTAAAGAATATTCATGTTGGTGCGACTGAGGAAAATGGTGAATTAATTTTTTCACATAAGATGATGGCTGGTCCGGCCGATCGTTCTTATGGGATTCATGTTGCTAAGCTAGCGGGGATGCCAACCGAATTATTAAAACGTGCTGAAGATATTTTAGGTAAATTAGAGAATAATGATTCAGCAATAACACCAGTGCAACCCGCAACTAAAGCACCGCAACCAATGGCAATTGCTGAAACAAATGATGATCCACAGTTGTCATTGTTTAGTGAACAACCAGTTGTTAAACAAAAAAATAATTTTAGTAAGGCCCAACAAAAAGTACTTAATGAATTAAAAAATGCTGATTTATTAGATGCAACCCCAATGGATGCTATGAATATGTTATATCAATGGCAACGTAAATTACGTCATTAGGAGGTGATATTATGGCTAAAATTCATGAATTATCAACGATTCTTAGTGATCAAATTGCAGCTGGTGAAGTAATTGAACGACCAGCTTCAGTAGTGAAAGAATTGGTCGAAAACGCAATTGATGCGCATAGTACGCAAATTGATATCCGCATTAAAGAAGCTGGTCTTCAACAAATCCAAGTTAGTGATAATGGTGAAGGAATTATTAGTGATGAAATTCCACTGGCTTTTAAACGTCATACTACTAGTAAAATTTTGACACGCAATGACCTATTTAAAGTAAAATCACTTGGCTTTCGTGGTGAAGCGTTAGCAAGTATCGCAGCAGTTGCAGATGTTACTTTATCAAGTGCAACTAGTGATGAAGTCATGGGTAGTTGTGTGCATATTAAAGGTGGTAAAATTTTACAACAACAACCGTTAGCACTGCGGCAAGGGACTACGGTTACTGTTAGTGATTTATTCTTTAATACACCAGCACGTTTGAAGTATTTACGCAGTTATCAAACTGAATTATCAAAGATTGTTGATATTATCAATCGTTTAGCCATGGGTCATCCAGAAATTTCTTTCTCATTGATGAATAATCAAAATTTAATGTTAAAGACGAATGGTCGTAATAATTTAGCACAAACCGTTGCTAATATTTATGGTATTGGCATTGCTAAGAAGATGTT
>CAWUZD010000056.1:0-25381 GCA_963926925.1 uncultured Lactobacillaceae bacterium
AATATCAGCTGGTAAATCAATAATTGCAATCCGCTGTAAGATTTGATCAGCTTGGCGTTGTTGTTGCAATTGCGTTGTTGGAACATAAGTAACATTAATGTGACGTTCATGTACTTCCAAATGTGGCATGTAACCGGGCGCAATACCAGTCTTGCCACTTTGAATTTGGTCACGTTGATTAACATATTCAAATAATTGCGCCATACTTTGCACAACATCTGCTTTAGTTAATTCTGGATGCTGTTGTAAGAATTGTTTAACATCATCATCATCTAATACTTGATGATAAAGTTGGTTTAAATGTTGACGTAATTTATCATTATGCATTAAATGATTACGCAATTGGTTACTCATGTTTTCCATTTGATTCATCCTTTTGCAAGCCTAGTTTTTTCATTAGTTCCTGGTTTTTCTTTTCCAAAGCAGCTAATTCTTCATCTGAAATTTCAGGTGGTTGATAACCTGGTTGCATCCATTGTGGTTTCTTCTCAACACGTACTTTGCGCCGTTGATAATTATTACGATAAGTTCGCGGTTTCGTTTGTGCTTTTTGTTGATACTTAAGAATTTGTTGTAACGCCTGATTAGGTTCGCTAATTTTACGTTGATACCATTCATTAGCAATGGTATCAACCACATTAGTAGTTAAATTATTATGGTCTTGTAAAACATAAGCACTTAACAAATTAACTAACGCATCACTTAAAACATGGCGTTGCACTAAACTACTCAACGTTAATGCGTCACTCTTAGAAACAAAATTACTGTGTAATTCACGATATTTTTCTAAAAATTTACGAGGAAATAAATTTAAATTATGCTTAATAAAGTCAATTTCATCGTTATTGAAGTGAACTTGTTGCAATAATGTCGTTGAAATATCATTAACAGCTGCTGTTGCTGGCGTAACATCTTCATGATGAGCAACTTGTCGTTCATAATTACTTAAAACCACCCGCTGTAAAGCTGCCATATCAATGGTATCATTTGCAACATTCATTGTCATAGTCGTTAACCGTGCTAATTCAGTCTCGTTAATATCATAAAATGTTGCTAAATTAAACAAGGCTAACTGATTATTATCTACTTCAGCACTGCTAATATGATTACGTGCGACTAAAGCTTTAAAGTAACGCCAATTAAAGGTTTGCAATTCACTTTGCGTAAAATGTAATTGGCGGGTTTGCCGTTGGTTAACATTACTTTTGGCATCTTGCACAATTGGTGGAATGGTATCCATTGAAACATAAAATACATCTAAAAAACTTTTAGTAATATTTTCAACATCAGCATCAACTGATAAACGCGGATAAACAAACTTGTTCTCTAATTCTTGAAAACGTTGTTCACCAACTGCTTCATACAATGCAACTGATAAAATATCATCTTTAAAAAAAGCCGCTGGCGTTACTGGCGGAATTAATTCATAAATTAATTGGCGGCAATTAACGGCACCTGTATTACGTTTTTGATAAGTATTTTGTAAACCAACCGCTTCTAATTTAATGCGATTTTGATAAAAAACACTAATATCCATGTTTAAATCAGCCATCAAATCAGTATGCGTCATTGGCTCACTATTCTCGCTTACTGTTTGCCATAATGTTAATAAAATGGTAAAAGCCGTTGGTCCAATCAACGGCTGATACAAACTAATTAACACTTCAATATCTAAATCAGTAAGAATCCCTTTTTTAAATAAAATAAAATTATCATGTAAGTCAAGATGATTAAATTGCGATACCATAATAATCTTCCTTAATGATTTTCTTGGCTATGATGCATCATTGCTTGTAATTCTTGCATGAATTCATTCATATCCTTAAATTGCCGGTAAACACTAGCAAAACGAATATAAGCAATTTCATCAACATCGGCTAAAAGATCTAATACATACTTACCTATTAATTGTGAAGAAATTTCATTTTCACCTAATGAACGTAATTTATTTTCAACTTGATCAACGATATGGGTAATTTGTTCCATTTTAATTGGTCGTTTTTCAGCCGCATGAATAATACCATGCAATACTTTATCACGATCAAATTCTTCACGCGTTCCATTTTTCTTAATTACTAATAATGGGGTTTGTTCAATTCGTTCAAATGTTGTAAAACGATAACCACACGCAACGCATTCACGCCGCCGCCGAATCACTTTACCACCATTAGTTGGCCGTGAATCAACAACACGTGAATCGTTATGATGACAACGTGGACATTGCATATAATTATTCTCCTCTTCTAATTATCTGTTGTAAGTTTGTTACTAACGATAATACTTCATTCCTTAATTGTAGTAATGTACCATTATTATCAATCACAATATCAGCTTTTTTAACCTTTTGTGATAACGGCATCTGACTATCAATACGTTGGATTGCTTCAATACGACTAAAATTATTCCGTTTCATTAAACGTTCAATTTGAATTTGTCGCTTAATATTAACCACTACAATTTGATCACAAATACTTTGATAATGCTGTTCAAATAATAATGGCATATCCAGAACACCTAATGGTACATTCTGATAACGCCAATTATCAATTTTATGCATGATACTTTGTCGAATCAAGGGAGCAGTAATCTTATTTAACTTTGCTAATTGCTGAGCATTACTAAAAACAATTTTTCCTAATAAATGACGATTTAAAGTACCATCATCCTGCAGCACTTGTTGACCGAATTCACTAACAATTTCTTTTAAGCCAATTGTTCCTGGCATTACAATTTGTCGTGCAATTTGGTCAGCGTCAATAATAGGAAAATATTGTTTTAAAATCGCCACTACGGTTGATTTACCAGCAGCAATTCCACCAGTTAAGCCAACAATAATTGTCATCTAACAATCCGGTCCTTATACAAAACTTGGCAATGGGGGCAGAATGATGTGCCACGTTGGTTAACTTTAATTTTCACAATCGTAGTGCCACACCGTTCACAAGGTTCACCAACATGATTATAAACATGCAAATCATGTTGAAATTCGCCCTGTTTGCCATCAGCACCAATAAAACTATGAAAAGTTGTACCACCCTTAGCAATTGATAATTTTAATTCTTTAATAATATTATCATGTAATAATTTAATTTCATCATCAGTTAAGGTATCAGCTGGTTGTAATGGATGAATATAACTCATCCATAACGTTTCATCAGCATAAATATTACCAATCCCGGCTACTGTCGTTTGGTCCAAGAGCGTTGTTTTAATTGGCTTATGATGACGACGCAGTGTCCGGGCAAAATCAGGTACATCAAAATTATCAGTTAGTGGTTCTGGTCCTAATTTAGCCAAGCCTTTAAAACTATCTTGTTCATCAGTCGCAATTAAGTCCATTCGCCCAAATTTACGGGAGTCAATATAACGTAATTGTGTGCCATCCGTAAAAGTAAAGGTCACACAAGTATGTTTCATAAATGGTTCATCAATCTTTTGAACTAATTGATAATGACCTTCCATCCGTAAATGACTAACCATCGTTAAGTTATCATTAAACCGAAAAAGAAGATATTTGCCCCGCCGATCAATCCGGGCAATTGTTCTCCCAATTAACCGTTTTTTAAATTCATCATGGGAACCATTAACGGTTTTGTCCCATAAAATATCAATTGCACTGATGGTTTTGCCAATTACTAACCGGTTTAAACCGCGGCGCACAATTTCTACTTCAGGTAATTCTGGCATATTAAGCCTCCCTTATTTTTATTTTGCATCGAACCAGGTCTTACCATAACCTGTTTCTACTTTTAATGGCACATCTAACTTAACCGCTGAATCCATTAATTCCGGAATAAGTTTAACCATTTCGTCAATTTCATCTTTTGGTATTTCAAAAATCAATTCATCGTGTACTTGTAATAACATGCGTGAACGCATATGCCGTTCTTTAAGTGCTTTTTGCACATTTAACATTGCTACTTTAATAATATCAGCGGCACTACCTTGAATTGGCGTATTCATTGCTGTCCGTTCAGCAAAGGAACGTAAATTATAATTAGTGGCATTAATATCTGGTAAGTAACGCCGCCGGTGGAATAACGTTTCTACATAACCCTGTTTACGAGCTACCTTAACAATATTATCCATGTATGCTTTTACTTGTGGATATTGTTCAAAGTAAGCTTGAATAAATTGGTGCGCTTCCTTACGGGAAATACCGATATTTTGTGATAAACCATAATCACTAATTCCATAAACAATTCCGAAGTTCGTAGCCTTAGCTTTCCGCCGCATGTCAGGCGTAACTTGTGATGGATCTTTCAAGCCAAAAATACTCATTGCCGTATGTGCATGAATATCTTCATTATGCAAGAATGCGGATTGCATATGTTTATCACCAGAAATATGGGCTAACACCCGTAATTCAATTTGTGAATAGTCACATGACATTAAATAACTATCTGAACCTGATGGTACAAAAGCCTTCCGAATTTGTTTACCAGTATCACGAGCAGGAATATTTTGCATATTAGGATCAACTGATGATAACCGACCGGTTTGTGTTAACGTCTGTAAGAAACGCGTATGAATCTTACCATCTGGTTGCAATGTCTTTAATAAGCCCTTAACGTAAGTTGATTGTAACTTCGCAATACCACGATAATCCAAAATATCAGCTACAATCTTGTATTTATACTTTAATTTATCAAGCACTTTTTCAGCAGTTGAATAGCCGGTTTTAGTCTTTTTAGCATGTGGTAATTTCATTTTTTCAAATAAAATTGTTCCCAACTGCTTAGTTGAATTTAGATTAAATTCTTCACCAGCTTCACGATAAATTGCTTCAGCAATTACCGCCATACTTTGTGAAAAGTTCTTTCCCATTTGCTTTAATGTATCGACATCTAAAGTAATGCCAGCAAGTTCCATATCGGCCAAAACAAAGGCTAATGGCAATTCAATATTCTTAAAAAGTGATAATTGTTGATGATCTTGTAAATGTTTAATAATACTATCGTGCAAATGATAAATCGCAGCGGCTTTATGAGCTAAATGTTGATAAAGAATCTTATCATCAGTTGGAATTGCCGTCTTTGTGCCACGACCATAAATATCTTCATCAGTTTGAACTGATTTATCACCATATGAATTAGCCACAGTTGCCACATCATCAATATTATCATTAGTGTTTAACAAATAAGCTGCTAATAACAAATCAAAAGTAATACCCTTTAATTGGGTACCTAAACGATGGATACCATAATAATTACGTTTAGCGTCAAATACCCATTTTTCTTGTTGCGGATCACTTAACCATTGTTGTAAAGTTGGCGTTTGTAATAATGTGACATCCCGACTAATAAACCAGTGATCCTTTTGACCAATAACAAAGCCCACAAAGTCAGCATTATGATAATTATCACCTAACATTTCAATAATAAAGGCCGTTGGTCCAGTTAATTTAGTAATTTCATCCAAATTATCTTTGGTTAATTTAGTATAAGGAATATCAACTTCTTCATGGGTAGTAATTTCGCCTTTAGGTGCAGTTTCATCTAAAAATGACTTAAATTCCATTCTTTGGTAAAAATCAGTCAAATCATCTCGATGAATGCCATGATATGCCGTATCAGCCAAATTAATAGTTAATGGTGCATTAACGTCAATAGTAGCTAATTTTTTGCTTAAAAAGGCTTGTTGTTGGTCCGCAATTAAATGTTCTTTTAGTTTGCTAGCCTTCATTTCATCTAAATGATCATAAACGCCTTCAACACTACCATATTCCTTAACTAACCGAATAGCGGTTTTTTCGCCAACTTTAGTGACACCAGGGTAATTATCAGAAGTATCACCCATTAACCCCTTCATATCAATAATTTGATGAGGAGTAATTCCATATTTTTCTTCAATATGTGCTGGTGTGTATAATTCTAAATCATTAACACCTTTCAAAGTAACCGCAACCGTAGTATTATCACTTGCTAATTGGGTTAAATCCCGATCACCAGTTACAATAACGGTTGGCATTGCTTGTTGGGTAGCTTCATGTGCCAATGTCCCAATGATGTCATCAGCTTCATAATTAACAAGTTGATAAGTAGTAATACCGTAATCTTTTAATAATTCGTGAATATAAGGAATTTGTTCAGATAATTCTGGTGGTGTTTTGGCACGACCAGCTTTATATTCAGCATATTCTTTAGTTCTAAAGGTAACTTTGCCAGCATCAAACGCAACTAAAATATTAGTTGGCGCAAACCGATCAATTAAAACATCCAACATATTTTTAAAAGTATAAATTGCATTTGTATGTAAGCCAGCTTGATTTACAAAATTGTTTAATTGTGCGTGCAAAGCATAAAAAGCACGAAACATTAAACTGTTACCATCAATTAATAATAATTTTGATTTGGTTGCTGTCATAATTTTCCTCCGTATTAGTCTTTATTTTATTTTAACAAAAAAATGCAAAAAGGATCACAACCGACCGTTGTGATCCTTTTTATTTATTAATCTTTACATAAATTATTTGTTCTTCAAATAATCTTGATAAACGCGTTCATACTTTTGAATGTCACCAGCACCCATAAATACAACTACGGCATCATGATATTGACCTAATAATTGATCAATATTATCGCAATCAATTACCTTAGCACCAGGAATCTTAGCTACTAAGTCTTCGCTAGAAACATCACCAGAATTTTCCCGTGCAG
Organism: uncultured Lactobacillaceae bacterium; assembly: GCA_963926925.1. GTDB lineage: Bacteria > Bacillota > Bacilli > Lactobacillales > Lactobacillaceae > Paralactobacillus_A. Next base: position 6,660 of record CAWUZD010000056.1, read on the forward strand.
AACTAAAGATTGGGGTAACGTAAGTATGATCAGCCTTACTTAAAATATTAGCAAAATCATTCAAATATGCTTTAGTCCGTGAGTAAGTATGTGGTTGGAAAACAGCAATAATTTCTTTATCAGGATATTCTTGCCGTGCTGCATCCAAAGTTGCTTTAATTTCAGATGGATGATGAGCATAGTCATCAATTAATGTCATATCAGCCAATTTAGTTTGGTTAAAGCGCCGTTTTGCACCTTTAAAGGTTAATAATTCACGCGCTACTTCATCATGGTTAATATTTTCCATGTAACTAACCGCAATAACAGCCAAACTATTCAAAATATTATGTTCACCAAATAATTTAATTTGATAGTGACCTAAATCTTTACCATGATGGTAAACATCAAATTCTGAACCTTCAGTTGTCCGCACAATATTACGAGCTTGGAAATCATCACGATCAGAAGTGCCATAGTAATAAATTGGTACTTTAGCTGTTAATTTCCGTAAGTTAGGATCATCGCCCCAAGCAAAAATAGCCTTCTTAACTTGATTTGCTTCAGATTGGAATGCATCAAAGACATCATTAATATCATGATAGTAATCAGGGTGATCAAAATCGATGTTGGTCATAATCATGTAATCAGGTGCATAAGCTAAGAAACGCCGCCGGTATTCATCAGCTTCAAAAACAAAGAACTTAGCATCCTTAACACCTTTACCGTTACCATCACCAATTAAATAACTAGTCTTAGCAACGCCACTCATGACATGTGCTAATAAACTAGTGGTACTAGTTTTACCATGAGCACCCGCAACGCCCATACTGATATAATTTTGCATGAACTTACCAAGGAATTCATGATAACGCATAAATGGAACCTTTAATGCCATTGCACGAGCAATTTCAGGATTATTTACTTCAGTAAATGAATTACCAGCAATAATTGTCATGCCAGCATGAATATTATCAGCATTAAAAGGCAAAATCTTAATGCCAGCTTCTTCTAATTTTTGTTGTGTAAAAGTATATTCGGTAATATCAGAACCAGATACTTGATAACCTAAGCTATGTAAAATTAATGCCAATGCTGACATTCCTGATCCTTTAATTCCAATAAAATAGTAACTTGTTTGTTCAGCCATTTTTAATTAACTCCTATTTGCTTGGTTTGCATATAGTTTACCATTTATTTATAAATGTGCAATTTGATTTTCTTGATATTGTTTTAAATCATCTTTTGTAAAGTAAATATCACGTGGTTTGGAACCATGAGCCGCTGAAATAAAGTGGCGTGCTTCTAACTCATCAATCAGATTAGCAGCCCGGTTATAACCAATTGAAAAGACCCGTTGCAATTTTGAAGTTGAAACTTGTTTTTCATTAGCAATGTATTCAAGTACTTTACCAAAAATTGCATCTTCACTTTCTTCATTAGCAGCAGCTTTTAATAAGGTATCTGGTTCAAATAAATAATGTGGTGGCAATTGTTGTTTAACAAAATCAACAATGCTATCAATTTCAGGTTCAACGTATGTCCCTTGTAACCGTACTGGTTGTCCTTTACCATTACCCAAATAAAGCATGTCGCCGCGTCCTAATAAACGTTCTGCACCAGCTGTATCCAAAATGGTCCGTGAATCAACTTGACTAGCAACCATAAAGGCAACACGGGTAGGAATATTATTTTTAATAGTACCCGTAATAACATCAACACTTGGCCGTTGGGTAGCAACTAATAAATGAATGCCTGCAGCCCGTGCCTTCTGCGTAATCCGGGCAATGTAATCTTGCACTTCACTTGAAGCTACCATCATCAAATCAGCTAATTCATCAATAATAATGACAATATATGGCATTACTAAACCATAGTCACCATTAGCCTTAGCACGTTGATTAAACTGTTTAATATTCCGCACCCCAGCTGCTGCCAATTTTTGATAACGGTTTTCCATTTCATTAACGGTCCACTTTAACGCTTCGGCAGCTGCTTTTGGATCAGAAATAACAGGAGCTAACAAGTGTGGTAAGCCATTATATGGTGCTAATTCAACTGCCTTGGGATCAATTAATAATAACTTCACTTCACTTGGCAAAGCCTTATAAAGTAATGAAATTAAGATACTATTAATAAAAACACTCTTCCCTGAACCAGTAGCGCCGGCAATTAACCCATGTGGCATATCACCAATATCAGCTACCATTGGTTTACCAAATAAATCCACTCCTAATGCAACGGTTAATGGTGATTTACTATTTTGAAATGCATCAGACTGCAATACTTCTGATAGCATTACGGTCCGTGATTCTAAATTAGGAATTTCAATTCCAACCGTGTTTTTGCCAGGAATTGGTGCTTCAATACGAATATCACGTGCTGCTAAGGCTAACTTCAAATCATCATTCAAATTAGTAATTTTATTAACTTTAACACCACGGGCTAATGAAACTTCAAATTGTGTAACTGTTGGACCAATTGTGTAACGTACTACTTGGGCTTGAACGTGAAAAGCAGCCAACGTTTCATTCAAAATCTCAACTTGCTTTTTAGCCCAAATATTCATCTTTACTTGATCAGTATTAGTCGGTTTAGCTAATAATTGTAAAGATGGAAAATGATACTGATTATCATTAACTACCGATACCGCTTGTGATGGTGCTGCTGTCGCATTAGAAGCAGATGACATTACTGCAGCTGATGCAACATTAGTGACACTAGTTGCTACCTGTTTATCATGATGATAATCCTTAACTGCTTGATGAACAGTTTGCTGTAAAAGCGTTGGTTGTTTAACTTTCTTAACCTTTTTAGAGCACATTTGGTCTTTCATCCAATGTGCTTGTTGCATCTTAGTTAATGAAGCCACTAATGATTTAGTGTCGGCAGCTTGACTAGCTGACGTGGTATTAGAAACTGAACTTACAGCAACACTAGTTGGTTGTGCACTAGTAACTTGTGATGTAGAAACGCTAGCACTGCTTACTTGTGAATTAGAGTTTAATGTTGCAATATCAATTGCTTCATCAGTATCATCATTGTCCCCAAACAAATAAACCTGATCATCATCCTTAGTAAATGAAGCTACCATTTTTTGATAATTAATTTTATGTTCATCATGATGAACCGTGACATCAAAAGCATATGGTTCATAATTTGCTTCTTGCTTATTAACTTCTTGCTTATTAATTGGTTTAATAGCCTTATTACTTTGCTTTGGATGTGAATGTTTATTTAATAATGGTTGTTCAGATACTAACTTTTTAGCAGCTTTAGGCAATGAATAATCTTCATGTTGCCAATTATCGTTATGATAGTTATCTTTTTTAAAAACAGGACCATTATAATGGGGATCATTCATAGTAACAGTTTTCCTTTCAATTAAATCCTAATTAATTATTTTGAGCAGCCACAACAGCATCACCTTTAGCAAAATCAAAGGCACTGCCAGTTTCCCAATCATTAGGAAGAACTAAAATGCCACGTTTTTGTGGAGCATGTGGTAATGCTAATTCACGTGCTGAACAAATCATGCCATCACTTTCAACACCACGTAATTTACCTGGCCAAATAATTGCACCAGTTGGCATCATTGCACCAACTAAAGCAACAACTACTTTTTGACCTTGTTCAATATTTGGTGCACCACAAACAATTTGCAAAGTTTGACCATCACCAACATCAACCATGCAGACATGCATATGATCAGAATCTGGATGTGGTTCACAAGTCTTAACATAACCAACAACAAATTTAGGTTTCATATCAGCTTGTAATTTATCAGTAAAACCAGCAATCGTTAATTGATCATTTAAAGCAGCAACTTGGTCTTCATTTAAAACTACTTGACCATTTTTATCAATATCATGCATGTAGTGACTAATATTGAAGAAATTATAACCCAATGTCTTATTAGTATCTTGTTCAAAAATACGCACAACATCATTATTTTGTGCAAAAGTTTGTGGATGATTAACATCATCTTGTGCCATGATAGCGACTAAAGTATCGCCCCAAGCTTCATGATTCATACTTGTGATTAACATTATTATCTCTCCTTAAATTGACGACTTAATTCATGTTTTTTAATATTAAAACTATTATACTTAAATTAGTAAATTAATTTAAATATTTTATAAAGGGAAGTGACTTTTAGTGAAAAAAAATAATCTTTGCTCACTTATTTTAGGTATTACTGTTGGTAGTATTAGTGGTTATGTACTCCGTAACTTACATTATCACTACCAAACAAAGCATACTGACCAAATTCTTGAACAAGTTAAAACTGAATTTGCTAAAAAAGGCAATGTAACTGGTTCATGGATTGAAATGAAACCTGTTGTTTATGCAACCGGTGACCGTAATTTTAAAGTTAATTACGGTGGCATTATCCGTTGCGAAAATGGCAAACTTGTTCAATATGAATTTATCGCTGATGCCGCCACAGGAACACTAATTGATATTTATCCTGTTGCCGGTCAAGCCATTCAAAAAGACGACGATTTAGTCTAACGGAAATGCGCTTTTAAGCGATAAATGGGTTGTCCCATTTTACTAAACTTTTCTTCATATTCGGTTTCAACATTTTCAGGATCATTCAAAGTATGAAGATCTAATGATACTTCATCAAAAAGCATATTGAAGTTGTTCATACTTACTAATGAGTATTCAAACAAGCCACGGTTATCAGTCTTAAAGACTAATTGCCCGGTTGGTTTAATAATTGTTTGGTATTGTGCTAAAAATGTGCGATAAGTTAACCGCCGTTTTTCATGCCGTGTCTTCGGCCATGGATCAGAAAAGTTTAGAAAAATTCCGCTAACTTCATTAGGAGCAAAAAAGTGTGTTAAAGCAGCACCATCACCTAATAACAATTGCAAGTTGGATAATTGTAATTCAACTTGCTTTTTTAATACCATTGCAATGGCTGATTCTTGAATTTCAACCGCTACATAATTGTTTTCAGGATGTTTTTGGGCCATTTCGGTAATAAACTTACCCTTTCCTGAACCAACTTCAATATATAAAGGTTGTTGCTTAGCAAACCGGCTTTGCCAATTACCAGCCATATCGGTAGGATTAACTAAAATCCATTGCGGATTATCAGCAATTAATTGTGGTGCCCATGGTTTTCTTCGTAACCGCATAAATAAACGTCCTTTCATTAAAAAAGATCGGTTTAATCCGATCTAATTATTTATCAATAATTTTTTGTAATCGTAAAATACATTGATTCATTGTTGTAAATCGTTGGTGTTGATATTGTTCTTTAATAATATCTAAAAGAATCAATTCACCATACCACTTAATACGTAATGCTACTTGTTTATTCCAAGTTAAGCCATACGCCAGTAACCACTGTTGCCAGTCGGTTTGGGGAACATAATTAACCAAGATAAAACTAACATCATATAATGGATCGGCTAAGATAGCTTGATCCCAATCAACTAAGTACAATCTTTGACTGTCAGCTAATAACCAATTATTATGGTTCAAATCTCCATGCGTTACTGTTACCCACTCAGGAATTAGGTGCGGCATATTATTCTTTAATGAATCAACAACGTGATTTAGAAAATGATTAGCTTGTAATGCAACTGGCAAATCGCATAAATAATCATTAAGCATTTGCCGTGGTTGGAGTACACGGCCATCAATTTGTTGTAAAATTTCGCGTAAAATAACGGAGTTATGAATACGCCGTAATAATTGAATGACACGGTCACTAGTCATTTCAGTAGCAGTTAAGGTCCGGCCATTAATCCAATCTTGAGCAATGAGGACATCGCCATTCGCAATCCGCTTCGTCCAGATTAATTTGGGCGTAATTCCTTCTGCACTTAAAGCAGCCAAAAATGGTGATGTATTCCGTTTCAAAAAAATCTTTTGTGAAGCGCGTGTCCCCATATAAGCACTACCAGTATTACCACTTACTGCACTAATTTTCCAACCTGCATCTAAATCCAAATCCATTGATATGCCCCTGTAATTAAAAATATTAGGAACTGGATTGAGACCTTGGACATGACTCAACATGGAAACAATTGTTTCTGGTCTCAAATTCAATCATTAACATTTTAACAATAAAAAAATATGGTGACAAGCGCATCATTAAGCAGACTGCCGTTGTAATTTATTATGCAAATAAACGCGCCAAATTAACAATGCATAAAGCGCATCAATTACAATTGCCAAAACGGCCATTAAAATCGGTAACTTAAAAAGAACAACGATACTCTGTAATAGCCATTGCACAATTAATAAGTACTTAATTAACTTTTGAAATGCAGTAATTCGTGCTTGCTGAGTTAAGGGATACAAATGTGTCATAATCATCCCCTGATACTGATTAAACAACGGTACTAATTGTAAGCATATTAAATAAATAAAAATCATATTTAACAATAAAACTAACCATAATTGCCGCACAAATAGTAATAATACTAAGTTAATTAACAATAAGCGAACAAATAAATTACTATACTCGGTCCGCCGCAAAAAGCCGCGTAAGTATAAATACAAGTATGTATTATCATGTGTTGGTTTAATATTTCGTAATAACCAATTTAAGTAACGCCGTGCCTTAACATTACTATTAAAGCCAGGAACATCAGTAAATAAATTATAAAAACGATATAAATTGGTCATCCGTTGGGCTTCTTTAGCAATTACGTATTGCCATTGAAGTGGTGTATGTTGATAATTATTGTTCATCACCATTAGCATTCCGGCATCAACGCCAACTGCCAAAACTAAGCCGACATAAATATTTAAAAAGATTACAACAGCTAAAACTACGATATCAATTAATAACATTAACCAGCGTTTTTGTTCACGACCATATTCTTCATATGAAAGTGCTAATTCAAAACGTAATGCCGCATCTTTTAACAAAAAAGTAGTAATTACTAATAAAAACCATTGCCAAGTAGACCATTGCAAATTATGTGTTAGTAATGGATATAATGCACCATTAACTAATAACAAAAAGGTCATTGGCACTAAGCAACTATAATGCCGGCTTTTGCGTAAATAAGTATACATTTGATAAGTTCGGGGTAGTAAAAATACCCCATCAGCCGGTGCAATTAAAGTAGCTAAATGCCCAAATTGTAACGCAATTAATAAAATGATTAATACCGGCCAACGTCCTAACAAAAATGGTACTGGTAAATGTTTTAGTAAGTTAGCATAACCATAAACAGCAGCACCAAACAAAAAAATTAGTGCAATTACAAAATGATCATTAAAAACATAATGTAAGTATTTAAACTGCTGTTGTTGATGTTTACTTAAACGAGTTTGCCATAGTTTAATCATTGTGATCATCCTTTGTCATTTGCAAATAAATATCATCTAAACTAGCTTGCGGCATTGCAAATTGCTGTTGTAATGCTGCTAAATCACCAGTTGCCCGCACTTGTCCATGATTCAATAAAACAAATTCATCAGCATATTGTTGTGCTGTTGCCAAAATATGTGTTGACATCAGAACAGAAGCCCCGGCTGCTTTCTTAGCAGCTACAATTGTTAATAAATCATGAATAGCTAATGGATCCAAGCCAGTAAATGGTTCATCAATAATAAACAACTTCGCATTCGTAATAAATGCACAAACAATCATTACCTTTTGCTGCATCCCTTTGGAAAATTCAGTTGGAAACCATGCTAATTTATTCGCCAACCGGAACCGTTGTAATAATTGATCAGCCACTTGCCAAGCAGCATCATGATTTAAATTGTAAGCCATAATGGTTAAATCAATATGTTCACGTAACGTCAATTCTGGATATAAAACAGGACGCTCAGGCACATAGGCAATTTGTTGTAAATATGCAGCTTGGTCTTGCATAAATGTAATACCATTTAACGTAATCGTGCCCTTTTGTGGTTTTAATAAACCAATAATATGTTTAATTGTCGTTGACTTACCAGCCCCGTTAAGACCAATCAAGCCAACAATGGTTTTGTCAGGAATTTCAAAACTAACATCTTTTAAAACAGGGATTTGTGAATAACCACCTGTTAAATTTTTTACTATTAATGTCACAATAAACCTCGATATTTATATAATTATTCCATAAAATGGTCGTATTTATGATAACATACTTATAAACAGTTATTGAAAGAAGCGATAAACATGACAGATTGTATTTTTTGTAAAATTGTTAATGGTGAAATTCCAAGTTACACCATCTATGAAGACGATATTGTTAAAGCTTTCTTGGATCTTTCACAAACCACACCCGGTCACACTTTAGTAATTCCTAAGCAACATATTGCTAATATCTTTGATTATGATCCTGAATTAGCAAGTGCCGTTTTTGCAAGAATTCCTAAAATTGCCCGTGCTATCAAAGCTAGCAACCCACATATTATTGGCATGAATATTATTAATAATAATGGTGAGATTGCTGGCCAAACTATTTTTCATTCTCACTTCCATCTTGTACCTCGTTATGGTGCAGATGATGATTTTAGTATTCACTTTGGTGATCATAGTAATCAATACACTGCTGCTGAATTAGCACAAACTGCTGCTAATATTAAAAAATATTTGGAGGATTAATTATGGCCCACTTTTGGAAAGGATGGGGTGTTGGCACAATTACTGGTGTTGTTTATGGTTTATTGACAGCACAGCACACCGGTGCTGAAAACCAACAACGTGTTGCCCAATACTTTAAAAACATTACTCACGCTACTAATGAAGTAACAACGAGCTTGGTTGAAGTTAAAAATGCTCTTAGTACTTTAAAAAACCAAGTTAAAATTGCATCACAATCAACTATCGTTGATATTAAAGACATGATTCAAGATTTTAAATTCACAATGAAACCACGTGTGCAGAAGGTTAAGGATGATGTCAATCAATTGCAAAATGACCTTAACAAAAAGAATTAAAATTTAATTAATGTTATTCTTGCAAGCGATTTATTTATGATAATATTAAAGTTATTAAAGATACATATCTAAATAAACAATAAACGTTAAGGAGTGTCCTTCATGAACAAAAAATGGCTCGTTATTGGTGCTAGTGCATTAATGGCCTGCAGTTTAGCCGCATGCTCTAATGGCGATAAAACTGTTGTTAGTATGAAAGGCGGTAAAATTACCGAAGAACAATACTACGATGCTATGAAACAAACTAGTGCTGGTAAACAAACACTTGAAACTATGATTCTTAACAAGTGTTTAGAAACTGAATATGGTGATAAAGTTTCTAGCAAAGAAGTTAATGCTAAATTTAATAAATACAAGCAACAATACGGCTCTTCATTTGATGCTGTTTTGCAACAAAACCAATTAACTGAATCTACTTTCAAAAAGAGTATTCGGACTAATTTATTAATGGAAGCCGCATTAAAAGCTAATAAGAAAGTTACTAACAAAGACTTACAAGAACAATGGAAAGACTATGAACCTAAAGTAACTGTTCAAGAAATCCTTGTTTCTAAGAAGTCCGATGCTGAAAATATCATCAACCAACTTAAACAAGACAATTCTGAAAAGAACTTTGCTAGTTTAGCTAAGAAATACTCACAAGATACTAGCACTAAAGATGATGGTGGTAAGTTACCTGCTTTCAATAACCAAAACACCTCACTCGATCCAGAATTCGAAAAAGCTGCTTTCAAGCTTAAGACCGGTGAATTTACCCAAGAACCAGTTAAAGGTGAAGAAGGCTACTTCGTTATCAGGATGATTAATAATCCTGGTAAAGGTAAGATGGCTGATCACAAGAAAGAATTGGAAAACCAAATCTATGCTAACTGGATGCAAAACCAAGCTATTATGAATGAAGTTATTACTAAAGTGCTTAAGAAAGGCGACGTATCAATTAAGGATAAAGACCTTCAAAACATTTTATCTAACTACCTCACATCATCAAGCAGTATTGCTAGTTCTGATTCCGATTCTAGTGCTTCAAGTAGTTCAAGCTCTACTTCATCAAGTTCTAGTTCAGAAGCTTCATCAACAAGCAGTTCTGCTAGCTCAACTTCAAGTTCCAGTTCAAGTGTAGCTGCATCATCAAGTTCAAACTAATTAAGTTTAAATACAAAACAAAAAAAGAGATTACTAATTAAAGTAATCTCTTTTTTTAATAATTAAAAAATTAATCATTAGTTTCATCATCATTAAATTCATCACTACTCCGGTAAAATTGCCGGTTGTCCATTGCAAATAAGTGTTCAGTAAATTGACCGGGTTGGGCATGTTTAAGTGATGTTGTCATCATCATAATTGAAGCATCAAGATCATCCAAAGCATGTAAAACTTCAGCTTCTAACAATGCTGGCCGTTTTGGTGAGCCATATTCCAATAAACCATGATGAGCTAAAACCATGTGCCGCAACAAAATCATATCTTCATCGTTTAAATCAATATTTAATTTTTGCGCAGCTTGGGCAATTTCTTCATCAATTAACACAATATGACCAATTAAATTACCGGCTAAGGTATAAGTAGTTGACGTTGGTCCGGATAATTCAATTGTTTTACCAAGGTCATGTAAAATGGCACCAGCATATAATAATTCACGGTTAATTACTGGATATAAATCACTAACTTTTTCTGCCAAATGTAAAATACCTAACGTGTGGTATGCTAATCCACCAGTAAAAGCATGGTGATTAGTTTTCGCAGCTGGATAAGTAAACAAAGTATCATGATGTTTATTTAATAAGCTTTGCACAATTGCATGCCAATGTTCATTATGAATTGCTGCTAAATAATTTTGAAATTCTTTCAGCATATCAGCTTGGCTTTCCGGAGCTTGTTCAACGTACAACGCTGGATCATTAGGTTCATTGTCGTTAGCTAAACGCATTTTATAAATCTTAACTTGGGGATTATTTTGATAAACTTCACGTTTACCATTTAAGTAAACCACTTTACCCGCAGTAAATTGGGTAGCATCTTGTTCACTAGCATCCCAATATTTGCCAGCAATTACTCCTGATGAATCTTCAAAATGTAATGCTAAGTATGTTTTACCATTCTTTGCTTCACGTACTTGCGCATCTTTAATGAGAACAAAAAGTTCCATTTTTTCATCATTTTGATATTCAAATAACTTCTTACTCATTTTTTGCTCACCCACTTCCTTGTTTTATTTAAAAAACGCAAGTTATGCGCTTGCGTTTTTTAATCATTAATAATTACTTATCTTCTTTTTCATAAAGAGCACTAATTGGTTCAGTAATGATTTGATTCATTTCAACTAGTAATTGGTTTAATGCTTCTTCACTAGCCATCAATTGTTTAATCGCATCCATTTGGTTCATCTTTGGTGCCAAATTTTGAATTTGTTTCATTTCATCTTCAGTGATTTTTTCACCATTAAGTTGTTTCTTTTGCAACTTTTCTTGTAAATCAGTGAATTGCTTGAACAAATTATATGCCATTACATCTTTTTTCAAATTAGCATATGCTAATTGCAAATTAATGAATTGTTGAGTTTGTGGTAATTCTTTTGCTAATTGATTAGCAGTATCATAAATATTAACTGTCATTACTAACTCCTCCTCTAGTTACGGCCCAATAAGCCTTCAATGTCATTATACCATTGATTAGCTTTTTGCTTAAAGTTGCTCCATCCACTGCTTAATTTACTTTGTAAATTGTTCCACCAGTTAGTAGCACTATTACTATTCGCATTTTGCACAATCGTTTGTGCATCGCTAACTTTAAATGCTGTTTGTGCTGTGTATGGTAAAATGTTTTCCATTTCAGCTTTAAAGACGCCAGCAACACCAGCAATACTTGATTGTAAGTAATGTTGTGCATCAGTATTAGCAAAACCAACCCAGGTAGCCACAACAATATCAGGTGTATAACCAACTACCCATTGGTCCTTCGTACCATCAGGATTACCCCAACTACTTGGTACTTGAGTACTACCAGTTTTACCAGCAATAGTATAACCAGCTGGTTTGGCAGTTGCTCCCGTACCATCCCGAAAGACGTCCATCATCATGCTGGTCATTTCATTAGCAACTTTATTACTAATAATCCGTTGCCGTTGAACTTGCGTATTATCAACGATTACTTTACCACTTGCGGTAACAATCTTACGGATAAAATGTGTTTGTGGTAAGTAACCACCATTAGCAAACACACAATATGCCCGGGCCATTTCGTATGGTGAAACATTAAGATCACCTAATGCTAGACCTAATTCACGTTTATTCTTAGGAACATTAATACCAAAACGTTCAACAGAACGAACACCTTTATTAATACCAATTTGATTTAATAACCATACGGCTGGAGTATTTAAACTCTGCGCTAAAGCAGTGTACATTGGTACTTCACCTAAGTACTGATTATTCCAGTTAGTAGGAGTATAATGCGTTGGTCCATAACTAATCTTTTCATCTTTGAGCATCGAGTTGTAACGATAACCATCCTGCAAAGCTGGTGTGTAAACTGCTAATGGTTTCATCGTTGAACCGGCTTGCCGTTGTGCCATTGTTGCAAAACTATAACTCCGGAACGGATTAGCACCACGCCGGCCAACGGTTGCCACTACCCCACCTGTTTGGGGATCAATTGCAATTGACCCTGACTGGGGTTGTGTACCATCCGCTGCTGCCGCTGGAAATAGCCATGATTCTTTATAAACATCTTGCATTTGTTGTTGATAGTTCTGGTTAAGATTAGTATAAATTTTATAACCCTTGTTCATAATGTCATCTTCGCTAATCCCATCAGCAATGGCCTCATTAATTACTCCATCAAAATATGATGGATACTTGTAATTATTCTTAGGAACATAACCATTCACAACAACTAGTGGCGTTTTTTGTGCTGCCTTCGCTTGTGCTGCCGTTAGTTTATGGTTTTCAACCATCAAATTTAATACCAAATTACGCCGGTCAAGCGAATTTTGAGGATGTTCAACTGGATTATAAAAACTAGGACTACGTAACATCGCTGCTAAAGTAGCTCCTTCAGCGGCATTTAATTGACTAGCATTCTTATCAAAGTAACGTTTGGCCGCATCCTGAACGCCCCATACACCGTTACCAAAATAAGAATTATTCAAATACATTGTTAAAATATCTTTTTTAGAATAAACTTTCGTAATTTGGACAGCATAAAAGATTTCTTCAAACTTACGATAAAACGTCTGGCGCTGGGTTAGTAACATGTTTTTAGCTAATTGCTGCGTAATGGTACTCCCACCACTGAGAATTTCACCATGGTGCGTAATATAACTAACAATCGCCCGCAAAATACCTTTAATGCTAAAACCAGGATTAGTATAAAAAGTCCGATCTTCGGTTGAAATAACCGCGTTCTTAACTTCAGGCGAAATCTCGTTAAAGCCAACATAAGTCCCCTTGTCAGCGTATAACTCGCCTACTTTCTTATTATCATGATCATAAATGGTCGTAAAAGTAGAAAGTGAAGTCTTTAAATCTTTAATATTAACGGTCTTCGCCTTATAAGTGAAAAAGGCACTCATACTTAAAAAGGCGGTTAAAAAGATTAATAACAACCACCGCCAAATTTGAAAACGACGAAATAAATAGCATACGTGGACCCAAATCCACAACCAGCCACATTTTAATGAACTTAATATTCTTTGTCCCAGTGATGGTTTTTCTTCCATTTATTAATTACTCAGCTTTCTGAAATATTTGCCGTTATTTTAGCGCAAATTACTTAATGCTTGCAAATTACCAATTACTTTTATCCCAAGTTTCCCCGTCTAATTGCATTTGACTAAGTGCTAACCGGTAATCTTGTTCATCAATGTATTGTTGCACACTATGCAACAATGCTCGTAATTCATAATCATTAGTATCTTCATATAGTTGGTGGAGTGCTTGTTTCGTTTTTTCATCCATAATTATTCATCCCCAAAATCATCATTTGAATTAATATGAATTAAATTTTGCAAATCATCAAGTTCAGTCCGTTGTTGTAATAACAACTGACTTAAATTAGTTTGTAACTGTTGATCCATTGTCATTTGTTGCAAACGTTCCGCATACCATTGTGCTTTTTGACTAAAGTTGCGTGGATTAGCCATTGTTAAATATTGTTGATAACGAATAAATAACTCTTGCTGAGCCACATCATTCATATGTTCAAATTTATAAATTAACAATGGATTCATATACTGCATTTTCAAGCGTTGGGCCGTTACTTGATAAGGCCGCAAAATTTCAGTTAATGAAAAGTGTTCTTCACCAGCTACTTGATAATGACTAGCACTTTCACCAGTATTAACTACTAATCCTAATGTTTTGCCTTTCAAACCGGGATTAGTAATTTCATTACCAAAAGCAAATTCATCAGTTAAAACATCATCTTCCCATTGTTTAAGAATAGCAGGTGCACTATACCAATATAATGGAAATTCCCAAATAATCCGTTGGTGTTGCCGTAATAACGTTTGTTCAGTTGCTACATCAAAATTATTATCAATCGGATGCCAGGTAACATTCGGTAATTTTTTAACTGCTTGTTTAAAGAATGTTTGCGTATATGAATCTAAAATCTTTGGATGCGCTACAACTACTAATGTTCGCATATCTTTTTCCTCTCTAAGTTTCACGATATTAAACTTGCATAACTCAAAAAAGTATTTTTATAATTTGATTGTCTAATAATATATAAAGGAAGCATAATACATGGCCAAAAAAGAAAATCAACTTAAGCGCGAAAACGCCATGAAAGACATGAATGAATTTCTAGTAATGTATGCTAGTCGTCATCTCAATCATCAAAATCCCGAAGACAATCTTAACATTGCTGAACAACTTTATACACTCATCAAAGATGGTGATCTTACTAAATTAGATGATTTATTCAAAGATGGTGGTGTTGCTCGTAAGGAAAATTACATTGATGTCGCCAAAGGTTTTGTAATTGATTTTTATGAACCCGCAACGACTGAAGAAACTGATAAACTAACTGATGATTTAATCCATGATGCAATTAACTATCTTGGTCAACATGCCCATGAATTAGATCAATGGCAACGTTAATTTAGCCGTTAATTTAGCGATAAACAAGATGAGCTTGTGACCATGGTCACAAGCTCTTTTTTTAAATGTGTAAATGCATTTTTTCAGGTTTAAAAATTGCAGCAGCCATTTCATGTAATTGTGGCGAAATAATTGGCATAAAGTCCATTTGTTGTAAAATATCCTTTTGCAAATCAATTCCGGGAGCAATTTCTTGTAATACTAAACCAGCAGTAGTTAATTCAAAAACAGCCCGTTCGGTTACATAATAAACTTTTTGCTGTTGTTGTGCGGCCTGTTTACCATTAAATGTTAAGTGTTGAACTTGTTTAACGAATTTATGATGCCGCCCTTCTTGAATAATATGCAACTTACCATCTGTAATAGTTGTCTTTAAGCCACCAGCAGTAAAGGTACCACAGAAGACAACGTGCTTGGTATTTTGGGAAATATCAATAAAGCCACCAGCACCAGCAATTTTACTGCCAAACCGTGATACATTAATATCACCATGTTGGTCACATTCTGCTAATCCCAAAAAGGCAATATCAATGCCGCCACCATCATAGAAATCAAACATTTCGCTTTGATCAATAATGCTTTCAGGAGCAATCGCAGTTCCAAAATCTAAACCACCAAGGGGTACGCCTCCAAAAGTACCTGGTTCGATGGTTGGAATTAACCGATCATTAATATTTTCTTCTTTTAACACTTTTGCAATTTCTTCAGGCATTCCAATACCATAATTAACTACATGTTCTTGTGGCAAAATAAATTGTGCACTCCGCCGGGCAATTACTTTCCGTTGTGTTAGTGGGAAATCACCAAGTGCTTCATCATGATTAGCACCACTATCTAACAAAGCTTCATTATACAACGTGTTATAAGTTTGTTGATGTTGGGTCATATCATCAGCCACTACCACATAATCAACTAGCAATCGCGGTAATTTTACTTGTTTAGGATCTAAAGTTCCAAATGGTACTTTTTGCTTAACTTGAACAATAACAATCCCACCATTATTCTTAGCAGCCATTGCTTCAGAAACAGCTTCTAAAGTTAATGGTTCTTCATCAAAGGAAACATTACCCTTTTCATCTGCATAAGTACCCCGTAAAATCGCAACATCAGGAAAAACTGTCTTATAAAGTAAGCATTCATGGCCAGCAATCTTGGCCTTAGTTACTAAGTCTTCATGAGCAGCTTCATTCAACTTACCACCATCATAATCAGGATCTACAAAGGTCCCTAAGCCCACATGGGTTGCCACGAATGGTTCATGCGCACTTGCAGCTCGCATCATATGTGAAATAACACCTTGTGGAAAGTTATAAGCTTCAATTTCATTCTTTTCAACTAGTTCATGTAATTGGGGTGCCATGGCCCAGTGACCACCAATCAACCGTTTAACCATGCCAGGTTGCGCATAACGGTTCATGCCTTTAGTTTTGCCATCCCCAATACCAGCCGCATGAATAAGTGTTAATTGATTAGGATGATGATGTTGCCGATAATAATCACTTAAAGCAATATGGATTGCTTCAGCTACGCCACTACCAATGAAGCCTTCAATAACAATAGTGGCACCATCCTTAATTTTAGTACCAACTTGCGACGCCGGAATAAATTCTGTCATTATAATCGTGCCCCGCCATTCACTGCCAAAACATGGCCATTAACAAATGAGGCTTCATTACTTGCTAAGAATAATGCCGCATTCGCAATTTCTTCAGGTTTAGCCAAACGATGCATTGGATTAGTGTCAATGATATGTTTTAAGATTTTTTCAGGAACACTTTGCATCATTTCAGTATCAGCATAACCTGGTGCAATCGCATTAGTACGAATTTCAGCACCCTTACGAGTAAATTCCTTGGCCCATGTATAAGTTAACCCGATTAAACCAGCCTTAGTAGCTGCATAGTTAGTTTGGCCAATGTTACCATATTCCCCAACGATTGAAGAAATATTAATAATTGAACCTTTTTCTTGTTTATACATATATGGAATTACTTCACGAGTTGTGTAAAATGCACCCCGTAAGTTAACGTCAATGACATTATCCCATTGGGCATCAGTCATCTTATTAATGAGCGCATCTTGGATAATGCCAGCATTATTAACCAAGATATCAATATGACCTTGTTCATCGCCAACTTGTTTAACCGCCTTGGCAACACTATCATGATCAGCAACGTTCATATAAATAAAATGAATCCGTTCGTTATCAATATGTACTTCATTAATATCAGCAACATAAACTGTTGCGCCTTCTTCAGCAAAACGAGTGGCCATGGCATAACCGAGACCCCGCGAACCACCAGTAATAATTGCTACCTTATTTTCTAAACGCATATCAAATACTCCTACTATTATTTTAAAAATCTTATGTATATTGTAAGTAATATTATATATATTATTAGCTGTTTAACAATTAAAATTACATAATCTTTACGAAAACAAAAAAGAGTTGCTAACTACAACTCTTTTTTAATAATGTAATGCGTTCAATTTTAGTAATTTGGTAATTCTGCAATAAATCAGATGGGTGTGAATGGCTAATGCCTTTAACAGCAGTTACGTATTCATACTGATACTGATTAACACTGTTATCATCATTATTAACTGTACTATTAATATCAAATACCAACTGCGTCATTCCTGGTTTTAGTGGTAAAACTTGTTGTAATTTAACTTGATAATTAACACTTTCAACATGTTGATTAGCTAAGTAATTATTATTTTTTAATAATAATTGGTAACTAGCATTCTTTTTGCCATTAACGAAGAAGCAGCTTAATAACTGCTGATTCTCATTTAAGGCACTAACTAATAAATCAAGCCAATTATTAGCCATTACTTTGTTAAGTAATAGTGGATACGTCACCGTTACCGGGATTTTATTACTCATTTGGCTAATATTAATTACTTGTGAAGTTACTTGCCCGCCTTTACCGGGGTAAATTTGTTGTAATAATAACTGACTACTCCATGGGCAATGGAGATAATAGTAACCGTGTTTATTAATGGTTGCTTGATAACGATGATTTAAATAAATACGCGCACCTGGGTAACCATTAATTTGCAAATTAAGCTGTTTTACTGCCATATCAACTGGCATACTTTGGTTAACAATTAACGTCGTATGATTACTGTGCTGCTGATAATTAGTTTGCAAACAATATTTACCTGGTACTAATGGTCCCACATTTTTATGATAATTAACGTTACCATAATGATGGTGATTAATTAGCAATTGCGTAGCTGCATGGTTAGTTGTTATGTGCAGTGTGACTGGTTTAATCACTAATTGGTACTTATTAAAAATTAACCAGTGCTTACCAGTTACCTTAAATTGAAGATAATGGGCATTAGCTTTTAAAAAAACTGCCCCACTCTGTTGACTAGTTTTAAAGTAATTGCTTAAGGGACGTAACGTCGCTGGTGTAATCTTTAATTGCGCATCACTACTTTTAAAATACTGCATCTCATTATCAGCTCTTAGTGCAGCAATGGTGCGTGCCCACGTTTGAGCTTTACTATAATAAAAGCCACCCCAGCCACAAATCATCATTATTATTAATCCTAAGCCAACTAATAAATAGCTATGTCGTTTCTTTAACCGCATAAACTCACTTACTTTTCATCATGATGCCAACTTGGTTTACCCCAGTATGGGAATAAGTCAGTTCGTAAGTAACCGTTGTATAATTTACGCCGTTTTGTTGCTTTTTGACCGTAATATTTTTCAAATTC
>CAWUZD010000057.1:0-9513 GCA_963926925.1 uncultured Lactobacillaceae bacterium
AACATCAATATTTGCGCGTGTTAGGCTTTTCTAAGATGGGGCAGCAGTGGTTAAATCAACAACGTAAACAATTAACGTTGCCATTAATTACTAATATTAATGCGAAGTTAGCTCACGATTTATTAAAATTACAAATTAAAGTTGATGATGTGATAACATTATTAACTAATAACGAACAAAACTTTGGTCGGCGACCAATTATGAATATGAAAGGGTGAAAATAATTTGTTAAAGTGGACAGTTGAAGAATTACAAAGATACCGGCGGAAGCCTTTAAAATTTGATACAACCATTGATTTATCTGCTTCACTTCATGAACGTGATACGAAGATTCAAAAAGCAACACCAGTTCATGTTAGTGGTTATGTGAAGTTAGACCAAAATGTTTTTATTGTGAACTTTAAGGCGGAAACAACCCTAACAGTACCATCAACTCGGAGTTTACAACCCGTTGATGTACCAACAGTAGTTACTGAAACAGAAATTTTTGCTCCTGAAGATGAAGATGTCTCACGTTTTGAAGAAGAAGCCCAAATGGTAATGACAATGGAAGATGATGACATTGTTGATGTTGAGAAGGCCGTTGAAGACTATTTGATTTTGAGTATTCCAACCCAAGTTTTGACACCTGCCGAACAAAATGAAAATATTATGCCAAGTGGACAAGGTTGGCAAGTTATTTCTGAAAGTGATTATAATAAGCAAAAGGCTGATCATGATGAACAACCAAATAATGCATTTGCCCAATTAAAGAATTTATTTGATAATGATTCATCGAATAATGATTAATAAGTAAAATAAAAAATAACCGTAGTCTTGAATTCAAGACTACGGTTATTTTTTACTCTTTATTTACGATGTTGTTTACCAGCATTACGCTTTCGTAATTCAGCATGAATGTCATCACTAGGAGTTGTGTTGTGACTGACATTATCATTAGCAGAGTTTGTTTGGTTTGCTTGTGAATGTCGTTGTTGCTTACCAGCGTTACGTTTCCGTAATTCTTCGTGTAAATCGTGTTGTGATTCAACATGGTTATTATTGTTGTGATGAGTTGTAGTTGGTTCGTCATCATTGAAGGTATGTTCATCAACGACAATTACAGGTGGTTCATCTTCCATTTCTTTAGCAAGCCGTTGCTTAATTTTAGGAGTAATCCAAAATGTAGTAAGCAATTGTTGCAAGATAGTAATTAAACCACCGGCTAAGAAGTATAAACCTAAGCCAGCTGGTGAGATTAAGCAGACAATCAATGTCATTGCTGGTGACATTAATAATGCAAATTTCATTTGCCGCTTTTGGTCTTCTGGCAAACCGTGTAATGAAATGTAACCTTGAATAACGTAGGTTAATGTTGCCAGAATCGTTAGGATGATGTTGGAACTACCTAAATTAATACCGAAGAATGAACTGCTAGAAATTTGTTTAGAATATTCAATTGCCATGTATAATCCGGAGAAGACTGGTAATTGAATTAACATTGCTAAGAAACCGACACTTGGCATTAAGCTCATATTATTCTTACGATATACAGCCATCATTAATTGTTGCGTGCGGATTTGTTCTTCAGGTGTGTTAGCAACGCGTAAATGCTTTTGTAAAATATCAAGTTGTGGTTTTAAGACCCGCATTTTTTCTTGTTGTGTTGTCATTTTGCGGGCTTGATTAAGCATTAAGGGAAGTAAAATAATTCTTACGGTGACAGTAATGATCACAATTGCCCAACCAAAACTATTAGCATGATTGCCCATCATCATGGCAATCCATTGCATAAAGTGTTGAATTGGAACGGCTAAGTATTTATATAATGTCCCATAGAAGAAACCAGTTGGTGGTTGTAAAGTTTGGGTATTTGCATTGGTACGACCACAAGCGGAAAGAGTAAGCATTAAAATGCCTAAGAGGGTCGCAATACTAAAAATACGCTTTTTGTTTTTCATTAATAAACCTCTTTAAAGCTAAATATATGTTTCTACTATAATCTTAATTTCTAATTGAGACAATATGCGGCTGTAAATAATGAAAAAATATCTAAAAATAAAAGGTAGTTTGCTAAAACAAACTACCTTTTATTAGTTATCTTAAAATTTTAAAATCGTGATAATTGTCTAAATTAACTTTTTCAACAGTGATATCAGTCACATGTCCTTGTGGGGAAGGACTTTGGCGAACATCATCAATAAATTGTTGTAACTTATCATTATCATCACTTGTTGCTTCAATATAAACACTACCATCGGGTTCATTACGAACAAAACCGTGAATACCTAATTTATTGGCAATTTGTTGCGTATACCAACGAAAATTAACACCTTGTACATGACCAAAAACATTAATTTTTACACCCATATATTTACCTTCTCTTTAATTATTTTTAAATAAGCTACTTCCACTAATTATTATATCAATTTAGTGATAAATTACTGTGCTATAATACTTATGAACAAAAATTAAGGAGAACCTAATTTAATAATGCATTACATTGAATCAGCTAAAAATGATCAAATTAAACAAATTAAAAAATTAACACAAAAGAAATACCAACGGCGTGAAGGTAAGTATTTACTTGAAGATTGGCATTTGGTAGTTGACGCTATTCATGCGCAAGCCGATGTTGAAATGATTTATACTACTTCTAAGTATGCTAACGAACCAATTTTACGTCGTTTTTATGATAAAATAACTTTAATTTCACCTGAAGTTGCGAAAGCATTAGCAACTACTGAAACACCACAAGGTATTTTTGCAATTGTTGGTTTACCACAACAAGAATTACCACAACATTTTGAAGGAGCTTGGTTATTATTAGATCGTGTCCAAGATCCTGGTAATGTTGGTACTATGGTAAGAAGTGCTGATGCCGCAGGTTTTGCTGGCGTTATTTTAGGAAATGGTAGTGTTGATGAATACAATCCTAAAGTATTACGTTCAATGCAAGGCAGTCAATTTCATATTGCGGTTTTACATGCTGATTTAAATGAAGTTGTTGATCGTTTTAAAGCTGAAGATATACCAGTTTACGGTTCTGAATTAAATGATCAAGCTGTACCTTATCGAGATATTGAACCTCGTGAAAACTTTGCATTAATTGTTGGTAATGAAGGTCACGGGATGAGTGCTGATTTGTTAACAAAGACATATCACAACTTATATATCCCGATTAAAGGTAAAGCAGAATCTTTGAATGTTGCCGTTGCAGCTGGTATTCTGATGTTTTGGTTAATAAAATAAGGAGTATCGCATAAATAATGACACAAAAAATGGAACAATGGCGTAATGATCCTGAATATGTTGCTTTAGTAAGTGATTTATTAGCAAAGGATGCGGTTAAAGCTTTAGCAGCTTTTCCACAACATTACTATTCAAATCGCCTTAAACATTCAATTAGTGTTTCATATTATAGTTATTTAATTGGCAAGAAGTTTCATTTAAATACCCGTGCTTTAGCACGTGCAGGATTATTGCATGATTTGTTTTATTATGATTGGCGCAACACACATTTAACGTTATCTAAGCATAACCAATTACATCCACGTTTGGCATTACGGAATGCAGAACGGCTTACTAAGTTGACGCCAATGGAAAAGGATATTATTGTCAAACACATGTGGGGTGCAACAACAGCATTACCAAAGTATCGTGAAAGTTTTGTTGTTTCATTGGTCGATGACTATTGTGCTGTTGAAGAAGTTGTTGAACCATTAATGCACCGTTTAGAACGTAAATTACATTTTATTGGTTAAAATCTTATTTACTTAATATTGTTTTTAGTATAAAATATTACAATATTGTGAATAGTTTTATTTAATGGAGATTATTTAAATGAAAGCAGCAACAATTGGTTTTACCAAAGAACAAAGTAAAGCCAATGATGATGAATTTCATTTATGTCCTAAATTTATGAAAATCTTTTCTATTTTGGGTAAAAAGTGGAATGGCTTAATCATTGGCGTTTTGCTTGAAAATGGACCACAACGTTTTAAAGATTTTACTAAATATATACCAGCTTGTTCTGACCGTGTTTTAGTTGAACGGTTGAAGGAATTAGAACATGAAGGGTTGGTACAACGCCAAACTTTCTCTAATTCTTCATTGATTCAATATCGTTTAACTGAACGTGGTGACGACTTACGAACGGCTATTGAAGCAGTTCATTGTTGGGCTGACAAGTGGTTACGATGAAGATTGTTATTAAAAGTTGATAATAAATAAAAGCAATGCAGGAAAAGTAGTAGTTGTGATTAACAATATCCAGCGAGATTAGGATGGTGCGAGCTAATTAATTATTACACAACGAATTCATTTCCGAAGCTGATCTTGGGCGATAATATCAAAAAAGACTCCGGTAAAACCGTTATTTAATAAGTGTATAGTATTTTTGACTATAAATTAGGGTGGTACCGCGAAGCTTCGTCCCTTTATGGGATGAAGCTTTTTTATTTATTATTAGTAATTAAAGGAGGTTATATTTATGGATTTGCAAGCGCAATTGCGACAAGTGTCTCAAGAAACGTTACCTCAAATTCAACAAGCACATGATTTAAAACAATTAAATCAAATTCGGGTAAATGTATTAGGAAAGAAAGGTTCAATTACAGCAATTTTACGTGGTATGCGTGATATTGATTCTTTGGAACGTCCACAAGTTGGTAGTGCTGCTAATGAAGTGCGTGATGAAATTACTGATGCAATTGAAAAACAACGGCAAGTAATTGAACAAGCAGCAATGAATGCAGCTTTAGCTGCTGAAACAATCGATGTTACTTTACCAGCACGGCCACTTAAACGCGGTGTTCCGCACGTTATTAATCAAATTCTTGATGATTTAGAAGATTTATTTATTGGGATGGGCTACAAAGTCGTTGATGGTTATGAAGTTGAAGATGAACGGCATAACTTTGAAATGTTAAATATTCCTAAGAATCATCCTGCACGTGATATGCAAGATACTTTTTATATTAAAGATGATATTTTGTTACGGACTCATATGTCTCCAGATGAAGCACGGGAATTAGAAAGTCATGACTTTAGTCAAGGACCTTTGAAAATGGTTAGTCCTGGTCGTGTTTACCGGCGTGATACTGATGATGCTACGCATTCTCACCAATTCTTCCAAATGGAAGGTCAAGTAATTGATAAGAACATTACGATGTCTGATTTGAAAGGTACTTTAGAATACGCAATTCATCATATTTTTGGTACTGATCGTAAAATTCGTTTCCGTCCAAGTTACTTCCCATTCACTGAACCATCGGTTGAAGTTGATATTTCTTGCTTTAATTGTGATGGTAAAGGTTGCCCTGTCTGCAAGTACAGTGGCTGGATTGAAGTTCTTGGTGCCGGCATGACCCATCCAAATGTATTACAAGCAGCTGGCGTTGATACTGATATTTATGGTGGCTTTGCCTTTGGTTTAGGAATTGATCGGTTTGCAATGCTCAAGTATGGCATTACTGATATTCGTGATTTTTACTTAAACGATGTACGGTTCTTACATCAATTTAAGGGAGGTATTATTTAGTATGGAAGTTTCATATCATTGGTTACAAGAATACTTACAATTAGACGTTGATCCCCAACAATTAGCTGATAAGATTTCACGGACTGGTATTGAAGTTGATAGTACCCACGTTGCTGATGCTGGTTTAAAGAAACTTGTTGTTGGTCATATTCTTGATGTCAAACAACATCCAAATGCTGATCATTTGCACATTTGCCAAGTTGATGTTGGTAATGGTGAAGTTACCCAAATTATTTGTGGTGCACCTAATGTTGCTAAAGATCAATATGTCATTGTTGCTTTGCCAGGGGCACGGATTGCTAACAATATTAAAATTAAAAAGGGCAAAATGCGCGGTGAAGCATCTAATGGGATGATTTGTGGTTTACAAGAAATTGGTTTTAGTGATGCTGTTGTACCTAAAGAATTTAGTGATGGCATTTATGTATTTAAAGAACCAGTGCAAGTTGGTTCATCAGTTTTCCCATACTTAGGCATGGATGATCCAATTTTGTCATTAGAAATTACTCCTAACCGGGCTGATGCATTAGGCATGCATGGGGTTGCTTGGGAAGTTGGCGCTATTTATGATCAAAAACCACACTTTGAAACAGTCAAAGTTAATGAAGATGCTGATCTTAAAGTAACTGACTTATTAACAGCCCATGTTGCTGATGATAAGTTAGCACCAAGTTACCAATTACGTGTTATTAAGAATGTCAAAATTCAAGCTAGCCCAATGTGGTTACAAATTCGGTTATGGAATGCTGGCATTCGTCCAATTAATAATATCGTTGATGCTACTAACTATATGATGTTAACTTATGGACAACCATTGCATGCTTATGATTATGATAAAATTGCTGGACATGAACTTAATGTTCGTTATGCTCACAAAGGTGAAAAATTAGTTACATTAGACGAAAAAGAACACGAATTATACAGTGATGATATTGTGATTGCTGATGGTGAAAAACCAGTTGCATTAGCAGGAGTAATGGGTGGTCTTAATAGTGAAGTTAGTGATCAAACTACTAATATTATTCTTGAATCAGCTAGTTTTGATGCTACTAGTGTTCGGAAAACGGCACAACGGCATAATTGTCGGACAGCAGCTTCATCACGCTTTGAAAAGGGTACTAATTTAGCTGATATTAATACTGCTTTAGATGCAACTGCTGAATTGATTACCCAATTAAGTAATGGCAGTGATGTTGCTACTGGTACTTTAAGTGCAAGCAGTGTTACTCCATTACCAGTTGTCATTGATATTTCCCTTGACCGCATTAATCATGTTTTAGGTACACATCTTTCTGGTGATGAAGTGCAAAGCATTTTTAAACGGTTAGGCTTTGAAGTAACTAATAGTGATGATCTTTTCTCAGTTAGTGTGCCACCACGGCGTTGGGACATTACCATTGAAGCTGACTTAATTGAAGAAGTTGTACGGTTGTATGGCTATGACAAATTACCAGCTACCTTGCCAACAATGGCAATGACAACTGGTGCTTTGGATGAACAACAACAATTACTCCGTGATACACGCCATTACTTAGAAAGTGCTGGTTTGGATCAAGCAATTAGTTATGCTTTGACTACTGAAGAAAAGGCAACCCAATTCATGCAAGCTACTAGTTATCCAACTAAAGTTGCTTGGCCAATGACAAATGAACATGTTTACTTACGTGAAAACTTAGTGAGCGGTTTATTAAATGACATTGCTTATAACGTTGCACGTAAGCAAACCGATGTTGCTTTATATGAACAAGGTAAAGTCTTCTTAAAAGATGACGAAAATGAAAAACGTCCAACTGAAGTAGCATATGTAGCCGGAGCCATGACTGGTTTGGCAGTTGATAATGGTTGGAATACGACAAAACGGGCTGTTGATTTTTATGATATTAAGGGAGTTGTTGACTTCTTATTGAGTAATTATCATTTGCAAGGTGCCATCACATATCGTGCTACTAAGGACCGCTTACAAATGCACCCAGGTCGGACTGCTGATATTTATGTTGGTGATACATTAGTTGGTTTTGTTGGTCAAGTTCACCCAACAATTGCTAAGGCCTATGCAATTCCAGCAACTTATGTTTTCCAAATAAATATGGATCAAATCTTAGCTTTACCAAAACAAAGCATTAAATCACAACCAACACCAAAATTCCCAACTGTTGATCGTGATATTGCGTTGTTAGTTGATGCTGACCTTACTAACGAACAAGTAAAAGACGTCATTATTAAAAATGGTGGTGCTTACTTACAAGCAGTAACATTGTTTGACGTTTATACTGGTGAAAATATTGCTCAAGGTAAGAAATCATTAGCTTACACATTAGTATTCTTAAATCGTGAACAAACATTAACAGAAGACCAAGTTAATAGTGCAATGAACAAGATTATCAAGCACTTAGAAACTGATCTTGACGCACAAGTTCGTTAAGATTTAGTTAATACGACTACTAATTGATATTATGAATTGATATAATGTTAAACAATAATGCATAAGTAACAGGCAAGGAGATATTGGATTGTGAATAACGATGATCATGAATCACGGCGCTCACGGCGTAAACCCACAGTTGAATCAGTACGCAATGATGAAAAAAAGGTAGTTAATCATCTCGTTTATTGGATTGTTGGTGTTTTACTAACTTTATTTGTGATTGTAGTATTTATGGGATTTCGTTATGTAAAAATTGCATTTAAACCAGTGAATGCTAACAATAATCGGATTGTCTCTGTTGATATTCCTGTTGGTGCTACTAATAAGCAAATTGGCCGCATCTTACAAAAAGATAAGGTTATTCGTAGTAGTACCGTGTTTAATTATTATACTCGTGTTCATAACTATACTGATTTCCAAGCCGGCACGTATAATTTTAAGCAATCAATGAGTATGGATGAAATTTTGACTGAACTTCAAAATGGGACAACTGCTCAATCACAAGCAATTGCAAAGATTTTGGTACGTGAAGGCGTAACAATTGATCAAATTGGTGATGTTATTCAAAAGACACATAGTAAGACTGGTTTTACTAAGAAACAATTCTTAGCATTGATGAAGAACCAAAAATTCTTAAATAAACTTGCTAAAAAGTATCCAGAACTGTTATCATCATCAATGGATTCAAAAGATGTAAGATATCACTTAGAAGGATATCTATATCCATTAACTTATAGCGTCTATAAAGGTGAAAGTTTGGAAGACGTTGTGACACAAATGGTTAAGGCTGAAAATGATGTGTTAAAACCATATTATTCACAAATTAAGCAAGATAACCTTACTGTCCAACAATTCTTAACTCTTGCTTCATTGGTTGAACGTGAAGGTGTAACTGATAAGGACCGGCGTAAGATTGCAGGTGTATTCTTAAACCGGATTGCTGCTGGAATGCCATTACAATCAGATATTTCAGTAATGTATGCGTTGAATAAGCATAAGAATGAATTAACATATAAGGATATTAAAGTTAACTCACCTTATAACTTATACACACATAAAGGATTCGGACCAGGACCATTTAACTCTCCAAGTTTGAATTCAATGCAAGCTGTTTTACATCCATTAGATCGTGATAAAGGTTACTTATACTTCGTTGCTAACTTGAAGACAGGTAAGGTAACATACTCACGCACATATGAACAACATCTTGAAAAGAGCGCTAGTTTAGGTTTAGATTAAAACAAAACCGAGGGAATCCCATTTCCTCGGTTTTATTATAAATAAATGCTAAGGGAGGCACACTTTATTATGAATAAAAAACATCCAATCGTTATTGGGGTGGCTGGCGGATCAGCTAGTGGTAAAACAACAGTTAGTCGAGCAATTTTTGATAAATTTTCAGGACAATCAATTTTGCTGTTGGAAGAAGATTCATACTACAAGAAGAGTAATCTTCCATTTGCTGAACGTGAAAAAATTAACTATGATCATCCCTTATCATTTGATACAGACTTGCTTTATCAACAATTGCAAGATTTATTAAATTATAAGACCATTGAAAAACCAG
>CAWUZD010000058.1:0-10128 GCA_963926925.1 uncultured Lactobacillaceae bacterium
GTTCAATTTTTACGGTTAATGTTTACTGACATTAACGGCATTATTAAAAATGTTGAAGTACCCATTAGTCAACTTGATAATGTATTAGCTAACAAAGTAATGTTCGATGGTTCTTCAATTGAAGGCTTTGCCCGGATTGAAGAAAGCGATATGTTACTTTATCCAGATTTAAGTACTTGGTTAATTTTCCCATGGGAAAACCAATATGGTAAAGTTGCCCGGTTAATTTGCAGTGTTCATAATCCAGATGGCACGCCATTCATGGGTGATCCACGGAATAATTTAATTCGTGTGCAATCACAAATGAAAAAGGCTGGTTTTTCATCATTTAATATTGGTCCTGAACCTGAATTTTTCTTATTTAAGATGAATGAAAATAATCAACCAACTACTAAGCTTAATGACCATGGTAGTTACTTTGATTTTGCGCCATTAGACATGGGTGAAAACTGCCGGCGTGATATCGTTTTGGAATTAGAAGAAATGGGCTTTGATGTTGAAGCTAGTCACCATGAAGTAGCACCTGGCCAACATGAAATTGATTTCCGTTATTCTGATGTTTTGGAAGCCGCTGATAATATTCAAACTTTCAAATTAGTTGTTAAGACAATTGCGCGGAAGCACGGTTTATATGCAACCTTTATGGCTAAACCATTGGATGGTATTAACGGTTCAGGAATGCATTTAAATATGAGTTTATTTAATGAAGATGGCAATGCTTTCTATGATCCTAACGGTAAGGAACAACTTTCACAAACTGCTTATTACTTCTTAGCTGGTTTGTTGAAGCATGCCCGGGCCTTTACTGCTATTATGAACCCAACGGTTAACTCATATAAACGCTTAGTACCAGGCTATGAAGCACCTGTTTATGTGGCATGGTCAGCTAAGAATCGTTCCCCATTAGTTCGTGTTCCACAATCACGAGGCATGGGTACCCGCTTGGAATTAAGAAGTGTTGATCCAACTGCTAACCCATACTTAGCATGTGCTGTTGCGTTATCAGTTGGTTTAAATGGTTTACAAGCCCGTGAAGATCCACAACCAGGAGTTGAACGGAATATTTACCAAATGACCGATGAAGAACGGCACTTGGAACACATTGAAGACTTACCATCAACATTACATAATGCTTTAGAATTATTATCACATGATCAAGTTGTAATTGATGCCTTAGGCGAACATTTGTATCATAGTTTCGTTGATTCTAAAGAATTAGAATGGTCACAATACTTACAACAAGTATCACAATGGGAACGTGATCACTACATGAAGATGTATTAAAATGCATAACAGCAAATTAATTAATTTGACGAAAGGGGCAGCAATTGCTGCCTTATATGCAGTTATCACATTAATCATTGCGCCATTTGGATATGGTGCTATCCAAGTTAGATTATCAGAAATGTTAACTAACTTAGCAGCATTTAATAAACGTTATATTTGGGCTTTAACAATTGGGTGTGTGATTGCTAATTTATGGTCACCAATGGGGATTATTGATATTGTCTTTGGTTCATTAAGTACTTTAGTGGCAACAACACTTACATATTTGATTGCTAAACATTATCATCGGCTGGTTGCTAAATTAGCAGTTGCACCGATTATTAATACGTTAATGATGTGGACAATTGCTTTAGAATTGCATATTACTAATCATTTACCGTTTTTAATAACGTATTTAACAACAGCACTTGGTGAATTTATTTCAGTAACCCTTGGGTCAGTTGTGTTTTACTTTATCGCGAAAAGAATTGATTTAAGTAAATAAAAAGGAGGTTTGTAAAATGACATTTGAAGAAGTATTACCACAAATTAAAGCTGGCAAAAAAGCCATTCGTAAAACTTGGAATGGCGGTGAAAAATATATTTTTGAAGTTAACGATGAATATAATGGGGAAGCAGTTCATCCACACTTTTTAATCAGAACTGATGAAGAACCACAACTTTCAGTTTTTGAACCAAATAGCTGTGATATTTCAGCTGATGATTGGGTTATCGTTGATGACTAATTGTTTTAAAAATAAAAAAGCAATTGTTACCGGCGTTGCTTCAGGAATCGGTTTTCAACAAGCTAATTTATTACTCCAAAACGGTTGTGATGTTGTTGGTATTGATATCAACACATCATCGGCTTTGCATGACTTTGCGAAGTTTGGTAATCATTTTCAGTTTGTGCAAGCTGATTTGGCTGATGAACAGTTAGCAGTGACTGCTGTGAACAAAGCATTATGTTTTTTAAAAACATGTGATTTTGTATGTAATACTGCTGGGATACTTGATGATTACAAACCGTTATTAGCGACTGATTTTGCGTTATGGGATAAGATTATTAAAACTAATCTGTATTCATTATTTGCAGTTACTAAAACGGTATTACCATTAATGTTAAAACAGCATCATGGTGTTTTTGTTAATATGGCATCAATTGCTGGGATGATGGCTGGTGGCGGTGGTGCTGCTTATACATCTTCTAAGCATGCTATTATTGGTTTTACTAAACAATTAGATTTTGATTATGCAAGTCAGGGAATTCGTGCTAATTGTATTGCACCCGGTGCTGTGAAAACTGCGATGACAAGTGCGGATTTTGCCGGTGATGGTGCAATTGCTAAACAAGTAGCACAACAAATTCCGGTTAAAAGATATGCATTACCTGAAGAAATAGCTGATGCAACGTTATACTTATTAAGTGATCGGGCTAGTTATATTCATGGTACTGTCTTAACCATTGATGGTGGTTGGATGGATGGTAAATAAAAAAAGCGTGAAGATAAAATATCTTCACGCTTTTTGTTATGCAAAGTTATTGTTTATCTAAGAATGGAATATCAATCTTAGTATGAGCTAAGTCAATAGTGTATTGGTCTTCATTTTTGCCACGGCAGGTCATTGCCATATCAGTTGCATAAATTACTAATCCTAATTGGTGATCAGTTAAAAGATGATAATGAGTTGGCTGTAATTCAAAGGTGACATCAACCCATTGATTAGGAATAACCGGATCATTTTGCCAATTATTATGTTGATTTTGTAAATTAATATGGCCTTTTGCAATTTGCTTGAATGAGGTTGCGGTGGTTAATTGGAATTCCATTAAGTTATCAGTTGCTCCATAGACTGATAATTGGATGGCATTTTTAGCGATTAAGCTTGGTGAAATGCCAAACCTTTTTGCTTCACCATAATCAACCAATTGGGCTGAAAGTAAACCAGTATTTTGATTTACTTTAACCCGACAGGTTACTTTGGGCACACCGCATAAGTAAGCATCATGTCTAAATGGCGTTGTTTTCCAAATCAGCCGGTTAGCTTTATAAGCCGAATTATCTTTTAATAATTCATATTGCCACTTTAAATCGTCATTGCAATTCTTAAGGAATGTAGCAACACCATTATCAACAAAACTTGCTTCGCCGTCTTGGGCAGTGATGGTTAAGTGTTCATCAGTTTGTGGATAATAAGTATGATAGTAATTACTTTGCCAATCTTGGTAAGTATGCCATGTTTCTGGCGTGACATTATCTTGAATCAAAACATTCGGAATTACTTGTGGAGCATTATTATCAACACCAAGTAATTCATAACTTAACCATAAGTTCATCATGTCATTAAAGTCGATTGATTGCATATTATTAATGTAAATATGTTGACCCTGATGCAAAATTAACTTGCGGTTAATTGGTAAGTTTTGCAATTTTTGCCACATTTTTTCAACATTGCGTGGTTTAACATTCCAATCATTAAGACCATGAACATAAACGACATCACACTTGATATTATCAGCATGATTTCGATAGTTACGTTCGTCCCAGAAGGTATTGTAATTACCATGTTCGCGGTCTTGACCGGCACTTAAATTATCTAATTCATTATCAAAAGCAGCTTTAACTTCACGCCATTTGCCAGCATCTTGGCGAGTACTACCAGTGAAAACAGCCAAAACATCGGTATCTTCACCTTGACATGCTTCAGGAGCAACGACTAAGCCATTTTCACGATAATAATCATACCAAGAAGAAATAGCAGCTTCAGAAATAATTGTCTTTAAACCGGCTACGCCAGTGGTAGCGGCTGCTGTTGCAAGGGTGCCAAGGTATGACCGCCCCGTCATTGCTACATTACCAGTGCACCACCATGCTTTAATTTCAATATTATCAGTTTTATTAGTGTAAGCTTTCCGGTCACCATGTAACCATTGAATAATCGCAATGGTAGAAATAATTTCGTCAACACCACCAGTAGTCCGAATCCCATCAGAATAACGTGTGCCAATGCCACCAGCATAGACGCTCGCAAAGCCACGGGCATTTAAGTATTCATTTAATGTATAGACACGATTATCACTGCCAGCAATGCTATTAAGATCACTGTACTTTTGTTCACCAGCAGGGACACGTGCTGCTGGTAAATTAGCGGCCTGATATTGATAGTGTGGTTCCTTAACAGACTTGGTATCCTTTACTTGCAAGCGATAGTTAACGTCATGGGTAGCTTTATCAGTTGCTTGTTCATTAACGCCACAGAAGTATGGATCAGCAGTGTATAAGGCTGGGACCTTAAGCCCTTTTTCGGTTTCAACTGGCCGCATAATGGTCGTTGCTAATAAATCACGTTTGCCATCATGGTCAGTATCCAAAGGTGATTCGACATAAACAACTTCTTGAATAAACTTGCTCTTGTCAAAAACAGGTTGTGATTTACCGTTAAAGAAAATAAAACGGGGATGATCATTATCAAGCATGTCATTAAAGAAACCATGATTAGCTAAATCATCAAGGAAAATTAAATTCCGTGGTGTCCGCATGTTTAAAAGGGTATAAAAAGCACTAACTAAATCATCATTATCATGTAAAGTGTGCTTAATGGTTGGTAAACTAATTTTTTGCATGAAATTAGCAGCATCATTTAATTGATAGTCATCGTCAACAACAAAGCCTAATAATTGTAATGTCATGTTATTGAAATAATTAGCTGGCATTTCACATGGCTGTTGTTGTAAAAAGGTTGCTAAATCAATATCATCACTTAATAAAATGCGTTGTTGATGTTCTAATTTAGCCGTTGCACTGTAATCACTTGGAAATAGTTGATTAATCATGAAGGTTAAATTATCAGTAAATGTTTGTTTTTTGAAATCAATATTAATTAAACCAATATTCATTAATTCTTGTTGTTGGGTTGTTAGGTTAGGGGTATAATGCGCAAATTGATTTAATTTCATTGTTAATATCCTCCTTCTAAAAACTAAACTTCAGCACGATAAGGTTTAAATAAGTTTTCAATAAATTGATAATCATCATTACTTAAATCAATGCCCATCGCTTTAGCATTACTAATGACTTCATCAACACGTTTTGCACCTGGTAAGGCAATGGTTACATCAGGATCAGCAATATAAAATGCTAATACTAATTGGGTTACCGTCGCGTTGTATTTAGCAGCGATTGGTTTTAATTGATCCACTTTATCAATGATTTGTGAAAAACGTGGTTCAGTAAAATCAGGGTTATAATGACGAATATCACCTTCGGGAAAGGTAACCGTATGATCATACTTACCAGTTAATAATCCTGAAGCTAATGAGAAGAATGGGCATAATGAAATATGGTGTTCATGTGCATATGGTAATAAATCATTTTGACCATAGGGATGAATTAAACTATATTCATTTTGAATAATGTCAACTTGTTCATTCTTATTAGCTTCTTTTAATTGTGCTAACGAAAAGTTAGAAACCCCAATTGCCCGAATCTTACCAGTTTTTTTAATTTCAGCTAAAGCAGCAACGGCTTCATCTTTAGGCGTAACATTATCAGGATGATGAATGTAGAAAATATCAATATAATCAGTCTTTAACCGTAATAACGCTTTATCAACCGCTTCTTTGAGGAATTTTGGATCATTCCGAATAACTTTTTCACCAGTTGAAAAGTCTTGAGCAGCTTTATCAGCAATTACGAATTTTGACCGATCATAACCTTGGATAGCATCACCGACTAATTCTTCTGAATGACCTAAACCATAAGCAAAGGCGGTATCAATGAAGGTAATGCCAGCATCTAAGGCGGTTCTGACCAATTCTTTACCATTTTCATCATTTAAATTTGGAAAAAGATTCCAACCACCCACCGCGTTTGTTCCAAAGCCGAGTGGTGTTGATTTTACATCTGATTTACCAATTGTGACTTCTTTCATTTTTATGCCTCGCTTGTTATTTATATACTATATTTTATAGTAATAATGTTTAAATGAGAACCATTTCGCTTAATTAACTTATTTTTAGTAAGCAATAAAATGGGCAGAAGTGCTAACAAGTGCTATAATACAAAGTCGTTACAAGAAATAAGTAAGAGGTAATAATATGTTTAAAATTATCTTATATGCACTGATTGTGATTGTTGCAACAGTGGCGGGGTCATCAACTGGTTTAGGTGGTGGCGTTGTTATTAAGCCAATGTTTGATTTGGTGGGAAATTTATCAACCGCAACGGTTAATTTTTATTCATCATTAGCCGTTTTTACAATGGCAGTAGTAGCGGTAATTCGTCAAATAAAGCGGGGTTTTTCATTTAATTTTAAAGTGTTGTTGTCAGTTTCAGCTGGTGCGATTGCTGGGGGCTTTTTAGGACAATGGTTACTAGTAGAATTTGTTAAATTAGTTAGTCCAGCATATTCCAAAATTATCCAATCAATCATGTTATGTATCATGTTGATTAGTGTTTTGGTATATTCATTAAACAAGAAACGTATCCGTACTTTTCATATCTGCAATTTATTCGTAATTCTCCTTTTAGGACTATTTTTAGGTACGTTTTCCGTTTTCTTAGGCATTGGTGGTGGTCCTGTTAACGTTGCGTTAACAATGATCTTATTCTCATTCAAAATGCGGGAAGCAGCGGTTTACTCAGTCGGAATTATTTTCTTCTCACAATTGATGAAGTTATTAACCGTCTTTATTGGTAGTGGTAAGTATCAAATTAACTTTAATCCAGCAATTATGATTGCGGTGATTATTGCAGCTATTATTGGTGGTTTTGTTGGTACAATTATTAATCGTCGTGCTAGTGATAAAGGCTTGGATGCAATTTATAATTGGATGATTATTGCTTTGATTGGCGTAACAATCTTTAATGCCGCCCGGTTCATCATGGCTTAACGGTGCCGTGTAAGTAATTTGGCAAGCATGATAACAACAAAGTTAGTGGTACTAAAAACTAAGCCAAAAATAATTAAAGTGATAATTACTAATTGCCAACGGGGCATGAGAGCAAGATGGTATTGGTAATTGAGTGGAAGGTTAAGGTCAACAAAGTTGGGTGTCCATGAGTAAAATAAGCCCCAAAAACTAATGAAGGCCTTTGGATAAGCAATATGACTATCTTGATGACGTATTGTATGGATTAAAATAATACCAAAACTTAGTTCAAGCATTGCTGAAAATACAAAAAAGATATTGTTTAATAAGTAATCTACCATAATTTAAAATCAACCATTTCTATTTTTATCATCAATTAATAATAGCAAAAAAGCATTTGTTTTAATACATAAAGTTTAATTTAGAGGAAGATTATGATGCAAAATGATGATCATAAATTTAAATCATTAGCTGAATTAGCATATTATCTTAAAATTTTGGCAATGGTTTCTTTTTGCCTAAATGGTCAAAAGTGGGTATTAGAGCCAATTATTACTAATGATCAGCATGTTAAAGGTTGGCAATTTACTAATAAGAATACTAATCAACAATTTATGGTAAAAGCACAAGGTGCAATTTGGGATTATGATGAAGTAAATCGTGTTTTGGATTATCCATTTGATGAACAGGGTAGTTTAAGAACACAGTGGCAAAAAATCAATCTTATATATTAGTATTATAATTATTATAAAATTATTAAAGTTATAATATAGGATTATGATATAGCAATTATTAACATATAATCAAAGTATATCCTAATATTTTTGTTAGAAACATTTTCAGTTTTTATGAAAATCTCCTCTTCAAAATCAGGGCAAAGTATCGCAGATACTTTGCTTTTTTTATTATAATGTAATACCTTGTAAATGAGATGATTAAATGAATAACAACGATGAACTATGTGAAAAGTTACAAGATGAACTTAATGAGTTAATGGAATTATTAGATGATCACTTAATAACTATTGATGAATATGAATTATCAAAACGAATAATTAAAAGAATAGAATTTGATAAAAAACATAAATAAAAGCACATCAATGTTCAACATCAATGTGCTTAATTTTACATATTATCAACGGAGAGTACAGGATTTGAACCTGCGCGCCAACATTAGTTGGTTCGCCGGATTTCGAGTCCGGTGCATTACCGCTCTGCCAACTCTCCACATACAGAAAAATTATAGCAAATCTATTTAATAAAGCAAGTAATTATCATAGGGCTTTGGGTGTGAATATATTATACTTATTAGTGAATACCATATAAGGAATTTTGATAATTATGAAAACAAAAGATATTTATCAATCACCTGGTCTAGCTGGTTTGTTAACATTTATCGGTGGCTTTTTGGATTCATATTCATTTATCCAACGCGGTAATGTGTTATCAGGAGCGCAGACAGGAAATATTGTTTTATTAAGTGCGAGTTTAGCTTATCGGCAGTGGACAGCATTTTTTACTGATTTAGCTTCATTAATTGGTTTTGGTTTAGGTGCAATTATTATTACTATTATTAATGAAAAACTTGATAATTACTCACGGATTGCGATTTTATGGCCGAACGTCGTGGTTTGTTTAATAATTGGTTTTTTGCCTAAGTCATTTTCAAATATGATAATTGTTCTTTTTTTGTCATGTACACTAGCGATGCAAACAACAGCATTTAGTAGTGATCGTGGCGTTAGTTATAATGTTGTTTACTCAACGGGTAATTTTAAGCATTTCGCGATTTCGTGGAGTAAATACTTTTTAACACATGATAATACTTATTTACATGCTGGTTTAGTTTATATTGGCATTGTTGGTTGCTTTATTAGTGGCGCAGTTTTATCAGCAATTATTCAACAATTTATGCATTTGCGGACGATTTGGGTGGCAAGTGTTATTTTACTATTAATGATTATTTATTATAGTCGCATATTAAAAAAGGAATCGTAATACGATTCCTTTTTAGTATATTAACGGTTCAATAACAGCAGTTAACCATTGTTGGGCTACATCTGAATTAAGATCATGTTGCCATTCCCAACTGACACGATGAATTTTAGCATCATCAACAGTAAATAATTTTAATTGACCTTTCACTGGAAATGGTTCAATATGATAAGACTTACCTTCAACAAATGGTGCTAGTTGCCAGCCATAATCATGCGGACCATATGTAATAATATCTTCTAAGTAAGCTACACATAGCGCATGACCAGCAATGTAACCACGTTTTTTATGCGCAGTGGCACAAATTAATAACGGACCGCAATAATTGGTTTGCCATGAACGGTATTCAATTGTTTTTTCACCAGTAAAAATCTCCCAGGCGTATTCGGGATGAATTGATAAAGCCATCATCGTTAGTTTACCCCCAAAAAGCATTTGCAATAATAGCGATGATTGTTGCAATAAATGTAATAATAATTGTCCGACCGGCTAAGCGCCGATTACGTTTTAATTTAAATAGCCAGGCAATTAACCACCAAATAATGCTAATTGCAAATAAACTACTTCCAATTAAAAATAGCCATAATGTCCATTGTCCCGTAAAACTAAGTTGCGAAACTGTTTTACTCATGAGTGATGGCACCACTTTGTTGTAATAACTTTATTTTTCTTTCATTCCAAAAAGTATGTGACATGTCACGATAAAAGATTTTACTACCGCAATTAGGGCATATTTTAGTGCCATATGCTAAAACGGTATGGCAAACGGGGCACTTGAAGTTTTTATCTTCAGCTAATTTTTGCTTATTCTTCTTTTCTTCAGCAATTGTTGGCATTACTTGTGCTTCGCCATCTTCGTTAGTTGTTTCAGTAGCTGCCTTAGTTGACGCAGTTGGTGCTTGGGAGGTTGCTTTATCAACATCAACGCCTGATGTTTCTAACAAAGCACCACTCGTTTCAATCACATCATCAGTGATATCTTTAATTTTATGTTTA
>CAWUZD010000059.1:0-6113 GCA_963926925.1 uncultured Lactobacillaceae bacterium
TACCAACGTAATTGTAAGTATTGTTAGCGCTGTTCATGATAGCAGCTGCGCCAGTACCAATCGTGGTGTTAGCAATGTTATCACTAACGACTGGGTTGTTAGCAACACCCTTATTAACGTTAGTATCAACACCAGCATTCAAGAATAAGACTTGACCGATGTACATCATGTCAACGTTACTGATGTTGTTTTCCTTAGCGATTTGCGCAACGGTCATATGGGCTGCTTCAGCAATTACGCTTAATGTATCGCCAGCACGTACAATGTATTTGCCGTTAACATCATTAACGTTTAAGCCTTGGGCTTGCATTGCTTTGCGAACCGTGGCTACACTGTTAGCTTTGAACGTGTCCTTAACAACAGTATTATTGTTGATTGATGCCGCATGAACCGTGATGCCATCATTAGTGCAGCAGTAATGGCGGTCATCAACATTGCTTTAGATTTACTAAATTTAAACATATTGCATCCTCCTAAAATTATTTAATTATTGCTATTACTATTAATAAAATTGATTACTAAACAAAACTCAATTTAACAATAATTTAAATAATTATGGTATTAAATTCATAAACGTATTTTTTGCATTTTTGCTTTCAATACACTAATTATTTTAATCATATGAACATAAAAATCAATAATATTTGTTTAATTATTTTAATTTAATTTCATGATGAATGCATATTTGCGAAAAATATGTTTAGATATGATATAAGAGGAGTATTATTTTATAGTAACGACACTTAACAAATGTAATCAGGAGTAGTATTGAATGAATAAATTTCAATTATTCGAAATCGCTAAAGTCTATTTGCCGAATGATAATTACACAATCATTGAACTATATAATGCTGTCATCAAATCATATAATCCAGCATTAATTCCTAGTATTGAAACCTTCCGTCGTTATTTTCGTGAAGTATGTGACCAATCAATGGTTGTTAAACAACGCGCAGTTGAAAATGAGATTAAGCGTGATAAAAAAACGTCAGCTTATCACACCTGTTTCTTGTTGTTTTTCTTACATGAAATTAGCAAACGAATTAATCAATATATGATAACAATTGCTAAAAAGCTTGATTTGCAAGCTGAAGCTAATTTAGCAATCCAAACCCATCAAAATCATTTAGCTAAACAAAGAGATGAATACCAAAGTATGATTACTATCCAAAAGCAAATTAACCAACTTGATCCACAAATTCAAATTGCTTTTAATCAAAAATTATTTGCTAAAGATCATAAATTAACACCACAAGAAAAATTAGCTAATTTAAAACAACAATTATCGCAAAAAAGTATTTGTAATAAATTATTTACCCACTTTATTAATCAATTTCGAACCGAATATTTATACTTAATTACTATTAATCCTGATTACCGCAACACTTTTATTAATGATCCACAAATTAAACGTGATCTTAAATATGCGTTTATGAAGAATTATGTGAATGCTGACGCGTCATTTAACTTTGGCAAAGACATGACGTTTGAAGAATATGTATGGTTACATCAATTAGATTCAGTTAAAAATTACTTAGTTACAAAATAAAAACAGGATCCTATTTGGATCCTGTTTATTTATCATTAATTTAATTCCAATTCATAAGCTAAGCGTTCACGGTCAACGGCATCAGCTTTCTTATCAGTGGTGATTAAGCCCCGGTATTGGAAGCCCCACTTTTCAGCGATGTGTTGCACACGTTTGTTTTTACGATGGGTATCAAGCCGCACAAAACGAAAACCTTTGCTATAAATCAAACTGAATAATGACGTAAATAAAATATCAGATAAGTGCTGACCACGATAATTAGAAGAAATAGCTACCCGATGTAAGGTTGCGTATGGTTCATTACTTTGCCATTGGCCTTCATGGATGGTTTCATAATTAGCGTCAGGTTTTTCGTAAACAGTGGTTACGCCGGCTACTTTGCCTTCAACGGTTAGAACGTAGCATTCACCACGTTTAATATCATTAATAAAAGTTTGGCGGCTTGGTTCACCATTTTGCCATTGGGAACTACCGTCTTGTTTTAATAATTCCTTGGCATTATCAATTACCAACATAATGTTATCAATATCAGTTAATAATGCTTTCCGTAAAAAAATAATCATTCGATAACTCCTTTCTTATCTTTAATGTTTGATAAATCTAATAAATACCAGCTTTTCAATTATAGCAAGTCTTAACAAATTTTTTCAAATTA
This sequence comes from uncultured Lactobacillaceae bacterium, assembly GCA_963926925.1. Classification (GTDB taxonomy): domain Bacteria; phylum Bacillota; class Bacilli; order Lactobacillales; family Lactobacillaceae; genus Paralactobacillus_A. The sequence goes on from CAWUZD010000059.1 coordinate 2,205, forward strand.
AATTTAACACAACATATTGTATTAATTTTAAAAAAGTATACAATATATATTGTTTCCGGAAATTATCTTTTAAATTTTTAAAGTGAGGTTATACATACATGGAAGATCAAGCAAAATTAACGATGTTTAATCATCCCTTCCGGTGGTTCAGACATCAAATCAGCGGTTGGCCACAACAAAACTACTACTTATGGTGGTTCGCATTAGGTTGTCAAATCATGACCCTAGTAAGTGGCAAAATTAATACTGTTGCCGTCGTGACATTCTTCGGAACGATGATTGGGGTATTATGTATTTTATCAATTAACGCTGCTAAGAGTGTTAATGGGATTCTTGGTATTATTAGTGCATGTTGTTTAATTTATATTGGTATTAAAGCAAAGAACTACCTTTCTTGCTTTGAACAAGTTGCTTATATGGTAACGCTTGATTTCCCAGTTATTTTTGCGGTTAAATCTTGGAATGATGAAACAGTTCACCACATTAAAACCTTTACTGGTGGTAAATGGGTGCTTGCGATTGCCGCTACAATTATTGTATGGGTTGTTTCAGCAATCTTAATTGGTAAGTACACTAATGACCCTCGTCCTTGGATTGATGGATTAAGCTTCGCTGTTAGTTTAACGGCTGGCATTATGTGCTTCTTACGTTACAATAACCAATACATCTGGTGGTTCTTCAGTGGTATTTTCCAATTAATCTTATGGGGTATTACCTTTGCCCAAGGCGGCGCAAGCTTAGCCATGGCGGTTAACTCAAGTATCTATGTTATCAATGATATTCTTGCTTTCACTGTTTCCCCATGGTTCAAAGCTGGTCGTAAGAAGATGGGCTTAGCATCAGTTGAAAAATAATAATTTAGTTGAAAAAGCTGTTAGTAATCATTACTAACAGCTTTTTTGATACCTAAAATACTGGATATGGTGCAACTGGTGTATTAATAATATGATTAAAATCAATCTTTGCTAAACTATTAGCGCCATCAACGGCTAAAGCTTCTTGTTGTTTAATCATCATATTCGAACCTTGGGCAATCATTAAGTTCAAGGAATAATTATCCTTTTCACCACAAAAGACAGTTACCACTGGTTTTTGTGCTTGCCGTAATGCACCAATTTCGAAGGCACAACCATCATCGACATTATCTAAATCATAGAGAAAAACGCCTAAATCAGCTTGGGCAATCGCGTTCATATCATTCCGGTATGTTGCTACCTGCCATTCCAAACTACCAAATAAACCGTCCTTGGGATCAACAACGGAAGCGCCCTTATATTGATAATCAAATGGAAAATGCACATCATCAACCGTGTGATTTTGCATTAATAATTGTTGGGCAATTTTTACACGTTGTTGTTGTTTTTCATTAAAAAATGGTGTCCCTAAATAAATCCGTGCCATGGTTATTTCCTCCGCAAAAATAATTTATCATTGCTTAAGTATACCGTGTCTCCTACTTAATTGCGATCCTTTTTTGCAAAATTATAGAGAATAAAAACACGTTTTTAAAGACAAATGCAGGTAAAATATAGGTGAAGGAGAAAGTGAGGAGATTAAGATGTTACAAAACAAGAAAATGTTAGTTACAACCACTATTGCAAGTGCCCTCTTAGTACCATTAATGGCTACTAGTCATGTTCATGCTGCCAGTTGGCATGCAACTACGCCAGCGATGATTACCAAATTAAATAATGATGGTACTTATACCGTTAAAAGTGGTGATACATTGTGGGCAATCGGCATGCACTACAACATTAAGCCAAGTGTAATTGCAGCCGCTAATGGAATTATTAATCCAAATAGCTTACAAGTCGGAACCGTTATTAAGTTAAGTAACGTTAACCATAATCATGCGATTTTAACTATTAAAAAAGGTAATAATATCAGTCAACAATACTTAACTAACAACGATAAGATTAATCCTAGCCAAAGCTTTAACAAGGCTGTTACAACACCTACTACTAATAAGCAAGTAGCAACAAAAACTAGTGTAAGTCCAACACCAACAGTTACTACTACGACTAATTCAGTAACAACAAGCTCAAGTTCAATAACTAATAGTAATCAAAATAATGACCAAATGGTACAACATATTAATAGTGAACTTAAGCAAGTTGATGGTAATGCTGTTACTAGTTACAACATTAAGAAAGTTGATAATAATCGTTACTTTGTATACGATGCTTCATCTAAGAGTAATGAACCAATTTGGGTAGTTGATGCTCATACTGGTGCGATGTTAAAAGCATAATATTAAATAACAAAAAAAGCTATTTCATAATTGAAATAGCTTTTTTAATACTCTTATTTATCATTATTTTGTTGCAAAATTGCGTCTAACTTAGCACATAAGTTATTAAATGCCTTGTAGCCAGCTTCGTTTAAAATAATATTTCCCTTACTATCTTTCACAATCACATCTTCAAAATTAGCACCATCGTTAAACGTAATATCAACTGTTAATTTTTCTACATATTTATATTGTTTGCTACGTGGTTTTGCTCCTTTTAGAGCACTAATATCTCCTAACAAGGCACCATCAACAACGGCACGTGATAAGGTATTTTCCGTCACTTCACTCCGACCTTCATTAATGGGGTGATAACTAACGATATCGCGATAAGGACGTTTATCAATGTTCTTACCACTTTCATATAAAATTTGTTGATCAGCATCATCAAAGTAAATACCACCAATATAGAAAGCGGTTTTCTTAACACGTTTGATTTCATTCTATTTAAAATCTTAAACAGTTTAATGATAAATTAATCATTATTAAATAAATTTAAAAAACGCCTGCAAATAATCATTTACAGGTGTTTCACATTATTAATGTTTCTTTTGATAATTAATTAAATTATTAGCTAATATACCACTAATTTCTACCATCATAATCCCAATGATAATATTCAATTTATTAAAATGATCACTTGTTTGTGGTAATTTTTGATTATGATTGCGATTATGATGTGAACTATTATTAGCAATAATCATTTTTGCATGACGATTGTTAGTACTCATCTTCACTGCGCTCCGTTTACGTTGACTTGAACTTACCCCACTTGCTGTACTTGATAATTGACTATTACTTGGTACAGTACTGCTTGGTAAAGAAGAACTAGTATTCTGTTTACTACTTAAACTAGTAATACTACTTGTTACTCTTGAGCTCTTAGTAATACTAGTAGGATTTTTAGTACTACTTATTATAGAACTACTATGTTTAACTGGCTGAGTGGTTACACTACTTACTGTATTAATCTTACTTATTGAACTAGTAATTGAAGTTGGAGTACTTGCTTCCTTATTACTATTACTACTTAACGTTGGCACTAAGTTACTTTCTTGCTTATTACTACTCATACTTGGTACAAGTTGACTTGATAACGAACTTACTGCTTCTTTACTACTTGCACTAGCAATACTACTATTCATCGTACTAGATGCTTTAGCACTACTCATTACAGAACTATTATTCTTTATACTACTTGAATTAGTAATTGTGCTGGTTACATTATTACTACTTAACACTGGCACAATGCTGCTTGATGCAAAACTAGTTTTACTATTGCTTGATTTCTTCACATTACTTGTAGTTCTATTACTTGATAAAGAACTAGAGTTCTTCTTACTACTTGAGCTTGCGGCAACACTTGATGAAGAACTGAAATTCTTCTTACTGCTTGAACTTGCCGCAATGCTTGATGAAGAACTGGAATTCTTCTTGCTACTTGAGCTTGCTACAACACTTGATAAACTAGAAGTATTCATACTTGATGCAATTAATGAGCTTGAACTACTTGAAGAACTCGTGCTTGGTTTATGATGATGGCAAGCAGCTAATGTTGGTCCTAATCCCAATACTAATAATATATAACTTATTACCTTTTTATTTTTCACAACCCTATC
>CAWUZD010000060.1:0-5595 GCA_963926925.1 uncultured Lactobacillaceae bacterium
ATTACTACCTATTACAATACCAGTGATGCAGCTAGTTTAGCCCAAGCCCTCAGCAACCAATTAAATAACTTATCATTACAAAATAATGGTATTGCTACTAACAATACCACCATTTTACAAGATAATAACCAACCAGCAGTGCTCTTAGAATTAGGCAGTATGAGTAATGATGAAACTACTGTTACTAGTACTGATTGCCAACAAAAAGTCGCTAAAGACATTGTCGCTGGTCTCAAACAATACTTTAAGAACGCTAATGACCAAACTACTACTGTTACTGCTAATAATAGTAGTACCGCAAGCAGTATTATTACCGCATCTTCAACAATGAATATTACCAGTACGACAAGTAGTCTTACTAATAACGCAACTAGTGCAACAACTAACAGTAGTAGCATTATTAATAGTAGTTCGGCAAGTGATGATAATAATCCTGATATTGATTAACAAAAATACCTTGTTACAAAGTAACAAGGTATTTTTAATTATTCGCCATAAATAGCGTAATCATATAACCATTTTTTAAGACTATCGTCATCATGCAAATAATATTGTGATAGTTGTAATTGGTATTCAGGAACCGCATCATCAGGAATTAATAACATCCCTGTATTTGCATGTAGCATTAAGTCATTGGCCGCAATTAATGCCGTCCGTTGATTACCTTTGAAAAATAATTGTTGCTTAGCCAAGAATAAGTTAAGTTCAATGGCTTTGGCGGTAGCACTCATTTTTTGATCATTAATAATCATATTAACGGCAAGTTCCGTTTGTTCATCTGGAACAGCAGGATGATAATCAGTTTGATCAAGATGAACAGTAATTGCTCCATCCCGTAATCTGCCAGCTTGCGGATCACCATTATTAATAAGACTATTAATTTTTAAAAGATCATCAAATACTAAGCAATGGTCCTTATTAAGGATAAATTGCAACGCATGTTTAATTGCTAACACCGCACTAATTGTCTCTGGATGAACATCATTTACTGGATAATCATTATTAATTGCCAAGACATTTTCCAAAGATACGGGCAACTTAGCTAACTTACTAGCAGTATGTACTAATTGCACAAAATTATTATTAAAAAGTAATGTCTCATCAGCGGTTGCATATTGAAACTTATCAGTAAACATTAACTTCAGTCCTTTTTTATTTATTCATCCCTATTATACTTATTAAAACAACGTAATTTCATTTCCAAAGGCTTTTACATTTCTAGTTTCATTGATTCACGTTATAATCAATGATGAAAGGAGTTCATAAAATGACAAAAGAAGTTCTTGTTAGCAATTTAGATTGCGTCCAATTAGATGATTTACTCGCTAAAGAAAGTGACTTAACTACATTACGGAATGCCCGTGATAAGTTATGTGAATTAAAGAGTGATGAATACTCCGACCGGATTGATATTCCTAAAGATTATCCTGAAGATATTCCGGTTGAATTACAAAATACTACTATCATGATTGATAGTGGTCGCGATGGTGTTAACCGTGTTACTGACCGGTTAAGCTGCCGGATTGATCAATTAGAAAGCAAAAATAAATAACTAAAAAACGGATTAAGTTTTTTACTTAATCCGTTTTTTAATTACCATTCATCGGTATCAATAATAATTGTAACTGGTCCATCATTCACTAGTGACACTTGCATATCAGCGCCAAAGTGACCAGTTGCTACTGGTAAGTGATAGTCATTTTGTAAAATGTGGTTAAACATTACGTAATGCTGCTTTGCTAAACCTGGTTCACCCGCCTTAGTAAAACTTGGGCGATTACCATGTTTAATATCAGCATATAACGTAAATTGGGAAACTGACAAAATACTGCCGTTCACATCACTGACATTACGATTCATTTTGCCATCTACATCATTAAAAATCCGCATATTAGCAATTTTGCGTGCCACTTTATTAATAATGGCTGCATCATCACTATCCGCAAAGCCTACTAATAATAGTAAGCCATGGTTAATCTGACCAACAGTAACATCATCAATGGTTACTGCTGCTTGTTTAACCCGTTGGACAACTACTTTCATTTATTCAAACCTCTTAATCATTCGTCCGTTTAACTGAGTAAATATCAGGGATACTTTTAACTTGTTGCATTAAATGTTGCAAGCTATCAATATCATGAACACTAACAGTTACGGTAATTTTGACAGTTTTATCATTAGCAACGCGCCCACTAAATTGCGTGCAACTACCAATGACTTGGAGCACATCATTTAAAATATGGTCACGGTGGTAACCATAAATTACTAAGTTAGCATTGTAACTATGCCGTGAAGCACGTTTAGTCCATTCAACCGGAATCAAGCGTTCAGGCATCGTGTGCGCAATCGTTGGACAATTGCGCCGGTGAACCGTGACACCATAGCCCTTCGTCACATAACCAACAATATCATCCCCTGGAATTGGTCGACAACACTTGGCCAAGTGAACCAAGACATTATTCACACCAGGCACAATAATTCCTAAGTTATCGTCAAGTGTCTTCTTCTCCTTAACATGAACTTCTGGATTATTAGTTGTCTTAGTATCTTGATGTGTTATCGTTGTTTTCTTGGTCTCTTTAGCCGTTTCGTTTTCTTCATCAAGGTGTTTGAAGTAACGGTTAATCTTATTCCGTGCTCGTGCTGTAAAGACCATTTTTAACCAGTCACGGTGCGGAACAGCATTACTTGAAGTCAAGATTTCAACCCAGTTACCGTTTTTAAGTTGGGTATTCAACGGCACAATGCGACCATTAATCTTAGCTCCCACCGTGTGATTACCAACTTCGGTATGCACTGCATAAGCAAAATCAAGCGTAATAGCACCTTTAGGTAGTTCAAAGACATCGCCTTTTGGTGAAAAGACATACACTTGGTTAGCAAAGATGTTTTCCTTAACATTGCGCATGAATTCAGTCGCGTCTTTGGATTCATCCTGTACTTCCAAAATTTCATGTAACAAGTTTAATTGTTGATCATCCTGGTTAAGCTTAAGGGGTTCCCGATGACCTTCCTTATAAGCCCAGTGGGCCGCAATCCCATATTCAGCCACATAGTGCATCTTTTCCGTCCGAATTTGGATTTCTAATGGTTTACCCTGTGGCCCCATAATCGTGGTATGAATTGATTGGTACATATTTGACTTCGGTAACGCAATATAATCTTTAAACCGGCCCGGTAATGGGCGCCATTGGGTATGAATCGCTCCTAATACCGCATAGCAATCCCGCACTGACTTCGTCACAATCCGTACCGCTAATAAATCGTATAACTCATCAAAGCGTTTATGCTTGTCGTGCATCTTCTTATAAATTGAATAAATATGCTTTGGCCGGCCATAAATTTGATAAGAAATATGTAATGGTGCTAGGGCCTTTTTAATTTCAGTAATGGCTTCATTAATATATGCTTCCCGTTCAGCTCGCTTAGAATGCATCAAATGCGCAATCCGGTAGTACTGTTGGGGATTAAGATAACGTAATGATAAATCTTCTAATTCCCACTTAATCGCACTAATGCCCAAACGATCAGCTAATGGGGCATAGATTTCCAGCGTTTCACTGGCAATACGGCGTTGCTTTTCCGGCTTAGTGTACATTAACGTCCGCATATTATGTAAGCGGTCAGCCAATTTAACAATAATGACGCGAATATCTTTGGCCATCGCTAATAACAACTTACGGTGGTTCTCAGCAAGTAAATCAGTATGCGCAACATATTGCATCTTTGACATTTTCGTTAAGCCATCAATAATAACGCGCATATCAGGGCCAAATTCATGTTCAATATCGTCAAGCGTAGCTGGCGTATCTTCGACAACATCATGTAAGAAGCCGGCTGCTACGGAAACATAATCCATTTTGAGTTTGGCAAGAATTCCGGCCACTTGAATTGGATGAATAATATAAGGTTCACCTGATTCACGTTTTTGACCAGCATGCATCTTAGCTGCATATTGATAAGCCTTCTTAACATAATCAACATGCGCTGGTGTCATGTATTCACGACAAAGATCAAATACTTCTTGAGCAGTTAAATTTTTTTCTTGTGACATTTTCTTTTCCTTTATTAAGCAAAAAGGTTGTGACGAATGTCGCAACCTTTTATTAATTTGCTTGTTTGTAAATTGATGAATGCACACCCATTCCTAAGTAAGTTAAGATTAAATAAATTAATCCAAACCACAAGTTATATGGTGCATAAAAAATTACTACCATAATTGTGAAAACGATTGGCAAAATCAACATCATGTACCACTTTTGTTGATGCTTGCCCATATCAAGGCCAATCCATAATGCCACGATTGGATCAATGATACAAAAGACAATGCCAACTCGCCATGTTACGGACCAACTGAATAGCTTAAAAGCTAATGGTAATAATACTGCCACAATTAAAGTAACAATACCATACCGTAACAAAGCAGCTTGCCAAGCGCTCTTTTTATTAGTTGTCATAATATTAATCACACTCTTATTAGCTTTAATATTATTTATAATATAGCTCATGGCCTATCTTTTCGCAATTAAGTAACTAATAAATTTAATTAGATTTAAGAATATTAGTGTAGTAATTCAAAATAAAATGAAGCCGCCGCTAACAAGTATAATGGTGCGGTTTCAGCCCGCAAAATCCGTGGTCCTAAACCAGCCAAGACAAAATTATGAGCTTGCAACTGGGCAATTTCTTGTGGTGCAATGCCACCTTCTGGGCCAAAAAAGGCAAGTAAACTTTGATGTGGTTGCAAATAATCAAAAGTTTGCACTAATTGTGCCTTTTCACCCTGTTTGGCTGATTCTTCATAAGCAACTAATTTTTGTGCTGCTGGATAATTAAGCAAATTCGTAAAACTATCTAAAACAACAACTTCAGGAATTACCGTCCGGTGTGATTGTTGCGCTGCTTCAAAAGCAATTTTTTGTAACCGCGCCTGCTTCTTAACTTGTTTACTACCTGTCCACCGTGCAATACTATAAGTACTATTCAAAAACAAAAAGCGCTTGGCGCCCAATTGTGTGCCCTTTTGCACAATGGTTTCAGCCTTATCCCCTTTAGAAATCCCGCAAGCAATCGTAATATCAATTGGCATTTCAACTGGCTTGGTAATATCTTGCACTACTTGCAGTTGTGCCTGATGTTGGGACAAGTCATTAGCAATTAATTTAGCTAAATAAACATGTTGCTGTTGATCAACAATTTCAACTTCTTCACCTATTGCTAACCGCATAACGGTAATAGCATGCTTATATAAATCTGGCGTAGTTGTAATCACTTGGCCAATTTGTAAAGTTTGCCTAACAAAATAACGTTGCATTATTCATCGGCTCCTGTTTTTTTAACAATTAAACCAACCCAATCACCTAAAGTCAATTCTTCAACTACCTTTAACTTATTAGCAGTAATAACATCCTTTAAGTGAGCAGCTTGTTTTTGAATTAAGCCAGCCAAAATCAAATGTCCAGCTGGTTTCAATAATTTAGCAGCTTGTGGAATTAATGGTTCCAAAACAACAGCTAACATGTTAGCAACAATCATATCAGCCCGTAAGTTAACATTGCTTAACAAATCATTTGGCGTTACAAAAACATCATTAGC
>CAWUZD010000061.1:0-18061 GCA_963926925.1 uncultured Lactobacillaceae bacterium
TACCAAATTCAACTTGATAAGCACTCTTCTTAGGATTTAAATACTTTAATACTTTAGATTTAGAAATTCCTAAGTTTTTAGATAACACGATGGCAACTTTATTTTTATTAGTAACGTAAAGTGGTTTGCCATTATCATCAACATATTGTTTATTCAAAACAGCATAAACAGTATATGAGTGGGCATCTTCCGCAATTACATTACCCATTGCATCATAAATATTACCCCGTTGCGCCTTGATCACATTTGTTTGTAAATACTTATCGTCAGCAGTAGCCCGTAAGTTAACATTCTTAATATGACCACTAATGGTAATATAAGAAAAACGACAAACAAATACTAAAAAGACGATAGCAATTATTCCCAAAAAAAATGCCCCAAAAACCTGCCGATTATGACGAGGTCTAATCTTTTTATTATCTGTTAATCGTTTTTTAAAATTGACTTTCATTCTAGCGAACAGTCCTTATTTGATTTTCATGAAAAGTTAGATTATCTTTCTTTGCAATTGATGATAGACGGCTAGCTTTAGTTAATTCCCCAATTGTTTGTTTAGCATCAACATTGTTATTCGACACCGTAACAATTTTATTTTGAATATTTTGTAAAGTATGTTCATTATTAGTTAAAGCAACTTGTTGATTTAATAAAACAATACTTAACACCATTGCTAGTACTGTTACTAATGAAATTAGCATTTTTTCAAATGTACTAAATGCTACATGTGCCTTAACATTTATTTTTGGTTGTTGATTTGATTGGGTTGATGTTGTCTTAGTTTGCACATCAATCCGTCTAGCTGCATTATTCGCCATTCCCTATCATCCTTTTAATTTTTTTGTGCCACACGAAGTTTAGCGCTATGGGCACGATGATTCCGCGCTAATTCATTTTCACTCGGTAAAATAGGTTTATGCGTAATCAATTGTAAAGGTGGTTGTAATCCTTCTGGAATAACTGGCAATCCACGTGGAATATCGTTAATCCGTGAATTAGTCTTTAAAATACTTTGTACTAAATGATCTTCTTTAGGTTGAAAAGTTATTACAGCAATTCTTCCTTGTGGATTTAATAATTGAATAGCCTGTGTTAATGAATCTTCTAAAGCACCTAATTCATCATTAACAGCAATGCGAATCGCTTGAAAAGTTTTTTTGGCAGGATGACCACCGGTCCGCCGTGCCGCAGCTGGGATGGCTGATTTAACTAATTCAGCTAATTGTGTTGTCGTTGTAATTGGTGCAATTGCCCGTGTTCGTTCAATTCTACGTGCAATTTGTTTAGCAAAACGTTCATCACTATAACGGCTTAATATTCGTACTAAATCTTGATATGACCAATCATTGACAACTTGATAAGCAGTCAATGATTGTTGTTGATTCATTCGCATATCTAAAGGTGCTTCAAGTTTATAACTGAAACCACGTTGCGCATCGTCAAACTGTGGTGATGAAACACCTAAGTCATAAACAATACCATCAATGCCAGTAACATTATACTTAGCTAAAGCATCCTTCAAATTACGAAAGTTATCATCAATAATTGTTAACTTATTATCAGCAATTTGCTTAGCAAAACGCTCACTATTATACTTAACTGCTGTGATATCTTGATCAAATGAATACAAATGACCATTTTTTAAATGTGACAAAATGGCATTAGTGTGACCTCCTCCGCCTAAAGTGGCGTCCACATAAATACCATCAGGTTTAATATTTAATTCATCAACAGCTTCATTTAGTAAAACAGTTATATGCTGAAATATGATTATAATCACACTTTCTTAATAAATTATGTATAAATCTATAATTCCACAGTTTTTAGTTTATCACATAAGAATTATGACTACCATAGCAATTCAGGCTAATAATTCTCAAAAAGAAATCGTAATCAAAATTTAATAATTACACTAGCAATTATCTAATAAAAATCAGTTTTACAATCCATAAAACTAAACATAATAAGTAACAAAAAAGCGCAAATATTAACAATAAACGCCATAACATCACTATAAATGGTTTAAGTAATAAATCATGATTTTTATAAACAATAAAAAAGGCTAAAAAAATGCCAGTTAAACAATAGATTAATAAAAAAGTAGGAATAATTGGCCATTTAAAAGCAGCATGATTTAAGCAAGTAGCGCCTAACAATAGGAAAATTGACAATGCACTTGTTATATTAGTACGTAAACTGCTTTTCTTCATCGTTACCTTAATAGTTCTAAAAAAGATTAAGCCTAAAATTGGAAAAAGAAAACCTAAGAAAATTAGATTATGAAATAATGACATATTTTACTCCATTCATTTATTAATAATTAAAAAACTGAATTGAATTTTTATTTTTCACATTGTACACTAAATGCAAACATATAATTTGGGGTGAAACAAACGTGCATAACAAATCAAAGAAACAACTAAGTACTTTTCAAAAAATTACACGGGTCGTCGTTGTTGTAATGCTTGTATTTACAATTTTAAGCGTTGTAATGGCAGCATTACCAGCATTTATTGATTAATTAAATAGATTTAAAAAATAAAACTCCTTTGCGCAGAGCAAAGGAGTTTTTTATTTTAATAATTAATTTGTTATCCATTACTCAAAGTTTTAATCAAATTAGTGCTTGTGATGACGATGAAATAGGCGTTGCCAAAAACTTTCTTTCTTTTCTTCCATACTCATTAATGGTACACTTTCACCTAGCATGCGCCGCACAATATTACGATAACCTTGACTAGCACGATCATTAGGATCTAAGATAACAGGTTCACCTTTATTAGAAGTAGCAATTACAGCATCATCATCAAAGACAATCCCTAATAATGAAATTGACAAATGCCGAGTGATATCATCAACATCCATTGTTTGACCATCATTCATCATATGACGCCGAATACGATTAATAATTAGTTGTGGAGCCAATGTCATTTTCTGTTGTTCCAAAATACCAATGACACGATCAGCATCACTTACTGCAGAAATTTCTGGAGTAGTTACAACAATTGCTCCATCAGCCCCAGCTACAGCATTACGAAAACCTTGTTCAATACCGGCTGGACAATCTAAGAGAACAAAATCAAATTCTGTCTTTAATTCTTTAACAATCGCTTTTACTTCTTCAGGATTTAAGTCATCTTTATCAGCATTTTGAGCAGCTGGTAATAAATATAATTTATCATCAAAACGTTTATCACGAACTAATGCTTGATGAAGTTTGGCTCTACCTTCAGCGACATCAACAATATCATAAATAATACGATTATCTAAACCTAAAATAACATCAAGATTACGTAAGCCAATATCTAAATCAACTAAGCAAACTCGTTTACCACGAAGTGCTAAACCAGTCCCAATATTAGCAGTTGTAGTTGTTTTACCTACCCCACCCTTACCAGAGGTAATAACAATTGCCGTTCCATTATTAGTTTGCATTGCATGAGTTTGTACTTCTTCACTCATTTATCGTGCCTCCAATTGTCGTAATAATTTTGGCTTTTGCTCAGCTAACTTGGATAATGTACTATATTGCAACATATGTAAATCATTAACATAAGCCATTGAACGATCATTGATTTGATCACTATCATCAATCACTTCTAAGGTATCACCAATTCTAATTTGATTAGCATTAGCAAAATTGCCAGCAATAATTTGATCACTATCATTAGGATAGCCAGCATGAACAATTCCTTCAATTGTGCTACCACTAAAAATAAAAATACTACCTGTTGTTTGTAGCGTTGCACCACGATGTAATGTTCCTAAAAAAAGCACATCACCATCAACTTTAACTACTTGACCAGAACGAATTACATTAGAAACAATTCGAATACCACCTTGCCATGTATCATCCTCAACAACTTCTTTAGGTTGTACAGCCGCATTAACCGCACTCAAAGTAAAGTGAGAATAATTATTAATAATTGTTGTAATTAGTTCTCGTTGTTCAGCAGTCAACAAACGCTGCCCAGTTGAAACAATTAACGATAATTTTTGTGTCGATGACTCATTTTGATTTAAACGTTGTAATAATAACTTTAAGTCATTAATAATATCATCAAATGAACTAGTATCTTTGAGGATAATTTCATATCCATCCTTACGGCCTTTTAAAACTACATTATCCATTTATAAATTCTCTTTTCACTACTCTGCTTTTAATTTTAACAATAAACGCGATAAAGGAAAATACAAAATAATAAATAATACAATATTCAATGCTAAAGTTGGTCCTAATACAGTTGCGACAAAATCAGTAAAATCAACTTTAGTCATCCCAATAAATTCGTTAATTGCATAGACACTAGTCGTCATAAATGCCAAGCTTAATAAACATACTAGCCCTATAAATAAGGGTGTATGCGGAATATATTCTTCAAAATAACGTACTACGTAAGCTAATAATCCAAGCAAAAAAGCATAAACACCCAAAATACCAGTAAAAAAGCTATCGTATATTAGGCCAACAATCGCTGCAATAATAACAATATAACGTTCATCAGGAATAAAGAAAATCGTTAGAATTAAACCAATTGTCATCAATGAACAAATAGCGTCATTAGTATTAGTGTATAAATATTTTTGGAAAACATAGCTAAGACTGCCATCAAAAATACCTAAAGTTAATAGTAATAACGCAATGAGCAAATGTTGGCGAACTTTCTTAATACGCATTGTTTCCACAATTATTCACCTGCCATTGTCCGCTTAATAACCGTAACAACACTCAAGTCACTTAAATCAGCTGCTGGTTTAACATTAATGATTGTTGATAAACCATAATCATCTTTCTTCATATTTTCAACAGTTCCAATTAATAATCCCTTTGGTGTAGAACCGCCTAAACCAGAAGTAATAACTTTATCACCATTTTGAACACCATCAGTCGTATTAACTTGTCCTAAAATAAGATCACCTGTGCTCTTATCATAACCAGTAATAATACCATTAACAGTTCCTTTGCTAGTGTTGATTTGTGCGGCAAAACGGTTAGCAGATTTATTATCAGTTGAGATTAATTCAACTTTAGCATTATTTTGATTAACTTCAACAACACGGCCAATTAGTCCTGAACCTGCCATTACTGACATATTCTTTTGAATACCTTCATCACTACCATGGTTGATAATTACCATATTTTGCCAATTATCAGGTGAGCGTAACATTATTGCGGCATTAACATAATCATAGTCAGTTAATGTATTATCTAATTTTAACTGTTGTTTTAATTGCTTATTTTCAGCTTTTAAGGTTTGATTAGTTGTTTCGGTTTGTTGTAACTTACTTAATTGTGCTTTTAACTTAGTATTTTCTTCATAAGTATTAGTTAAGTTGACAATGTTATCAACACCATTTTTAGCCGCATTCATGGGAACACTAATAATGCGACTAGCTGCGCCAACAACGTTATTACCTACTCGTTGAATAATTGAAGGGGTTTGGCTTTTATTACGAACAGCCACTGACATGGCAATAAAACCAATGGCAAAAATTAGAGCAACCATTAAAACTATTAACTTTTTATTAGAAAAAAACTTTCTCATTGCTATGCTCCTATAATTATCTAAATAATTAAAAAGCAGACCAAATTAAATTATATTTATACTATAAAATAATTTAGCCTACTTAATTACTAACGCTTTTTCATAGCATCAATATTCTTCAAAGATTCACCTGTACCAATAACTACACAATCAAGTGGATCTTGGGCAATAAACACTGGAACCTTAGTAGCATCAGAGATAACTTCAGCCAAATTGCGCAATAAAGCACCGCCACCAGTTAATACAATGCCATGATCAATTACATCAGCAGCAATTTCTGGTGATGTTTCTTCTAAAGTTTCTTTAACTGCTTCAATAATATCGTCAATGATATCTTTCATTGATTTGGCAATATCAACGGCTGTAACATTAACTGTCTTTGGTAATCCACTAACTAAGTCACGACCGCGAATTGCCATATCTTTAATATCTTTAGCCTTGGGTATTGAAGCAGAACCAATGTTTATCTTAACTTGTTCTGCAGTTCGTTCACCAATTAATAAATTATAATGTTGACGAACATAAGCAATAATTGCTTCATTAATACGGTCACCAGCAACGCGAATTGAACGACTTGATACAATCCCACCTAATGAAATTGTTGCAACATCAGTAGTACCACCACCAATATCAACAACCATACTACCAGTAGGATCCATTACTGGTAAGCCAGCACCAATTGCTGCTGCAAATGGTTCTTCAATAATATATGCATCTCGTGCTCCGGCTACTTTAGTAGCGTCAATAACGGCGCGTTTTTCAACTTCAGTAACACCACTAGGCACACATACCATTACATATGGTCTACTATTAGTACTACCTAAAGATTTTTCAATGAAATACTTCATCATTGCCACAGTAGTATCATAATCAGCAATAACACCATCTTTCATTGGACGAATAGCAGTAATGCTAGCTGGTGTCCGCCCAATCATGTCACGTGCTTCAGAACCAACAGAGATAATTTCTCCAGTGCGTGAGTTTTTGGCGACAACAGAAGGTTCACTCAAAACGATACCTTCACCATCAATATATACCAATGTATTAGCTGTTCCTAAATCAATGCCAATATTTTTCGTGCCCACTTTAAACACGGCTAATGCCTCTCCTTCATAAAACGTTCGCTAAATATTAATAGCATTATAGCATATTTAATTTTAATACAAAATGGGCTTAATAATAAACGAAAAGTAATAATTAAAATACTTAAATTTATATTAATTGTTGTTCTTTTAAAGAGATATATTGCCGTGAACCAATAATTAAATGATCCAAACATTCAATTCCTAAAATTTCACCACATTTCATAACACGTTGCGTAAATTTAACATCATATTGTGAAGGTCGCGGCTGACCACTTGGATGATTATGAACCAAAATAAACTTAGCAGCCGCAAAACGAACAGCATAATGAAAAATCTCACGTGGATGAGCAACCGAAGAATTAAGTGTTCCAATATACAATAATTGTTGCTTTAAAATTTGATTCTTAGTATCTAAATATATACCAATTAACCGTTCTTGATTAAGACCAGATAGTTCTTTAATCATTTGTTTGCCAATCATTTGACTAGAAACAATTGTTCCAAAGCGTAAAGTTTGCCGTTGTTGCATACGCTCACTTAATTCACAAATGGCTTTCAATTCGCATGCTTTAGTTAATCCAATCCCTTCTAAAGATAGTAATTCTTCTAACGTTGCCATTGGTAAACCACATAAATTAGGATAAAGCGTTAATACAGCATTAGCTAATTCATCAACTGGCATTCTGCGTGTTCCTGAACGTAACAAAATCATTAATAATTGTTGATCACTTAATGTTTGCACACCATATTTTAATAATTGTTCACGTGGTAATTCATGATAATCCATCATTTTCTCCTTTAAACTTTATTATTAAAATACGCAAAATTAACAAAAAACGGAACGTTAAAATTAACGTTCCGTTTTATTTTTTAATTAATGTTGTTGTGCTGCTTTCAATTCATTAATTCTTGCCAAAGTAGTTTCACGTTTAGCTTGATAATCAGCTAATTTGTCTTTTTGTTCTTGAACAACCTTTGCAGGTGCATTCTTAACAAAGCCTTCATTAGCTAACTTCTTATTAGCGCGTTCTACTTCGCTTTCAAGACGTTTAGCTTCTTTTTCCAAACGTGCAATTTCATCATCAAGGTTGACTAAATCTTGAAGTGGAACATAAGCTTCAGCACCAGTTAAAACACCTGTCTTAGCTAGTGATGGTGCTTCAACATTAGGACCAATTTCAAGCTTTTGTGTATGAACAAAGCGTTCAATGTAATCTTTATTATCATTGAAGACTTGAGCTACTTGTGGATCTGATGTTTTAATCAAAAGATCAACTGGTGTTCCTAATGGTGCATTAGCTTCAGCACGAATGTTACGAACTGTTCTAATTAATTCGATTAAACTATTCATTTCATGAACAGCCTTATCATCATGAAGTTCATCATGAACGACTGGATACTTAGCAACTACAATAGATTCACCTACATGTGGCATTTCTTGCCAAATTGCTTCGGTAACAAATGGCATGATTGGATGCATTAAACGAAGAATTTGATCTAATACATAAGCCAAATTGTAACGTTTGTATGCAATTGCTGCAGTGTCTTTACCATAAAGAACTTCTTTACTCATTTCAATATACCAGTCACAGAAGTCGTTCCAGATAAAGTTATATAAACTACGATCTGCTTCGCCAAATTCGAAATCATCAAAATGACGAGTAACATCAGCTACAGTATCATTTAAACGACTTAAAATCCAACGATCTGGTAAATCAAGATGATTCATATCTGGTAAATGTGTTGGTGCTGGTGTATCACCTAAGTTCATGATTACAAAACGACTAGCATTCCAAATCTTATTAATGAAGTTCCAAGCTGCATCCATCTTTGTGTAACTGAACCGCATATCTTGACCTGGTGTGGAACCAGTTGTTAAGAACCACCGTAAAGCATCAGTACCATATTTATCAATGACATCCATTGGGTCAATCCCATTACCCAATGATTTACTCATCTTGCGACCTTGTTCATCACGAATTAAACCGTGAATTAAGACATTCTTAAATGGCCGTTTGCCAGTAAATTCCAAACTTTGGAAAATCATCCGTGATACCCAGAATGGAATAATATCGTAACCTGTTACTAATGTATTGGTTGGGAAATACCGTTTATAATCAGGTGCATCAG
Source organism: uncultured Lactobacillaceae bacterium (assembly GCA_963926925.1). Classification (GTDB taxonomy): domain Bacteria; phylum Bacillota; class Bacilli; order Lactobacillales; family Lactobacillaceae; genus Paralactobacillus_A. The sequence continues at coordinate 8,759 of CAWUZD010000061.1, forward strand.
TATCAGGCCAACCCATTGTTGAGAATGGCCATAATGCACTACTAAACCAAGTATCTAAAACATCAGGATCTTGATCCCAGTTTTCGATATCTTTAGGAGCTTCCATACCAACATAAGTTTCACCGGTTTTTTTATTATACCAAGCTGGAATACGGTGACCCCACCAAAGTTGCCGAGAAATTACCCAATCATGAACGTTTTCCATCCATTGTTGCCAAGTATGTTCAAAACGTTTAGGAACGAAGTGAACAGGTTGACCATCTTTTTGGTTCTTTAAAGCTAATTCAGCTAATGGCTTCATCTTAACAAACCATTGTGTGGACAAACGTGCTTCAACTTGAACGCCAGTCCGTTCAGAGTGACCAACACTATGCACAATTGGTTCAATTTTTAACATGTAACCTTGTTCTTGAAGATCATGAACCATTGCCTTACGAGCTTCAAAACGATCCATACCTTCATACTTGCCAGCATTAGCATTCATCGTGGCATCATCGTTCATCGTATTAATCCGTTCAAGATTATGACGATTACCAACTTGAAAGTCATTAGGGTCATGGGCTGGGGTAATCTTAACCATTCCAGTACCAAAATCAGGATCAACATATTGATCAGCAATAATTGGAATATGCCGGCCTTGTAATGGCAAAATTACTTCTTTACCAACTAATGCCTTATAACGATCATCATCAGGATTTACAGCAACGGCAGTATCACCAAACATGGTTTCTGGACGAGTAGTGGCAATTTCGATGTAATTTTTACCATTAAATGTATAGTCGGGATCAACAAAGAAGTATTTAACATGGTAAAATGCGCCTTTATCATCTTGGTGAATAACTTCAATATCTGACAAAGCGGTCCGTGCTTGCGGATCCCAGTTAATAATATATTCACCACGATAAATTAATCCCTTATTATATAAATCAACAAAGACCTTACGAACTGCTTTAGATAAACCTTTATCTAAAGTAAAACGTTCACGGGAATAATCGACAGAAATCCCCATTTTGGCCCATTGGCGATGAATAATATCACTATATTCATCTACCCATTTCCAAACTTCATCAACGAATTTCTTACGACCTAAGTCATAACGACTAATTCCCTTTTCACGTAATTGTGCTTCAACTTTAGCCTGGGTAGCAATTCCCGCATGGTCAGTACCAGGTAACCATAACACATCATAACCTTGCATCCGTTTTTGACGAATAATCATATCTTGCAAGGTTGTATCCCAAGCATGTCCTAAATGCAACTTACCAGTTACATTTGGAGGAGGAATAACAATTGAATATGGTTTAGCTTTTTTATCACCACTAGGTTTAAATACGCCTTGATCCAACCATTTTTGATAACGACCTTTTTCAACTTCATTAGGATCGTATTTGGTTGGCATTTCGATCTTATCTGTCATTCGAATTTCACTCCGTAGTTATATTCTTGATTAAAGTAATGAAGCAATTTCTTCAATATCACTATTTAAGAAATGATCATTAGCCTTAATTTCAGTAATTTGAATATTATCAATTGAATGTTGAATTAATCCTTCAACATCTAATTGTTGTTCATAATAACGTGATTTTTCTAAACTAGGTTTAGTTTTTGGTGACTTTGGGGCAAATACAGTACAACTATCAGCATATGGCAAAACTGATAAATCAAAAGTATCAATTTGTTTGGCAACTTCAATAATTTCATTCTTATCCATTGTGGCTACCGGACGAATAATTGGTGTTGCCGTAACATCGTTAATTGCTACCATACTTTCCAAAGTTTGGGAAGCAACTTGACCAACAGATTCACCATTAATAATGGCTAAACCACCCCGCATTTGACGAATACGATCGGCTAATCGTAACATCATCCGCCGTTGAATTGTCATCAAATAACTTTCAGGTAATTTACTCTTAATTTCTTCTTGAATTTCAGCGAATGGAACTGCAATAAAAGTAATACTACCAACATAAGGTACTAACTTCGCAGTCAATTCCTTAGCTTTTGCCAATGAATTTTCACTAGTATATGGTGGGCTAAAGAAATGAACCATTTCAATATCAATCCCACGTTTTAATGCATAATACCCAGCTACTGGTGAATCAATGCCACCAGAAAGCATTAACATCCCTTTACCAGCACTTCCAACTGGCATGCCACCAGCACCAGGAATCTTTTCAGTAGTTAAGAAAATACCTTCTTTTCTAACTTCGACATATAAAGTAACATCAGGATTTTTCATTTGAACTTTTAAAGAAGGAATTTGCTTAAGTAAATAGCCACCTAAGTCTAAGTTCATTTGGTTAGTATCAAGAGCAAAACTATGGTCAGAACGACGTGTATTTACCTTGAAACTAGCATTAGGATCAGCAGTTGCACGCATTAATTCAACTGCAGCTGCATGCACATCATCCATGTTTTTAGCAACTTTAATCATTGGTGAAAAGTTTTGAATACCAAAAACATTTTTTAAACGCTTGATTACTTCATAAGCATCATTGCCATTTAATTCAATATGCATCCGATCATGTTTAGGACGAATTGTTAAATTATTAAATTCATGGAGAGCTTTGGTAACATTACCATTCAAACGGCCAATAAAATCCTTACGATTACGGCCTTTGGTTGATAATTCACCATAGCGAATCATAATTTCTGTATATTGCATTAATAATTTACCTCAATTATTTTTCAAAGCTTACTTTTTCAAAACGATGATAAATTTTATCAAAAGCACGATTAAATTCATCGGCTTCAGCTAAAGTGTTATTTTCATCCAAGCTAACCCGAACAGCACTAGTAGCAATATCCATATCAACATGCATTTGTTTCAAAGTACCAGCAGCTTCACCATTCTTGGAAGAGCATGCACTAGTTGTGGAAATATAAATACCTTCTTCTTCAAAAGCATGAACAATCGTTTCGCCACGAACACCGTTAATTGCAAAACATAAAATATGTGGTGCAAAATCTGGTGTTAATTCAGAAAAGACAGTAACCCGTTTAAATGGTTTGATATGGTTATAAATCTTAGTCCGAATAGCTTGTTGTCGTGCAACATGTTCATCTTCATTAGTTAATTCTAAACGCCATGCTTTTGCCATAGCAGCAATTGCTGGTAAGTTTTCAGTACCACTTCTTAAACCAGCTTCCTGGCCACCACCATCAATTAAAGATTCAATCTTTCTGCCAGAACGAGCATAAAGAATACCGGTACCACGAGGGCCATGAAACTTATGAGATGAAAAACTGGCAAAGTCCACACGAGGACCAAATACCATTTTTTCTAGACCTTTACCTACAGCTTGAACGGCATCAACATGATAATGAATATTAGGATAGTCTTCCAAAATTTTACCAACTTCATCAATTGGTTGAATACTACCAATTTCATTGTTAACAGCCATAATTGATACTAAAATGGTATCTTTACGAATTGCTTTACGAACATCTTCAGGATTAATAAAGCCACGATGATCAACTGGTAAGTACGTAACATCATAGCCTAATTCTTCTAATTGATGCATTGGATTTAATACAGCAGCATGTTCAATACTTGTAGTAATAATATGCTTACCAAATTCACGTTTTTCCCATGCTGTTCCTTTAATTACCCAGTTATCACTTTCTGTACCACCACTAGTAAAGTAAATTTCTGATGGTTTAACGTGAACTAATGATGCAATTTGTTCACGTGATTGTTGTAATAAATTATGGGCATGAGTACCTAATGCATGTAAGCTTGATGGGTTACCCCAAAATTCATTAGCAGCAAGATTATAAGTTTGTAAAACTTGTGGATCAATTTTAGTAGTTGCTGAATTATCAAAGTATATCATTTACGTTTTTCCCTCTAAAAATAACTTGCATTATTATAACAAAAACATTACTAATAAAAAAGAAGTAATCAACAATCCTAAATTGTACCAAAATTTTTTATAAAGTTACATTATTATTTTTATTATCAAAATAGTTCTTTTCAACCTTTTGATATGCACCAGGTTCTACTTCATCCAAAGCACTTGCTAATGTATCAACAGCTTCTTTATATAAGTATTGTTCATTAAATAACTTATTAGCCTTATCAATTGCAGCTTGGACTTCAGGATAACTATGACGATAGCGATTAGCATATTGTAATAATTGTTCAGCTAATAACGCACTATCAATTAAATCATTAGTTTTATCCTTTAAATCATCTAAATCTTCTTGCGTTAAGATTAATTGTTTAGTGATATCATCCATGTTAATGCGGTCTTGATTAAGATCATCATTTAATTCATCAACTTCATCAGACACCATAAAGAAGTATTCAAGATAATCTTTAGATAAACCAGGTAAGTTTTGCCGTTCAACAGTGCGTTTAACATTATAAACTTCTTGTTTAAATTGTTGTGCATTATCAACAGCTACTTCTTCATCATGACGTAATTTAGCCGTACTATCATTAATTTCTTTTTGTTGTTTTTCGATTTCGGTTAAATGACTTTCCATTGCCCGTAAATTTTCTTGAATATTAGTATAAACTGGCTTTTCATCCTTTATTTGTTGTTTATCGAGATCATATTCACGTTTAATGTCGTCAATTTGTTGTGTTAATTGTTTAGTCCGACCGATCTCGTTATTATTTAAATCATAACTTTGACTTAACCGGTTTAATTCCATCCGTAATTCATGATTTTGCCGCGTTGCATGTTCAATAAATGAAGCAATGTATGGTAATTGTTTATCAACATTAGCTTTAGCTGTATATTCACGTTCCATGGTTGCATATAATTGATCAATTTCATCAGCAATTTCATGGTTTAATGCTGCAGCATCATCAATGTTGAGATCAGCTAATTTAGCTTTAGCTTTTTCAAGTTGTTCGCCTAATTCACGAATTTTAGCTGGAATATCGATATCCATAAATTGAAAATGATTTTCACTCATTTCACGATAACCATCTTTCAATTCATCTAATTGGGCAGTAAATTCGTTAGTTTGTTCATTAACTAAAGCTGGAATAGCATCTATTAAATGTTGTAAATCTTTATTCTTAGTATTAACCTTACTTAAAGCATGTTTAGCTTCTTCAAAGTCACCATCTTTAGTAAGTTCATTAATTTGAACTAAGTTACGTTCAATTTCAGCCAACATTTTTTCTAATTTTTCTAAGGTTGATCCATAAGCAAAACTTTTAACTAACAATTGTTGATGAGCTTCATGATAGGCTTCAGTTAATTGTTTTAATTCAGCAGCATTATCAGTCTGGTCATTTTGGATACTTTGTAATTTACCCATTATTGCTTTGAAATGCTGTTCAATTTTATCCATGTTAGTAATAGCATTTTTAATTTGATGACGAGAAGTTATAAAATGAAATTTATTAGCCGCCTTATGAGCAGTTGTTAAATAATCATTAACTTGTGCTAAGCCATTTTTATGAAGATCATCATATTCAGCAGTCCACTTATCTAATGATGCTAAACTACTTCCTGATAATTTCATTTTTTTAACAGCATTAATTTTTCTTTCAACTGGCATACTTGCTAATGAACGTTTGCGTTCATTTAATTGTTGAATTTGTTTAACTAAATTCCGTTGCATTAAAATCATTATTAAGTAAATAATTAATGCGGCAATAATAATTGCAATAAGTGCTTTATAAAGCATGCACTTCCACTTCCCCTACGTTCACTAATAAATTAATTATTCATAATTAATAGATACTCTCTTAGTATCTCAAAAATCACTCTTTTTTTAAATACCTTTAATGGTAAAAATTATAAATTTTATCACTATTTTTTATTATTACAGCTTGCTTTATTCATATATACACATTATACTAGTGCATGTGTAAAATATGCAGCAGTATTCGGTACAACCGTCAACAGTTTAGCACCAACTTTGGGTAATTGTGTAACCTATGGCTGCAAAGGCGAAGATTGTAGTTAAACTGAACGAGTATTAAGAATACAACAGCCTCTATTTTACTCCAAATTATTTTTCTGGAGGAAACTATAAATGTCTCGTTATACAGGCTCAACATGGAAAGTTTCACGTCGTTTAGGCTTGTCACTTTCTGGTACAGGTAAAGAATTAGCTCGTCGTCCATATGCTCCTGGCGAACACGGTCCTAACAGCCGTCGTAAGTTATCAGAATATGGTATGCAATTACGTGAAAAGCAAAAGTTACGTTACATGTACGGTTTGAATGAACGTCAATTCCGTAACTTGTTCGTACGTGCTGGTAAAATCAAAGAAGGTACTCACGGTGATAACTTTATGATTTTACTTGAATCACGTTTAGACAATGTTGTTTACCGTTTAGGTTTAGCAACAACTCGTCCACAAGCTCGTCAATTAGTTAACCATGGTCACATCTTAGTAGATGGCAAACGTATCAACATCCCATCATACGAAGTAACACCAGGTCAAATTATTTCAGTTCGTGAACGTTCAAAGAACTTGGAAGTTATCAAGAATGCTATTGCAAGCACAGTATCACGTCCAGCTTATGTAACATTCGATGATAAGAAATTAGAAGGTTCATTGACTCGTTTACCACAACGTGATGAACTTGAACCAAACGTTGATGAATCACTTGTTGTTGAATACTACAACCAAAAACTTTAATATTATTATTGTTTTCGATTGCAAAAAAGGTCATGGTTTTATACCATGGCCTTTTTATTTTCATTAGTAACTTTTTTTGTTAATATTAATTAAGTTTAATAAAGGGGTAAAAACAATGAGTGATGAAATGAAATCGCATTTAATTAATAGTTTTTACGGCGCTCCCCAAACTTTACCTGACGAACGTCGTCAATACTTAGGCTCTTTGCGCGAACGGACTGTTTTGAGAATAACTAATAAAGAATTAAGCAATCCTGATACATTTAATTGTCTTACTAATCATATTGATTATTTTAAAAAACAACAATTATCTTTTTTAATTAATGGTAAGCTAAATTCGCAAGTAATTAGTAAATATATTAAATTAGCTGTTAGTAATAATTTTAATTTTACTTTAATTGATAATAACAATGCGCAAACCGATACCTCGGCAACTGGTTTGTTAATCGTTGCTGATCATGCGGTTAATCATGATAAAATCACTTTAAACACTCTATTCAAAGCTAAAGATACTGAAAATACAGTATCAACAACCACCGAAAAGAAAGGTTTTTTAGCTAACTTATTCCACTAATCTTCTAACTTGATTTAATTAAGAAATGATGATATTCTATATTATGGATTTCTAAGATGTACGATTTTTTCTTGTCATATGTTGACCGAACAAACTTTAACATTGAGATCAACATAATAATAGCCGAGCATAATCATCACACGTGATTGTGACGCTATTAGGAGTTAATCTATCCTGCTGATTTTGCGGGTTCAACTATTTAGAAAATAAAACGGCATCACTAGATTTCCTAATGTAGAAATTAAGAGCCGTCAGTTATACAACTGGCGGTTTTATTTTTTTTATAAGGAGTTTTTTGAATGGTTTTAATGATTTTATTAGCCCTTTTTTATTTGTTTACCTTTTGTTTGGCAATCTATTTTCTAACGCATTGCCATCAAGCTTTTTTAATCTTTAAAGTTGAAGATTATCCCTTCTTAGGTCATATTATGAAGGCAAATGGCATTTTGCTTATCATCCTTACCATTATTGGGGTATGCATGTTATTCTTATTTAACATTAAACTTAATCTCATCCCGATTGGTATTATTTGTATAATTATTACTATCTTTAGCCTTAATTTAATTAGACTATGAATACTTTGCTTTTATTCATCAAAATCAAGTAAAATATATTATAGAAAACGAGTTAAGGAAGATGAGTTTTATGCAACAATATAAAAATATTTTAATCGCTATTGATGGTTCATATGAATCCGAATTAGCTTTTCGTAAGGCCATTGAAGTAGCGAAACGAAATGAAGCTAATTTACATTTAGTTCATATTGTTGATACCCGGGCATTTCAAAATATTTCTAGTTTTGATTCAGCAATGGTTGAACAAGTAAGTAAAACCGCTGAACAAACCCTTGAAGAATACGCAACTGATGCTAAAAAGAATGGCGTTAATAACGTTAGTTTCTCCATTGAATATGGATCACCTAAAACAATTATTGCGCATGACTTGCCAAAGAGTCGGAACATTGATTTAATCATTATTGGTGCAACTGGTTTAAATGCTGTAGAACGCTTATTAATTGGCTCAGTTACTGAATATGTAACGCACTATGCAATTTGTGATGTTCTCGTAGTAAGAACTGACCTTAAGAATCAACCAGCATTAAATAGTACGCATAAAGATCATCAAAATAAATTTATGATTAATCTTAATAAATAAATTTGATAACTAACAAAAAAGCCGTAGTCTTTAAGATTACGGCTTTTATTTTTATTCAAATGTATTATTAACTGAACTGAACATGTAGCTCTTATAGTGATACCGCATTGACATTACTAATCCAACGCCAATCATATCAGCTAACAAGGAAGAACCACCTTGTGAAAGGAATGGTAATGGTACCCCTGTTAATGGTAATAAACCAATGTTCATGCCAATATTTTCAAAAACGTGGAATAAAATCATCATAATTACACCAGTTGAAATATATGCATAAAATTCATTCTTAGTTTCGAAAGTTACCCGAATCATTTGGTATATTAATAAGAAATATAACAAAATTAAAACGCAACTACCAACAAAACCAAAATCTTCACCAATAACAGAGAAAATCATATCAGATTCACGCACCGGAACATAAACCTGTGCTTTATTAAAGCCTTGACCCCATAATTGTCCTGAGCCAATCGCCTTCATACTTTGCCATAACTGGTAACCACTACCTTGCAAATTTTGTGAATTAGAAGGATCAAGCCAAGTATTAATACGTGCAAATTGATATGCTTTAAAGCCAATTGTTTTTAGAAAATCCTGACCCCAAGTTGTCGTAACAAAAGCAATTGCAGTTGAACCGACAATTAATAAGAAAAGAAAAACTGGTACCAAAATCTTCCAGGTAATTCCTGAAATCAAAACAATGCCACAAAAAATTGCTAAGAAAACTAATGTTGTTCCTAAGTCAGGTTGTAACATTATCAATATTACTACCGGTAAAGTCCACAAAATTAATTTCCCTAACAAAACCATATCATTATGAACAGTATGCTCATCATATTTAGCATTATGGGTAGCAACTACCCGACTTAACATTAATATATAAGCCGGTTTCATTACTTCAGAAGGCTGAAATGTCAATGAACCAATCGCAAACCAACTACGTGAACCTGTACTTAATTTTA
>CAWUZD010000062.1:0-15691 GCA_963926925.1 uncultured Lactobacillaceae bacterium
ATGAATTACGGCAAAGCACACATGATAGGCGCTATCAATTTATTGCTATTCGTTTGCCATATGGGAAACAACTTGATGATCAGGATGCACAAGAAGCATTGCAATTTATTAAACCTGATAAATTATTAAATATTAATATTAAACCTAGTGTTGATGCTTTAACCCAAACTTTACAACAGAGTAGTGTAGATCTTAGTGATTTTAATCGTGGTAATGTTAAAGCGCGGCTTCGGATGACGGTTCAATATGCAATTGCTGGTCAATATCAAGGTTTAGTTGTTGGTACTGATCATGCAGCTGAAAATGTTACTGGTTTCTTTACTAAATTTGGGGATGGTGGCGCTGATGTGATGCCATTGTTTCGTTTGGATAAACGCCAAGGTAGACAAATGTTAGCTTATTTAAATGCACCACGTCATCTGTATGAAAAAGTACCAACTGCTGATTTAGAAGATAATAAACCATTATATCCTGATGAACAAGCACTTGGAATTAGTTATGATATAATTGATGATTATCTCGAAGGTAAAACAATTCCTGTTGATAAGGCACAACACTTGGAAAGTTTGTATTTACGTTCACAACATAAACGGCAAATGCCCATGACGATTTTTGATTTAAAAAAGGATGATTTAAATGACTAAGGAACAACAAAAAATGATGCGTTATGCGCATGTAATTGATAATTTAATTGCTAATACTCAAAAAATTCAAGCTGAATTAAATCCATTATTTGAAGAATTAAAGAAAAATATTAAGGATAATAAAGCTAATTTAGCTAATGATACATATGAAAAAACACTAAATGCTTTTAAACAAGGAACGGCTGATTATCAATTACAATTAGATAAATTAGCTAATGCAGTTGTACCTGCTCGTTTTTTAGGAGCACATCATTCATTAGTAGCGGCTTATCGTGATTATGTTGCTGGCTGTCAAAAAATGGTTGATAGTATGCATGATAATGCTACCATTGATGAACAACAATTTTTTGCTGCAAAAACACAACAAAATAATGCTAATTTAAAAATTACCCGTTATCTTCAAAAGTTAATTTAAGTACTAGCAAACTATTGACTTTTAACAAGTTGCTTGTTAAAATTATAATAGTTTGTGCGGGTATGGCGGAATGGTAGACGCGCAAGATTAAGGATCTTGTGAGAAGTTTATTCTCATGGAAGTTCGAGTCTTCTTACCCGCATTGCAACTAAAACTTTATTTTAGCTGATTGCTTGCACAATCAGCTTTTTTGTTGCATAACGCTTTGTGCTTGTTAATTGATATAATTAATGATACACTACAATTGTACATTTTGGATGGCTATTGGCTATGGTTCGAAGGCGCATCTTTCCTCCTAGTCTGTACCAAAAAGAAATGCAAATATTTATACGGAGGGAAAAGCAATTATGGAACATGGCACAGTAAAATGGTTCAATGCTGAAAAGGGCTATGGCTTTATTACTCGTGAAGATGGTAGCGATGTATTTGTACACTTCTCTGCTATCCAAGGCGATGGCTATAAGACTCTTGAAGAAGGAAAAAACGTTACTTTTGATGTTGAAGAAAGCGATCGTGGTCCTCAAGCAGTTAATGTTGTTAAAGAAGACTAATTTTAACTATTAAAAGAGTTTAAAAGTCGGTTCTTATCCAATGTTAGGAACCGGCTTTTTTATCTTAATAGATAGAGGAGGAATTTTTAATGGCAACAACTCCAACTAATAATGGAATTGAAATTAAGGAAGATGAACGTAATAAAAAATTTCATGTGGGTGATCATGTGAAGTTTTCTAATGTTACTTCATTACCTGATAGCACCGGTGTTATTGAAAAGAAATACAATAACAGTGCCTTGGTTGCATTTCAACCTAATGAAAAAATTACGCAACAAATGTATGAAGAATTAAATGGGCGTTTCGTAATTAACTATGATAATTTGAAGATTATTAAGGATAAAAAGAAATAATTAACAACAAAAAAGCGGCAGTGATTATTTAATCACTGCCGCTTTTTTACTTAATTTATTATTTTTCTTTTGTTTCAGCAAATAAGTTACCAAGATACTTCATGAAGATACCAATAAAGTATGGAAAATCTAAGTTAACGGCTACTTTAGTATGTGGTTTATCATGAAGACGATCACGGTCACCAATCGTGCGTGCTCGGTATGGTTCTTCAAGGTCAACTTTTAAGTCAAGATCAATCATTTGTACAAAAGAAGGATCAATTGCAACAGCGGCTGCCAATGGATCATGAAGAGCACAACCTTGCACAAATGGTTGGTTTTCAAGATAGATATCAATGTAATAATCAAGCATATCAGCAAAATTAGTAGCTGCTGGTGTACCAATCATACGCCAAACTGCGGTGTCTTCATGAGTTAATACGGCACGGTGAGTTACATCAAGGCCAACCATTGTTAATGGTAAACGACTATGAAAGACTTTATTAGCTGCTTCAGGGTCTTGATAAATATTAGCTTCTGCAACAGGGTTAATATTTCCTGGAACAGTTAACGCACCACCCATAAAAGTAACGTTAATCATATGCTCTAACTTAGGTTCCATTTCTAAGGCTAATGCTAAATTAGTCATCGGACCAGTTGGAACAATGGTTAAGTCTTTACCATATTGTCGTGCAGCATTGATCATAAAAGCAGCAGCACTGATTTCTTCAGGTTGCCGTTTTGGTTCAGGAAGGTTAATTTCACCAATTCCGTTTACACCATGAATACGTTGACTTTCTGGTAAAACAGTAAAACTGTCAGTTGTTGATGAATGTGGTTCACCGATGAAAACTGGAATTTCAGGATGATTTAATAATTCTAAGATTTTTAAGCTATTTTTAGCTGCTAACTTAACATCAACGTTACCATATTCACTAGTAACACCGATTAAATCAGCATCAGGATTAGCAAGTGTATATGCAATTGCTAAGGAGTCATCGATACCAGTATCGACATCTAAAATAATTTTTTTCTTACTCAATTTTTTCACCTTTTATTTTTACCATATGAATAAACCGACAATACCGGCTGACATTAATGAAACTAAGATACCTGATAATAACATATAACCAACGTTCTTAGAAATTAAATTATTCTTTTCTTTACCTACTAAGCTCTTAAATGCTCCGATAATCATCCCAACCGTTGAGAAGTTAGCAAATGATGTTAAGAACACTGTCAAAATTGCTTTAAAGTGAGGAGCAAAGGAGTGAATAATAGGAGAAACTTGTCCCATAACAACAAATTCATTAGTTACCAATTTGGTTCCCATGTATTGCGCAAATTGGAAAGAATTTTGTGGGTCCAAGCCAAGAAGCCATGCAAATGGATACATGATTATTCCTAAAATATGTTCAAGAGTTAACCATGGATTGATTAATTGCAAAACTTTATCAATTAAAGCTGCTAATGCGACAAAGGCAATAACGTTAGCAGTAATAATTAATACTAAACGACCAGCGCCTAAAATTGAATCACCTAAGAAGGAGAAGAAAGGTTCACGTTTTCCTTTTTCACTCTTATTTTCAACTGCTTGTGCTTCCTTAGCAGCTTCAGCTTCTGATCCAGCAGTTTCAGGTGATTCAGTACCACCATTGTCAATTTCATTAACAGTAGCAATAACATCATCCTTTGGTGCAACCTTAACGGGGTTAAGGATGGCTGAGATAATGATTGCATTCATAATATTAACGGGGATAGCTGTCAAAATAAATTGCCCAGGTATCATCTTGATATACGAACCAATGATTGATGCGGTAACACAACTCATTGACATCATTGCAATGGTTAAGTTACGTTGGGCACTAATTTTCTTTAATTGTAAACCGGAAACGGCTAATGCTTCTGTGTTTCCAAGGAACATCATTTCTACCGCATAGAAAGATTCAAACTTTGGTTGTCCAGTAATCTTTGATAGGACGAAACCAATTCCCTTAATAATAAGAGGTAAAATGCCGATATAGTTTAATATATCGAATAAAGGAACAATCATTAGGATTGGTAACAATGCACTAGTGATAAAGTTCATTGTTTTAACGTGTACCCAGTTAGGTAGGACGAAAGCAATCCCAGTGTAAGCAATGTTAACAATCCAATCGAATCCTTTAGCTGCTGCTTTAACACAGTCAACACCGATTGAAAAACTAGTTAAGAACCAAGCGATGACAATGTTTAGCGCTAACATGATAATAATAGATTTCCAGTTAATTGCTTTTTTGTCTTTAGAGAATAAAAACGCAACTAACATAAATACCAAGATGCCAATAATATTTACTATTAAGTACAAATTCACTTTTTAATCCTCCCAGATGCGGTGACTTAATATTAAAATGTGTTGCAAATGATATAAAAATAAAACTTATTTATGTAAAAGTTTAGTAGGCTATCCTCCTTAATTATTAAAATTAGGATTTTTAGAAATTAAATCATGATATCTAAAAAATCCTTAATTAAATAGTATCACGATTTATGTCAATTTAGTTTACTTAATTTGTTAAAAATAAAAATTTTTCTGTTAAATGATTGTGAATTATTAAAACGGTCTATTTTAAATTAACAATAACTTTGTTATTATAGCAATGTTAGTAATTGTTATAGTAAGGAGAATATACATGAGTAAATTAGTTGTGCTTGGCAGTTTAAATGTTGACTCAACTTTGCATATTGAACGGTTACCATTAGTTGGTGAAACTATGGAAATGAGTGATAAATCATCTGCACCTGGTGGTAAAGGTGCCAATCAAGCGGTTGCCGCTGCTCGGGCTGGTGCTGTAACTACTTTTATTGGTAAAGTTGGTAAAGATGAAGCGGCTGATTTATTAAAAAATGCTTTAAAAAAAGATAACGTTAATATTGATCATGTGGTTACTGATTCGCAAAATGGGTCTGGTAAAGCTTATATCTTATTACAAGCTAATGGACAAAATTCAATTTTAGTTTATGCTGGTGCGAATAAGACTTTAAGTCCAAGTGATATTGATCAGGCTAAAGATGTTTTTGATGATGCTGATTTTCTTGATGCGCAATTTGAAACTCCAACAGCAACAACTGTTTATGCTTTTAAATATGCTAAAGAACATGGTATTAGAACAATTTTAAATCCAGCTCCTGCTGTTGAGCCAATTTCTCCTGAATTAGCACGGGTAACTGATTTAATTTGTCCTAATGAAACTGAAGCGGCAATTTTAACAGGAATTGAAATTACTGACTATGATTCAATGCAAGCTTGTGCACAAGAATTTTTCAAATTAGGTATTAAGCATGTTATTGTTACAGTTGGTGAACGTGGTGCTTTCTATGCTGATGCTAGTGAAAGTTACTTTGTAAATGCTTATAAAGTACATGCAATTGATACAACTGCAGCCGGTGATTCATTTATTGGTGCTTTATGTTCACAATTACAACCAGATTTTAGTAATATGCATAAGGCTATTCAATTTGCTAATTTGGCTGCTTCAATTACAGTACAACATTTGGGTGCACAACCAGCTATTCCTACTTTAAGCCAAATTAAAGCTGAAGCTGATAAGCATCATGATTTTAATTAAAAATAAATTATAAATATAAATATTAAATTAAGAAGTTTCTGTAAAACTAAAAATAAAGGAAACTTCTTTTTTTTATTACAAAATTAATGTTATTTTTTTAGTAAAAGCTGTAAGGAGATCAATTTTAGGTTTGAAAATTAAGAAGCATAACTATTTATTGTTATTAGTTTTAGGGATGTTCTTGTTGTTAATTAACTTAACTGCTTGTCATAATGAACAAAGTTCAACACAAAGTCAACATCAACAGTTTATTCAAGAATTAGTTCCTGAAGCCCAAAAATTATATACCACTTATCACATTTTACCTAGTATCACAATTGCACAGGCAATTTTAGAAAGTGATTGGGGTACAAGTACCTTAGCCGCTAAATATCATAATTTGTTTGGCATTAAAGGTAATGCCCAGAATGCCAAGTTACTAACTACTAAAGAATACGTAAATGGGCAATGGCAAACCATTAAGGATTATTTCAAAGTTTATTCATCATTCCAGGATTCAATGAAGGATCATGCGTTACTATTTGTTAATGGGACTTCATGGAATAAAAATCAATATCAAGATGTTTTACAAGCAACTAATTATCGTGATGCTGCTCAGGCATTATTAAAAGATGGCTATGCTACTGATCCAACTTATCCTGATAAATTAATTCAAATTATTCAAAAATATCACTTAAGTCAGTATGATAAGAGTAACTAATCTAATTAATGTGCTTGTTTGTTGCGTTTCTTTGTGGTAACTTAGTTTAATAAACTTTTATTCGTTTTGTAAACTAATATTAAAATAATATGAAAGAGTGAAGGTAGAATAATGAAGATTCTTGAAGATCGTATTAAACAAGATGGTCGTATTTTAGGAACTAATGTGTTAAAGGTAGATAGCTTTTTAAACCATCAAGTTGATCCTGATTTAATGATGCAACTTGGTGAAGAATTTTATCGTCGTTTTAAGGATGATAATATTACTAAAATTTTAACAGTAGAATCTTCAGGAATAGCTCCAGCCGTGGCAACTGGATTACAATTTCATGTTCCTGTTGTATTTGCACGTAAGCATAAGAGCTTAACTTTAAAAGATGATTTGTATACTTCTACTGTTTACTCTTACACTAAACAAACAAGTAATGAAATTGCGATTTCACATCGTTTCTTAAATAGTGATGATCGTGTGTTAATCATTGATGACTTTTTGGCTAATGGTCAAGCTGCTGAAGGCTTGATGGATATTATTAATCAAGCTGGCGCAACTTTATGTGGTGTCGGTATTGTTATTGAAAAGTCATTCCAAAAAGGACGGAAATTATTAGATGAACGTGGTGTTCGCGTTGAATCTTTAGCACGGATTGCTGCTTTCGAAAATGGTAAAATTGTTTTTGGAACTGATGATTATGAACAAAAACATTAATTGTCGTTAGTAAGTAATTCTTAGTGAAAAGGTGAGTACTTCGTGAATAAGTTCATTTATCCGGGGCAAATTATTGGGTTACTAGGCGGTGGCCATCGTAGTTATTTATTAGCATTAGCAGCTAAGGCCATGGGATTCAGAATAGCAGTGTTAGCTGCCAATGAAACTGACCCCGCTCTGCAAGTTGCAGATATCCACTTTGTTGCTGGAACCTTAAATAACTCACGTGCTTTACGTGCTTTAGTTAAAGTTAGTGACGCAATAATTTATGAAGACGAATTAATTGATATTAATATCTTAGATGAATTAACAGCGCAAGGAGCATACTTACCAACGGGTAGTGATGTATTAGCGATGACGCAGGATCGCTATCTCGAAAAAGTTTTCTTTGATGATAATAATATTAATATTGCTCCTTACGCGACTGTTGTTAATGTGCAAGATGTTAAGGATGCTATTGATGAAATTGGTTATCCCGCTATTTTAAAGCCAATGCAAAAGGGCTTTGGACCAACATATCAATATATTATTCGTGATGAAAAAGATATTCCCGGTAGTGCATCTTACTTACGAAATGGTACTTATGTTTTGGAATCATGGTTACCAATTGAAAAAGAATTGGCAGTTGTTGCGGTTCGTGATGGTGATGGTAATGTTAAGGACTTTCCAGTTTTAGAAAATGTTTATCGGAACCGTCGCTTAGTAGCAACAATGATGCCAGCGCGCGTTGATGACTTTGTTAAGCATGAAGTACGGCGGATTTGTAATTTAATTGGTTCTGAAATTAACTATACGGGAATTTACACCGTTGAATTCTTTATGACAGCAGCTGGTAATATTTATACTAAGCGGATTATTCCAGCGTTGACGGACGCCGCTAGCATTTATATGAACACGACGAGTTTTTCAGCGGCCCAAATGCATTTACGTGCTTTGTTGGGTTGGCCGTTAGGAATTGTCCGGACGCTAACTGGTGGTTTGACATTAATAGTTAAAAAAACGCAATTATCATCAGTTTATATGCAAAGTCAAATTAAACCAGATTGGCATTTTTATTATTATCCTGTTGATACGATGACAATGCATCCGAATGATGTTGTTGGTCATATTACAACAACAAGTCCTGATTTGGGACACCTAATTGAAGTTGTTAATGCAACTGATTTATGGAAATTAAAATAAAAAATGAACCGCACTGGATATTAACAGTGCGGTTTTTGATGAAACAGATATTTTTAGAGGAGCGAGAAAAATGGCAGATGCCCAAGCAGCAATTTTAAATGGAATGAATGATAAACAACGTGAAGCTGTTTTAGCAACTAATGGACCAGTTTTAATTATGGCTGGAGCTGGTTCTGGTAAAACGCGGGTGCTTACGCATCGGATTGCTTACTTAATTGAAGCCGAACATGTAATGCCATGGCATATTTTGGCAATTACATTTACTAATAAGGCCGCTCGTGAGATGAAAGAACGGGTTAATGCTCTTTTACCTGATAGTGCAAGTGATGTTTGGATTTCAACTTTCCATTCTTTGTGTGTGCAAATTCTACGCCGTCACATTGATAATTTGGGTTATAATCGCTCTTTTACAATTAGCGATTCATCAGCGCAATTAACTTTAATTAAGCAAATTATTAAGCAAAAGAACTTAGATCCTAAAAAGTTTGATCCGCGGAGTATTTTAGGAGCAATTAGTCGTGCCAAAAATGACATGATTATGCCTAAAGAATACTTAGCAGATGCTAAAAATGTGTTTGAACAAGTAGTTGGTGAGTGTTATCAAGCTTATCAAAAACAATTACGTAATAATCAAACGGTTGATTTTGATGATTTATTGTTATTAACGATTAAGTTGTTTCATCAATTTCCCGATGTTTTACATTATTATCAAGAAAAATTTCAATACATTCATGTTGATGAATATCAGGATACTAACCAAGCACAATATGAATTAATTCGTTTGTTGGCAGCTAATAATGAAAATATTTGTGTAGTGGGGGATGCTGATCAAAGTATCTATGGTTGGCGTGGCGCTAACATGAGTAACATTATGAACTTTGAAAAAGATTATCCACATGCACAAACTATTTATTTGGAACAAAATTACCGGTCAACAAAGACAATTTTGAAAGCTGCTAACCAAGTAATCGCTAATAATCAGTATCGTAAACCTAAAAATTTGTGGACTGAAAATGCTGAGGGCGATAAGATTGCTTATTATCGTGCACCTAATGAACAACGTGAAGCACTTTATGTTGTTAAACAAATTCAGACATTAATGCGGGATGAAGATTATAATTACAATGATTTTGCGGTATTATACCGTACTAATGCGCAATCACGAATTATTGAAGAAGCATTTTTAAAATCTAATATTCCTTATAAAATGATTGGCAGTCATCGTTTCTATGATCGTAAAGAAATTAAGGATATTATGGCTTATTTGGATTTAATTGCTAATCCTGAAGATTCAATTAGTTTTCAACGGATTGTTAATGAACCAAAGCGTGGCATTGGTAGTAGTAGTTTAGATAAGTTACGTGATTTTGCTGATGAACATGATTGGTCATTGTTAGTAGCTGCCGAAAATGTTGATTTATCTAATGTTAGCGGTAAGGCACGTAAGCAATTACAACAATTTGCGACAACGATGACTACTTTGATTGCTGATCGTGATAAATTATCAGTCACTGATTTAACCACTAAAATGTTGACTGATACTGGTTATTTAGATGCATTAACGCAACATAATAATCTTGAAAATCAAACTCGTATTGAAAATATTAATGAATTTTTATCTGTTACTAAGCAATTTGATCAAACTTATGAACCAACTGATGAACAAAGTAGTCCTTTAGAAGATTTTATTGCTGATGTGGCATTAATTTCTGATCAAGATGATGTTGATGAGTCAAAACAAGAAGTAACTTTAATGACGTTACACGCAGCTAAGGGTCTTGAATTTCCAGTAGTATTCCTCGTAGGGATGGAAGAAGGTATTTTTCCACTTTCACGTTCACTATTAGATGATAAAGAATTAGAAGAAGAACGACGCTTAGCTTACGTAGGCATTACTCGTGCTAAACAACGGCTTTACTTAACTAATGCATATAACCGCATGTTGTATGGTAGACGGCAAACTAATGCGCCATCACGCTTTATTGATGAAATTGATGATAGTTTGTTAGCCATGACTAGTAGTAGTGATGAAATTCATAGTTATCATTTCTTATCACAATCAAAATCGCGGTATAGTAGTACTAAAGATAAAACGGTCGCGACTAACCGTTCTGCTAAACCTGCTTTAGGCAGTGTTGGTGCTGAAAAGCAAACTTGGCACGCTGGTGATAAAGTTGAACACCGGAAGTGGGGAATTGGGACAGTTGTCAGTGTTAAAGGCAGTGGCGAAGATATGGAATTGAATATTGCATTTCCAGAAGTCGGTGTTAAAAAATTGATGGCCGTTTTTGCTCCAATTAAACGCGTTGAAAAATAAGAAGAGGGATAATTATGCTTTCTAAACCAATTGCATCATTTACTGAACAAGAAGCAGCAACAGTAGCTGCACAACTTCGTGATAAATTAAATAGATGGCGTTATGAATACTATACTTTGGATCAACCAACTGTTGAAGATCATGTATACGATGAAGCTTATCGTGATTTACAGGAATTAGAAGGTAAGTTTCCCCAAATCATTACGCCTGATTCACCAACACAACGGGTCGGTGATGTTATTTTATCTGGTTTTGAAAAGGTTCATCATGCTATTCCAATGTTATCGATGGATGATGTTTTTTCATACGACGAATTACGCGAATTTGACCAAAAATTACGGAAATTAGCTAATACTGATATTAGTTATAATGTTGAATTAAAAATTGACGGTTTAGCAATTTCATTAGTATATGAAAATGGTCTGCTTATTCAAGGCTCAACGCGTGGTGATGGTCATACTGGTGAAGATGTTACCCAAAATTTGAAGACAATTCCATCAATTCCATTAAAATTAAATGAACCAGTTTCAATTGAAGTTCGTGGTGAATGTTATATGCCTAAGGAAGCATTTGCTAAATTAAATGAACGTCAAGAAGAAGATGGGAAAGCACCATTTGCTAATCCACGGAATGCGGCAGCCGGTAGTTTACGACAATTAAACCCACGAATTACTGCTTCCCGGAAACTTAGCACATGGATATATACATTAGTTACCAGTGAAAAAGATGTTACCACGCAAAGTGAAGCCTTAGTGCGTTTGCAACAATTAGGATTTAAGGTTGATCAAATGCGCCAAGTTTGTCATACCATTGATGAAGCAATCACCTTTATTGAAAAGTATCAAAAATTACGTGATCAATTACCATATGGTATCGATGGGATTGTTTTGAAAGTTAATTCATTAGCAACACAACAAAAGTTAGGCAACACTGTTAAGGTACCACGGTGGGAAATTGCTTATAAATTCCCACCAGAAGAAGTACAAACTAAAATTCGTGACATTATTTGGACAGTTGGTCGGACTGGTGTCGTTACCCCAACAGTCATTATGGATCCAGTGCAATTAGCGGGAACGACCGTTTCTAAGGCAACGTTACATAATGCGGATATGATTAAACAAAAGGACATTCGGTTAGGTGATACGGTTTTAATTCATAAAGCCGGTGATATTATTCCCGAAGTATCACAAGTTATTCTTGATAAACGTCCTAAGGATAGTCAACCTTATGTTATTCCTGATCGTTGCCCATCATGTCATAGTAAGTTGGTGCATTTAGACGAAGAAGTTGCGCTACGTTGCATTAATCCAATGTGTCCAGCACAAATTAAGGAACAATTGACGCATTTTGCTTCACGGGATGCAATGGATATTGATGGTTTAGGACCACAAATTATTGAAAAATTATTTAAACAAGGATTAGTTCATGATGTTGCTGATTTATATCATTTAACAGCAGCACAACTTGCTCCTGTTTTACTTAAAAATATTCCAACCGATTTATCCAAGAGTAAATCAATTAATAATTTATTAACTTCAATTGAACGTAGTCGTCATAATTCTGTTGAACATTTAATATATGGATTAGGGATTCGTCATGTTGGCTTAAAAGCAGCCCAAATTTTAGCAGCACATTTTCATGATTTGCCAACTTTAATGAAAGCTGATGTTGCAGAAATTACCGCTATTAATACGATGGGCAAGATTATTGCTGATACTTTAGTCACTTACTTTAATGATCCACAAGTTAAAAAATTAGTAGCTGAATTAGCAAGTGTAGGTGTAAACTTTAAATATCAAGCTAATACTGAACCAACAATTAGTAATACGTTCTTTAGTGGTAAAACAATTGTGTTGACTGGTGCGTTGGAACACTTTACACGGCGGCAATTAACTGATAAGTTAACACACTTAGGTGCTAAAGTAACAACTTCAGTTTCTAAAAAAACTGATTTAGTAATTGCTGGTGCTGATCCCGGTAGTAAGTTTGATAAGGCACAAGCCTTACATATTCGTATTATGAGTGAAGACGAATTACTCGAAGAATTAAATGAGAATTGAGGAATAATAAGTTGAAAAAACTTAGTAGTGTAATATTAAGTATTGCTAGTCTAGCGTTATTAATGGCTGGCTGTGGTAATTTACAAAATTCACAATTATCATCAAACGGTGGTAGTAACAGTTCTAATAAAAAAACTGCTAGTGTCCAAACAACTGGTCAAACTAATAATGATTACTATCAAGGCATTATTCGCAATGGTCAATACCAAGTTAGTAAGGCTCGCGGCGTTAATGTAGAAAATGAATCAAACCAATTTGATGTTAAGAGTTTTAGTACTGGCTTACTTAATTTGTCAAAGACGGAATTTCCAACAAATAAATATCTTTTCCAAGAAGGACAGTATATTACAACTAGTACCGCCCAAAAATGGTTAGCACGGCAATCTTCAAGTAATCCGGACGGTTTGAATCCAACCGATAATGGCCAAACTGATCCTGACAAACGTAATCCGATTTATTTGCAACAATTACTTGAACAAGACTTTGTAACTGAAAGTAACAATAAAGTTAACTTAGCGGGGATGAGTATTGGTTTAGGGCTAAATTCTGTTGATACTTATACTAAGCAACAATATGGTGCAACTTATGAAACGAAGATTAGCCAAGCTGCTGACCAACAACAAGGTGAACAGATGGCAACCAAAGTATTAGCTCGTTTGCGGAAGATGAAAGGTATTTCTAATAATGTTCCCATTATGATTGCTTTATACCGGCAATCTGGACCAGATAGTTTGGTTGGTGGTACTTTCTTTGCTTATGCAATTTCAAAGAGTGGTACCAATTTAGGTGCTTGGCATAAAATTGATCAACAAAATGAAGTATTACCAGTTGTTAATAATGCTAAACCAATTAATAGTAATGTTGCGAATGCGTTTAATACATTTAGAAGTGCTGTTAAACAATTCTTCCCTAATTTGAGTGGGGTAACTGCACAAGTTCGTTACGAAAATGGTTCATTAGCTGGTATGAATATTACAATTACTACGCAATTTTATAGTGAAACTGAAATTACTAGTTTTGCACAATTTGTTGCTTCTGAAGCAGCTAAAGATTTACCAAGTAATGTACCAATTCAAATTAATATTCAATCAGTTCAAGGAATGCAAGCCTTTGTTGCTCGTGATTCAGGTAGCAAGAGTTTCTATACTCATATTTTTGGTAGTTATTAATACTTTTTGTAAAACAGGCGATGATTATCGCCTGTTTTTTTGTGTTTTTAGTGGTAAAATTAGTTTAATAATCTTTTTATACGAAAAGCCGTTAATTAAATGGTTAGCGTGTATGATCTGATAGTAAAAACTATCAAATAATGAAAGTGAGGCAGACGCGATGGTTAGCAAAGAACAAATTAAACATGTTGCTGAATTAGCGCGGTTATCTTTTAGTGATGAAGAATTAGATCACTTTACTGAACAATTTGATAACATTATTGATATGGTTGAACAATTAAACAATGTTGATACAACCGATGTTCCTGTTATGACACAAGTAACAGATTTAGTTAACGTTCTTCGTGATGACGTTGCGCAAGCACCAACACCACGTGATGAATTAATGAAGAATGTTCCAGAATCCGCCAACGGATTGATCAAAGTACCTGCTATTATGGAAAAGGAGGATTAATCTGTGAATTACTTTAATCAAAGTTTAGCAAGCTTACATGAAGCATTAGCTACTGGTGCATTTACCAGTGAACAATTAATGCAACAAAGCTTGGATAATATTAAAACTACTGATAAAACTATTAAAGCATTCTTACGTATGAATGATAAGGCTTTAGAACAAGCTAAAGCAATTGATGAAAAAGGAATTGCTGATGATCAACCATTAGCAGGTATTCCAATTGCTATTAAGGATAATATCTTAACCAAAGGTTTATTAACTACTGCTGCAAGTAAGATTTTAAATAACTTTGTGCCTATTTTTAACGCTACAGTTATTGAAAAATTACAACAAGCCGGCATGATTGTGATTGGTAAAACTAACCTTGATGAATTTGCGATGGGTTCATCAACTGAAACATCTGCTTACCAAATGACACATAATGCTTGGAATTATGATAAGGTTCCTGGTGGTTCATCAGGTGGTTCAGCTGCAGCTGTTGCTTCTGGTCAAGTTATTGCTGCTTTGGGTTCTGATACTGGTGGTTCAATCCGTCAACCTTCTGCATTTAACGGCGTTGTTGGTTTTAAGCCAACATATGGTCGAATTTCACGGTGGGGTTTAATTACTTTCTCATCAAGTTTAGATGAAATTGGTGTAATTACTCGTAGTGTACTTGATAATGCTAAAATTATGAATGTTTTGGCTGGTCAAGATGAAAAAGATCCAACTACTGTTGTTAATGATACTGACTTTACTCAAAATCTTGATGGTGATATTAGTGGTATGAAGATTGCTTTACCATGTGAATTTATGGGTGAAGGTGTTGATCCACAAGTTCGGGAAACAATTATGGCTGCTGCTGATACTTTCCGTTCCTTAGGTGCAACTGTTGAAGAAGTTGGTTTACCATATAGTAAATATGCGGTTCCAACTTACTACATTGTTGCTTCTTCAGAAGCAAGTTCTAACTTACAACGTTATGATGGTATTCGTTACGGTTTCCGTGCTCCTGATGCTAAGACATTGGAAGATGTTTATGTTAAATCACGGACTGAAGGCTTTGGCGAAGAAGTAAAACGGCGGATTATGTTAGGAACATTCTCATTATCTGCTGGTTACTATGATGCATACTTCAAGAAAGCCGCACAAGTTCGGGCTTTGATTACTAAAGACTTTATGGATGTCTTTAAGGATTATGATTTAATTATGGCACCAACAACACCAACACCTGCTTTCAATATTGGTGAAAAAGTTACTGATCCAGTTACAATGTACATGAACGACGTTTTAACTATTTCAGCTAACTTAGCTGGTGTACCAGCTGCTTCAATTCCAGCTGGTTTTAATGATGAAGGATTACCAATTGGAATGCAATTAGTTGGTAAACACTTTGATGAAAATACTGTTTATCGGGCAGGTTATGCTTTTGAACAAGCAACAGATTTTCATAACCAAGTACCCACAGTAGGGGGAGAAGCATAATGAACTTTGAAACAACTATCGGACTTGAAGTCCACATTGAATTAAAAACAAAGTCAAAAATGTTTAGTCCATCACCAGTAACTTATGGTG
>CAWUZD010000063.1:0-23466 GCA_963926925.1 uncultured Lactobacillaceae bacterium
CATATCTAACGTAATATGAGCACCATGTAAGCCTTCACTTGGCGCTTTTAATACCATTACACCATTTTCATCAGTTACTTGCGCACCAAGGGCGACAAAACCTTTAATGTGTTGATCGATTGGTCGTGCACCAATGTCATCCCCACCTGGTAACCCCACTTTTGCTTTGCCAAAACGGCTCAATAATGCGCCCATGAAGTAATAAGAAGCACGCATTGTTTTTACTTTTTCATTGGAAAGTGGTTTAGAAATGATATTAGTCGGATTGATCATTAATCGATCATTTTCAAACTCTGAGGATACATTCATATCTGCTAAAATAGCACGAAGGTTTTTAACGTCTTGAATATGAGGCACGCTATCTAACATTACTGGAGTTTCTGATAAGATACTAGCAGGAATAATTGCAACGGTACTGTTTTTAGCGCCACTGATGACAACTTCACCTGATAGTTTCTTTCCTCCATGAATGATCATTTTGCTCATTAATAAAATCCTCGCTCGCTAATCAAAATCATTTGAAGGAATTGGCAATAATAAATTACCGCATCACATATAATAATATTATTATTTATAATACAACATACTAAATCATAAAAAAATTTATATTAAAATACAAATGTTTTCATAATTGTTTACGTAATATTTACTAAAAACCAAAAAGAGCAAGCATGATGCTTGCTCTTAAATTTATTTTAATATTTAACTTATCGATATTATAATGATGGATCCATAGTGAAGGTTAATTTTGATAATGAAATATTATTTTGAACTACCGTATTCATATATTCCATTGTCTTAGCACGAACGGCTTCAGCAATTTCATGGTTCCGTTGTGTTAAGTACTTCGTTAAGTCTTCACCCGTCAAATCCTTCGCATGTTCATCTGTGTCAGTAATCATGCCATAGATCATTTCACGCGTTGCTTTTAAGAATTTAACGTTGTTAGGTTGGTTTTCATTATAATGAGCTTCAACTTCGGTCGTTACAGTCCGGTAGAACCAGTATGCATCATCAAAGTTCCAAGTTAATTTAGTATCATTGAAACTTGGATCAGTATCAGTTGCATTAGCATAGAATGGCAAATATGGTGTGTATTCAGGAATACCCATATTAATCCACATAATGCAAGCTTCATCAGCAGGCACATCATTCCGACATTGTAAAACGTGGGAATTTTGGGTCCGGTTCAAACCAACTGGCCGGTACATGTGCTTTTGTTTTTCGTCACCACTACCATATGGATCAAATGGTGTTTCATTATAGTGAGAACGAAGAATGTATTGCACATCACTAACCTTAATCTTCCGACTAGGTTTGCGGCACATTGGCATATGCTTACTATCAATTGCTTGATCAATTTCAGGATTCAAGTAACGTTGACCAAACCATACCCGTGGATAGTTATAATGCCGGTCTAATTCAACATCAGTTCCGAAAATATGGCGAACACACCAGCGATCGTCATCAGGATTCAAATGATACTTATCAACATATTCCCGAATACCAGTTGACCACATGTAGTTATCAGGATCGTTAAAATCAACATTTTCAATTGCGATTTGGTTAGCGATAACCGCATAACTATCATCAGGAATCCGCTGTGCTACCCAGTGGTGACCAGTTAAGATTTCCATATACCAAACATCATCTTTATCTGAGAAGATAACCCCATTACCTTCAGCAGAACCATACTTTTCAATCATTTTACCCAATCGTGCTACCCCATCACGAGCTGAGTCAATATATGGTAAGGTAACTACAGTAATTGAATCTTCAGCAATGCCACCTTTGGTTACTAATGGGTCATTAGCTAATGAGTCTTCATTAGCATAAAAACTTTCCGTAGCACTCATGGCAACATTCTTTTCGTTGAAGCCACTTTCACCATAAATACCTTCTTTTTTAATATCAACATTTGGTACTAATTGATAACGGTAAGCATGTTCTGGATATGGACAAGTAAAACCATTCATATTTGAAACATAATTACCACTTTGATGGTTATTAGCAGGAACTACAATTGCTCTTTGTGGGGCAATATGGACCAAATGTATCCACATTACGTCCTGCCATCGTTGAACCATCAATTGTTGCTTTTTTACCAACAATAACAGTTGTACATGCCATTTTAATTCACTCCTCCAAAGTAAATATTCTCAATTCACCCTTTATCTTAGTTACTTATTATTAAAAATGATAATAAAGTGCTCAAAAAAAGAAGGTCATTAATTAATGACCTTCTTCAGTAATTTTATTATTAATTATTTACGACCTTTAGCTTGTGCTTCTTTGAAAGCAGCAGTTACAAAGGCTTTGTATAAGCCTTCAGGACGTTGTGGCCGTGATAAGAATTCTGGATGGTATTGAGTACCAACGAAGAATTTCTTATCTGGTAATTCCAATACTTCAACCAAATGATTATCTGGAGAAGTACCTGAGAATACCATTCCCTTGGATTCGAATAATTCACGGTATTTGTTGTTGAATTCGAAACGATGACGATGCCGTTCGCTGATTTCTGGTTTATCACCATAAGCATGAGCAGCAACTGTACCTGGCTTCAACTTGCATGGGTATGCACCTAACCGTAAAGTACCACCTATTTCTTCAACATCATTTTGGGATGCCATCAAGTCAATTACTGGGTATGGTGTGCCAGGATCAACTTCAGTAGTATTGGCACCTTTCAAGCCAGCAACATCACGACCAAATTCGATAGCAGCCATTTGTAAACCATAGCAAACACCAAAGTATGGAATATCACTTTCACGAGCGTAACGAATTGCGCTTAACATACCTTCAACGCCACGGCCACCAAAACCACCAGGAACAATGATACCATCAACATCGCCGACCATTTCAGCAACATTATCATTAGTAAGATCTTCTGATTGAATTGGTTTAATTTCAACGTTTGCATTTAATGCATAACCAGCATGTTTTAATGCTTCGTATACAGAAATGTAAGCATCCTTTAATTCAACGTATTTACCAATTAAAGCAATTTTAACAACATGCTTTAAGTTAGCAATCCGTTCATTTAATTCTTCCCATTCTTGCATATCAGCAACTGGAGTATCTAAGTGCAAGTAATCGCAAACGATTTGGTCCATACCTTGTTTTTGTAACATCAATGGGATGCTATAAATTGAAGGTACGTCACGGGATTCAATAACTGCCTTTGGATCAACGTCACAGAATAAAGCAATCTTAGAACGCATTTCATCAGTAATTGGCTTTTCAGTCCGTAATACCAAAATGTTTGGTTGAATACCAACACTACGTAATTCCTTAACAGAGTGTTGCGTTGGCTTTGTCTTCATTTCTTGAGCAGCCTTTAAGTAAGGAACTAAAGTTGTGTGAATATAAACAACGTTTTCTTCGCCAACTTCAATCTTCATTTGCCGAATAGCTTCCAAGAATGGTAAGGATTCAATATCACCAACAGTACCACCAATTTCAGTGATAATAACATCAGAATCAGTTGTCTTAGCAGCACGCATGATTTTTTCTTTAATCATGTTAGTAATATGTGGAATTACTTGGACAGTTGCTCCAAGGTATTCACCTTTACGTTCGCGCCGTAATACTTCTGAATAAATTTTCCCTGTTGTCACATTAGAATACTTATTTAAATTATTATCGATAAAACGTTCATAGTGACCTAAGTCCAAGTCGGTTTCAGCACCATCATTAGTAACGAATACTTCGCCGTGTTGGAATGGGTTCATTGTACCAGGGTCCACGTTAATATATGGGTCAAATTTTTGAACAGTGACTTTTAAACCACGATTTTTTAATAAACGACCTAATGATGCAGAAACAATACCTTTACCTAAAGATGAAACTACACCACCAGTTACAAAAACATATTTGGTCATATATATAATAAGCTCCTTCTTTTAATGTGTTATTAGGGAAATAAAAACAAAAAGCTCCCTATTCACTGAATAGGGAACTATACCGATCATTGCTTTACTTTTAGTAAAGCGCCCAAGCGTTATAATACTCGCATTATTTATGGTCGTCAATGGGATTTTTAAATGAAAACCATTACAATCAAAAATTTAATTATTATTGATTGTCAGCATCTTCATCTTCTTCATCATCGTTATGATATTCAGATAATTGACCTTCAATACCATCTGGTAAATCATCAGCATGATCATCATTTTCATCATAGTCGTCATAATCATCATCGCTGACAGTATTATCATCATCATAATCATCATCAATAATGTCATCACTGTCTTCTTCATCATCAACTGATAAGAATGCATTGACCTTTTGATGAGTCTTAGATGCTTCACCTTCGTCTTCAGGATGGTTTACTTCTTCGTCAATAGAATCATATGGATACCATTCACGTAATCCCCAGACATTGTCACCTAATGAAATAAAACCACCGTCAGTATTTAAATCTGTATAAAATTGTGGTAACCGTTGCCGAATTTCTTCATCACTTTTACCAAGGTAGCTTTGAATTTCATTAACAATATCTACAAAAGCTAAAGGTTCTTTCTTTTCATTCAAAATAGTACGTGCTACTTCGATCATTGATAATTCATCTTTATTTTGACCTTGAAAGACATCAAGTTCCAAACTTAGTCACAATCCTTTCCAATGTCAATCCATAAGTTACATTAAAAAACTACGTATAAAAACTGTAAAAATAATACTATATTTATACACTAAAAAGCAAGCGTAAGCGATAATCACCAATATTTTGTTCTTGATCAAATAATTGGTACATTAAGTTAATTTCACCAGATAATGGTTGGGCTTTAATTTTAACCACTAAGTTATTCGTAACCGTTTTAAGTGGAATGCGTCCATAAGGCGTCCGGTAATTAGCTAATGTTGGTACCTTACTATTAAAGTATAACTTAACTTGTGAATCAGTTTTACTATTACCACGTGATAATTGCACCGTCCCATCACTCGCAACCTTAACCATTACGGGTAAACCTTGACCTTCACTAGTTTCAAAATAACGAATATACAAAGAACTCCCTACTTGTGTAACTTCGCCATTTTCATCAAAAGTATGTTCTTCGTGTTGACCTGCTTGATCAATACTCGTGTGTAAATGTAGTTTAATTGGTGTTGTTTGTGGAGCAGCCATTTCATCCCTTCTTTCGCTGGTTAGTCATCGCAACCTAATATTATTTTAGCTATAATTAATCATAGTAAATATTTTATGAAAAGCAAAAGGAGATTGGGTGTTTATGACTGATTATAATAGTCCGTTATTATCACGTGAAAAAGTGTTACGTGATCCTGTTCATAATTATATTCATATTCGCTACCAAGTTATTTTTGATTTGATTGATACGCCCGAATTTCAACGATTACGGCGCATTAAACAATTAGGAACAGCATCATTTACTTTTCCTGGTGCTGAACATACCCGTTTCACGCACTCATTAGGTGTTTATGAAATTGCCCAACAAATTTGTGATAATTTTGTTGAAAATTATCCTACCCATAACCATGGCCAAGATGGGTTGTGGGATGATGATGAACGGTTAGTAACCTTATGTGCAGCTTTATTGCATGATGTTGGTCACGGGGCTTACTCACATACATTTGAATATATTTTTCATACTAATCATGAAAAAATAACCCAACGTTTAATCACTGACCCAAGTACTAATATTAATCGCATTTTACGAAAAGTTAGTGCTGATTTTCCGCAAAAAGTCGCTAGTGTCATTAATCATACTTATCAAAATAGCCAAGTTGTCCAAATTATTTCGAGTCAAATTGATGCTGACCGGATGGATTACTTATTACGGGATGCTTATTACACCGGTACTAATTATGGTTTGTTTGATTTAACACGTATTTTACGCGTCATGCGACCATATTCTAACGGGATTGCCTTTGACGCTAACGGCATGCATGCGGTTGAAGATTATATTATTAGTCGTTTCCAAATGTATCAACAAGTGTACTTCCATCCAGTATCTCGCGGTATGGAAGAAATTTTAAATCACTTACTAGCCCGTGCTAAGTATTTGTACCATCATCATGGCTTCAATCAAAATCAACAACCAACATTGTTAATTCCTTTTTTCGAAAAAAATTTCACATTACAAGATTATTTGAAATTAGATGACAATGTTCTTAATAGTTACTTTGTAATTTGGCAAGATCATCCGGATGCGATTCTTAATGATTTGGCAAAACGTTTCCTTGACCGGCGGCCTTTAAAATCAGTTAGTTTTACTGCTAAGACTAAAAAACTAATTCCATATTTACAAAAATTAGTAGCCCAAGCCGGCTTTGACCCTGAATATTACACAGCCATTAACGATAGTTATGACTTGCCTTATGATACATATTCACCAGATACCAAAGCACAAATTGAAATTATGTTACCTGATAAGGCCCCTTGAAGAACTTTCCGCAGTAAGTAAATTAGTTGCCGCTATTAGTGATAAAAAAATTGGTGATCAACGTTTTTACTTCCCAAAGTTAATGTTAGGACGACATCTTAAGACTGATGATAAACTTTATCCTCTCACTCAAACATTCAAACGTTACTTATTAAATGATGCCTTAATTGATCCACAATATTAATAAAAACGGTGTAAGATTACTTACACCGTTTTTATTATTTTATTGTTTTTTACGATTTTTTAAGTAATGAATGGCCACTGTCCCAACAATTACGCCAACAATAATTAGCAAGAATAAACTGTCAGGAATTTCAATGCCAATTTCAGGAATGGAAACAAACAACTTAACCGCAATAATTAAAATCAACATATAGGCCATTGTTTCCAATTCAGGAATTTTCTTCATTAAGTCAACAATTAATTCAGCAATGCCCCGCATTGCTAAAATACCAATCATCCCACCAATTAAAACAATGACGGGATTATTTGACATGGCCAGTGATGCCAAAACTGAGTCAATTGAGAACACAATATCCATCAATTCAATGCTAACAATCGTCCGCCAGAATTGAACTTTAATATTCTTATCATGATGCTCATTAACTGGGACTGCTTTTGGTTCATCATCTTGATGTTTATGTATTTTATATAAATGCCGTAAGCCCAGATACAATAAATAAGCAGCGCCAATTACTTTGATGAACCACATATGAATTAAGTATGTGCCCACCCCAATAATTAAAAACCGGAAAATATAAGCACCGCCTAAGCCGTAAACCAATGACTTCCGTTGTAATGATTCGGTTGGTAATGATTTTGTTTGGGCAGCTAATACCACTGCGTTATCGACTGATAGTAAGCATTCCATCACAATTAGTGACAAAATAATCATCCATGAAGTCGGATTAAATAACGCATCCTGCCAATCTTTTAATTCAAAAAATGGTGCATAAATATGTTCAATAAATGCCCACAACAGTTAATTCAACTCCTTTGCTTTAGTCGCAAGTATACCATACTTTTCATATACATTAATAATTTCTAATATAATTTACATTATTAATACATAAATATTCAATTTAATCGTAATAAAATATAGAATGTAAGTGAATAGTAATTAGGGGGTTCATTGATGCATAAAATTTTACAAGAATTTCGTGATTTCATTAGCCGCGGTAATGTTGTTGACATGGCTGTTGGTGTTATCGTTGGGGGTGCATTCTCATCCATCGTTAAATCATTAACTACCAACTTAATTAACCCTTTGCTTGGCCTTTTTGTTGGTAAAATTGATTTTTCTGCTTTAGTACTTACCATTGGTCACACCCAATTCCGTTTCGGCTCATTTATTAATGCTATTATTAACTTTTTAATTATTGCATTTATCGTTTTCTTATTAGTTAAGGGTATTAATAAAATCGAAAAAATGGCCGGTGCTAAGGAAAAAGCTGCAACTGTTGATCCACAAGTTGCTTATTTGAAAGATATTCGTGATTTGTTAATCAACCAAGCAGCCGTTAATGAAGATAAAAGTACTACTGAAATTATTGCGGAAGTAAATGAACGGGTTAAACAAGCCGAAGCACAATCACAAGCACAAAAAGATGCGCAAAAGAGTAAATAATTATTTTAATAACTAAAAATAACGAAAAGTAGCAGCAATGCTACTTTTTTTATTGCCTTGCGCTTTAAAAACATTGCTCCTATACTGAAAAAGATATCTTTTTTACATAAGGAATTTTACAAATGGATAAACAAAAACATCAAGGTAGTTTTTGGGGCTTAGTGC
Organism: uncultured Lactobacillaceae bacterium; assembly: GCA_963926925.1. Classification (GTDB taxonomy): domain Bacteria; phylum Bacillota; class Bacilli; order Lactobacillales; family Lactobacillaceae; genus Paralactobacillus_A. The sequence continues at coordinate 8,197 of CAWUZD010000063.1, forward strand.
CCCTCTTAGTATTCTTAGTTTTATATGTCATTACAGGAATTACTACTAATAATTTTAATAGTATGCCACTAATGATTGGTATTATGATTGCTTCAGCCATTGCCCTTTTAATGCCTAAAGCTGGCGTTAAAAAGCAATTATCTTTTACTGAAAAGGTCACTAAGTACTGCACTGGTGGTGGCGACAACGGCTTAATTTTAATGGTAATTATCTTTTTAATGGCCGGTGGTTTTTATGGTGTTTCAAAGAGTATGCACGCTGTCGATGCGGTTACTAATTTGGGTCTTAGCATTTTACCATTAAAATTAATTTTGCCAGGCTTATTTGTAATTGGCTGTATCATTAGTTTTGCGATGGGTACTTCCATGGGAACCGTTGCTGCATTAATGCCAATTGCGGTTTCATTAGCCCTTAAAACCCATGGTAATATGGCCCTTTTTTGCGGCACAATCGTTGGCAGTGCCATGTTTGGCGATAACTTATCAATGATTTCGGCTTCAGTAATTGCAGCTGATCGGACACAAGATGTACAAGCAGCTGCTAAGTTTAAAACTAACTTCTTAATGATTTTTCCAGCACTTGTCATTAATATTATTCTGCTCGCAATGCAACCGCTCGGTAAAAATGTCCACTTAAGTGGTGATTATCACTATGATATCGTTGATTTATTACCATATGTAGTTGTTATTGTCTTATCTTTTACAGGAATGAATGTTTTACCAGTGCTAACTATTGGGATGTTAACTGGCATTGTGATTGGTGTTTGGCATGGTAATTTTAGTTTAATTAAATCCATGACAATCATTCATAACGGCATGCTTAGTATGGAAGATATGGCATTAATTGCAATCTTAGTTGGTGGATTAGTCGCATTAATGGATTACCTCGGTGGAATTGATTGGATTCTAAACTTACTAACACGACGAGTTAAAAGTAGTCGTGGTGGTGAATTTGCAATTGCAAGCTTAGTAAGCTTATTAGATATCATTACTACTAACAACACTATTTCAATTATTACCGCTGGTCCCTTGGCTAAGGATATTTCTGAACGTTTTAACATCCCACCTGCTCGAACTGCTAGCAATTTAGCAACTTTTTCATGTATCTTTAATGGTCTTATTCCTTACGGCGGACAATTATTAGTTGCTGGTGGTTTGGCTGGTATTTCACCAGTCAAAATTGTGCCTTATAGTTGGTATTGTTTATTGATGTTAGCATCAAGTATCATTTTCATTTTAATTGGTTTTCATCATACTAAAAAAGCAACGGCTTAGGCCGTTGCTTTTTTTATAATAATGCTCCATATTAAGTAAATTAACAAACCGCATAAACTCATTATCATGCCTAAACGTAATCCCGGAACATGATATTTAATGGTAATCTTATTTTTACCAGCATTAATTTTAATTGCTGTTAACCCATTTAATACTTTCTTAGGCGTTACTTGATGCTGATTAACAGTAAACTGCCAACCTGGTTCATATGGCAATGATAATAATAACCAATGATTATTACTATGATTAGTCATTGTACTTGCAAAAACTGGTTCACCATTATGCCATTGCAAGCGTGGTTGATAAGTACCTTGTTGCTTTACTTGTTGTAAAAACTTTTGCCAAGTATCTTGATTCAAACTTGCGATGTCAAGGCCTTGCAACGTTACCCGATGCGTAGTAATCGCCATAGTAAATGTTTGGTTAGCTTGGTAACTACCCAAATCACATAAGAACCGATAATCATTAGCATAAATTGGTATCTCAAGATGATGACCATTAATTTTAAGACTACTATAATGCACCGCATTATGTGTCGCATTTAAGTAAACATGACCAGTAGCATTAGCGCGTAAAACTACTTGATGCCGATAACATTGTCCACATTGGCTTACTTGATCATTAATAATCGTAACTGGTGCAAAATTACTTGGTAAATTAGGTTGCCAATTTTGTAACAACCGTTGCTGATTATTAAGTAAATTACTATTACTTAATGACATCGTGGTGACCGTTTGCGGAATTACTACACCCAAGCCACACGCGTTTTGATTATTTAAATATGTAGCACCATCATCATGTAAATTAATCGTCCGTCCAACATTAAAGACTAATTCACTAACTGGATTAAGCCCTTCACCACTAATCCGCCGTACATTCCGACTAAATAATCCCAAGGCAGATTCAGCTAAGCGCGTATTATTATTCAAAGTTGAACTGTAACTAGCTAAACCATTATAGTTAAACAATAATCCTTCGTTATAGTTGTTATAGGTTTCACGATAAGCTGGCCGTAATAACGTATTAGTAACATTAACCCGCGTGAATTTTTTGAAATTAACATGTTGCGCTGACAATTCGTGTTGTTGCGTCTTGCAAAGATGTTCATAAGCTGTTTGGTTACCAAATGGCGTTAAATGCATTGTCAACAACCAATTACACATTACTTCACTAACAACGAGGAATTGTAATAATTGTTGCTTTTGCCAAAACATGACTAAGGCAATTAAGCCAACATAAACAATACTAATCACTAATGAGGCTGTTGGCACATGACTAGTGTTGTAATTAGCAGTTGTAATTTGATTACTGCTTAACCAACCGATAACCATTAAAATACTTAACCCAATTGGCAATAAGTAACGCCAAATATTCGCCATGTTAGTAATACCAGCTTGCCAACTTTCCCATCCCCAGATAATCATCATAAAACTAATCATAAAGACATTCCGAAATGGAAAACCAGCTGGTTGGCTACCTAAGTGCCAAATATTATTAAAAAATTGCATGTTAATAGTTAGTAATAATACCAATAAAAAAATTCCAGCATGGATCTTATGACTTTGTGAAATACGATAATTAAACCAGAAAAATAAGACTAACAATGCTACAAAAGTTGTACAAAAAACTGCGGGGGCATGAACTAAGTGACTTTGATAATTAGTAGCGCCAACACCTAATTGATTAATGATATCTAGACCATACTCAGGTAAGAGTGAAAAAGTGGGCTTAACTGTTTTCGCTGTTTGTAACATTCCTAAAGCCGTTGGTAATAACACCACACAACTTGTCAAAGCAGCTAAACAGCCTACGCCAATTACGCTCAATAACTTGATAACATTCGTCCGCCATGTTGGTAATCGTAATTCAAATAATTGATAAATTGTATACAAGCCAACAAATAAGCACGCCATATAACCCAAGTAAAAATTAGTAATAATGCTAATAGTGAGCCACCAAAATAGCCGATGAATTTGCTTATTAATTAATAATTGATCAACACCATCAATTACTAATGGCAACCAAATTAAGCTATCAAGCCACATAATATTAAAGTAACTGATCGTCACAAAACCACACAAACTAAATGCTAATGCAAAAACAATTAACATTTTATTGGTAGTGTTAAAGTGGCGTGATAAAAAGTAAGTCATGGTCATCGCAATTAATGTGATTTTTAAAATTAATAACCAACTTACCATAACCGGAACGGCACAACTCTTGCCTAAGAGTAATAACAAATTAAATGGACTTAACAAATAGTAAGCCATGGTTGGCACAAAGTTACTGCCTAATCCCTGTGAAAATGTGTAAAGCGTGATATGGTGGCTAGCTAACATATGACGCCATGCTGTTAAAAAGGCGTTATATTGTGCACCCATATCACTAATTAATAAATTATTATTACCAAATGGCGTAATATGTAAAATTGCTAAAACAATTACACCAGTGCTTGCTGCTAATAAACCAGCAGTAAACATTAATAACCATCGCGACTTAGTTTTACTATTCATTATGACCAACCCGATAATGGTATCGACTACTATTATTTACGCGATACCGTTTTTGCCATTGAAAATAAATAAATTTAGCTAATTCCCAGCAACCTGCTGCTAATAAAATAGCACCAAGTGTATCACTTAAATAATGCGCACGCAAATAAATCCGTGAAAGTAATACCAAAATTACCCAAACACTAGCTAAGCATACAGCAGCAACTTGAATAGCATTACTATGTAATTTTTTAACTAATAATGCCACAATCATGATCATCAATAATGTTGTGCCAAAAACATGGCCACTAGGAAAACTATAACCATTAGCTGGTGCTAAATGCATCGTTGGACGTGGCCGTTTAATAATATGTTTAACTACTACGGCAACACCATTACTAATAATTAACGTCATACCCATAAAAATACCATTCGCAAAATTGCGTCGTGTCAAAATTAAAATAACCGCAATAATCATCCCAACTGCTAAGTTAAAAAGTGGACTTCCTAAAGTTGCAATTACTTTAAAGAAAGCAGTCTTACCAGGAGTAATTATGCTACTAAACCAAACAGTTACAGCATAATCACAGTGATATAACCAACTAGCATGCATTTTAACTAGAACTGCTAAGATAGCAAAAATAACTAAATAAAATGCTGCCCATTTACCTTCACGATTTGTTTTTACAAGCATTAATCTTTCCTCACTTTATATATAAATAATCCTCATCACTCAATAATGATGAGGATTATTACTTAATTTATTTATTAATTAGTTTTTTTGAAAATAATTTTCAAATAATGGACTAACTGATTTGTTTTCATGAATTCGTTTGATTGCTTCACCAATTAGTGGGCCAACTGAAACTTGAACCATCTTATCAATCCGTTTATCAGTTGGTAACTTGATTGAGTCAGTTACAACTAATTTCTTAATTGCTGAATCAGAAATCCGTTGTAAAGCTGGACCAGATAAAATTGGATGAGTACAACTAGCATAAACTTCAATTGCGCCAGCTGCTTTCAAAGCATTAGCAGCATTAGTAATTGTACCAGCAGTATCAATCATATCATCAATTAAAATGCACCGTTTACCTTCAACGTGGCCAACAATGTTCATTACTTCAGAAACATTAGGACGTGGGCGCCGTTTATCGATGATTGCAATTGGTGCTTTCAAATATTGTGCTAATTTACGTGCACGCGTAACACCACCGTGGTCAGGTGAAACAACAACAGCATCTTCATCAAGATGATTATTTAAGAAATATTCAGCCAATAATGGTGCTGCCATTAAGTGATCCACTGGAATATCAAAGAAACCTTGAATTTGGGCGGCATGCAAGTCTAAGGCAATCACCCGATCAGCACCAGCCCGTTGTAACATGTTAGCAACAAGTTTGGCAGTGATTGGTTCCCGAGAACGTGACTTCCGATCTTGCCGTGCATAACCATAATATGGAATTACTGCATTAATTGTATTAACGGACGCACGCCGTAATGCATCAATCATAATCAATAATTCCATTAAATTATCATTAACTGGTTGTGAAGTAGATTGAATTACATAAACATCACAACCACGAACGCTTTCTTCAATGTTAATTTGAATCTCACCGTCGCTAAAACGATTTACGGTAGATTTACTTAGTTCGACACCAACTTGTTCAGCAATTTTTTCAGCTAAAGGTTGATTAGAATTGAGGGCGAAAATTTTTAATCTTGGATCACTATAGTGTTCAGACATGGTTTCCTCCATAAATTTATACATTCTATAAGAAAGCATATAGCAAAAATAAGCCTAATTGCAAGGCTTATTCGAAAATTATTTATTCCATTCTGGATCATTAGCAACTGGTAATTTCTTCCAGTAGTCTAACTTATTAGTTTGCCGTGCCCGTCCAATTGCCATTGCATGATATGGAACATCTTCAGTAACAGTGGTATCAGCAGCAACAAAGCTGTGATCAGCAATTTTAACTGGTGCAATAATGTTAGCATCACTACCAATGAAGGCATGATCACCAACATCAGCATGGTTCTTCTTCACACCATCATAGTTAATGAAGATTGTGCCACAACCAACGTTAACATCAGTTCCTAATGTTGCATCACCAACATATGATAAGTGACCAACTTTGCTTCGTGCACCAATTTGGGCATTCTTAACTTCACAGAAGTTACCAATATGAACGCCTTCACCAATGTCAGCTTTAGGACGAAGATGACTATTAGGACCAATGTTAGAATTTTTACGCATAATTGCACTTTCCAAGGTTGAACTTGTAACTGTTACTCCATCTTCTAAAGTTGAATCAATAATGGTTGAGAATGAACCAATGTAGCAATCTTCACCAATTACAGTCTTACCCTTAAGGTAAACACCTGGTTCAATTACAGTGTCAGCGCCAATTTTAACATCAATATCAATATAAGTGTTATTTGGATCGATTAAAGTTACACCATTATCCATATGTTTATTGTTAATTCGTTGTTGCATAACGTGAGTAGCTTCGGCTAAAGCAGCACGGGTATTAACATTCATTGATTCGGCAAAGTTGTGCATCCGGTAAGCTGCAACTTTGGCACCTTCATGCTTAAGAATACCAATAACATCAGTTAAGTAGTATTCGCCTTGCGCATTGTTGTTAGTTACTTTATGTAAAGCTGCAAATAATGCTTTATTGTTAAAGCAGTAAACACCAGTATTTACTTCATTAATTTCAGCTTCTTTTGGTGTAGCATCTTTTTGTTCAATAATTTTAATAACATCACCGTTCACATCACGCACAATCCGGCCATAACCAGTTGGATCGGGAGCTGTTGCTGTTAAAACAGTAGCAACTGCATTTTGTTGTTGATGATATTCAAATAAATGTTTGAATGTCCGGGCTGTGAATAATGGTGCATCTCCATTAGTAACTAAGGTAATACCATCACTATCACCTAAGATACCTTCGGCTTGTAAAGCGCCATTACCAGTTCCTAATTGTTCTTTTTGGTAAACATAATCAGTTTTACCATCTAAAACTTTTTCAACTTTGTCACCATCATGACCAATAATGGTCACGATTGTATCAGGATTTAATTGTTTAACTTGATTAATAACATGTTCAACAATTGGCCGTCCACAAATTGGATGTAAAACCTTTGTTAATTTTGACTTCATGCGGGTGCCTTGACCAGCAGCCAAGATAATTACATTTTTTGCTGTCATACTAAATTATTCCCTTTGCTTATTTTTAAATTAATTAAAATCCTAAAAATAAAAATAATTTTTTATTTTATAATCTAATCATAATACAATTAAATAATTAATTTAATTATAGTGATTAAAAGATTATCTTTTTAATAAGAATTTACTAATCTTAAAACATTTTTTATTATTTAACCACTGCCGACAGTGGTCGTACTAAGTATACTTCACGGCAAAAGCCCTTCATACTATTAAATACATGCTGTGCGCGTGAATATTTTTCACATAGTCCAAATACCGTTGGTCCACTACCACTCATTTGGGCAATGGCTGCCCCAAATTTTTTCATTTGCAAACATAACTTATCAATTTCATGACAATAGCGATTAGTAATTGGTGCTAAAACATTACCCATCCCCTGAATCATCTGTTGAAAATCATGTTGGTTAATGCCAGCTAATAATTGTAAAGTGTCAGGATGCAATAATTCATTGTCATAATCTAATTGTTGCAAAATTGTTGGCGTTGAAATACTTACTTGTGGTTTAGCCAAAATTACCCAAAATGGTGGTAATAATGGCAACAAATCAATTTTTTCACCGCGGCCAGTTACCAATGCAGGTTGTGAATACACACAGTATGGCACATCAGAATCAACTTGTAAGCCCAATTTAGCTAATTGTTCAAGTGTTAGATCTAAATGCCATAAATCATTTAAACCACGCAAAACAGCGGCTGCATCTGTACTACCCCCGCCAAGGCCAGCCGCTACCGGAATATGTTTATCAATAAAAATTTCAACGCCTTGTTGCACATGATACTTTTGCTGTAATAGTCGTGCTGCTTGATAAGCAAGATTACGTTCATCTTCAGGTAAAAAACCCGTATTTGTTGTTACGGTAATTTGGGAAGACGCCAAACAAGGTTTAAGGTGAACATAATCGGCCAAATCAATTGAAGTCATGACCATTTTCCATTCATGTTGTCCATCATGATGTTGAAATAATGCATCTAAACTAAGATTAATTTTAGCCGGAGCCTTATTAACAACTTCCATATAATTAAACACCTTATGATTAAATTGTTAATCATATTATATAACTTTTTTTAAAAACTAATTGTAGACAAAAATATCCTAGTAACACCAAAAATTACTAGGATATCATTCATTTTCATCAAATTTTAAATCAATGGTTTGTGTCAATAAATCGGCATAGTTATAGGACACATGACGAGCATAAGTATTGCGTTCATGATCTAATTCAATCACAAAAATAGCTGGATAGGTATTGGTCAAAATTCCATTATGCTTAATAATCCGATTACGACCAGCCTGAACAGCAACTTGCAAATGTTGACCAAGATGTTCATCTAAATATTGTTTAATTTGTGCTAATGTTATTGGCATACTACATTCCTCACAATCATCTTATTACTTACTAATAAGAATTTAAAAATAAAGATATCATTATAATAGTAACATGATTGTCACAAATTAACACATTTCAACCGTTATCTTAAACTTTGTAAAGCATGATATAACTTCACAAATTGATTAACATCAAGTCGTTCCGCCCGAATTTGTGGGTCAATGTCGTTCGCAGTTAAAACTTGTTGTAGTTTTTCTTTAATAGTTGGTTGTTTACCATACATATTCAACAAATTATTCCACAAACTTTTGCGCCGTTTAGCAAAGCAACCTTTAACAAACTTAGAAAATTGCTTTTGTTCATCTAAAGCAACTAGTGGTTGTTGCCGTGGTACTAAACGCACAATTGCTGAATCAACATTGGGTTGTGGGAAGAAAACAGTCCGGGGTACATTAAAAACAATTTGGGCATTAGTTAATGTCTGAACACTGACAGACAAACTGCCATAAGCCTTCGTTCCTGGTGCAGCCGTGAGCCGTTGCGCAACTTCTTTTTGCATCATCATCACCATACATGCAAATGGCAATTGCACTTGTAATAAATGCATCATGATTGGTGTAGTAATGTAGTATGGCAAGTTAGCCACTACTTTTAATTGATGCTTACCATCAAAATGTTGGTTTAAAGTCGTTGTTAAATCAGCACTCAAAATATCTTGATTAATAATTACCACATTGGGATATGGTTGTAATGTTTCTTTAAGAACTGGAATTAAGCGTTGGTCAATTTCAAAAGCTAAGACCTGGTGGGCCCGTTTGGCTAATTGTTCAGTTAATGCCCCAATCCCAGGACCAATTTCAATTACATCATCATCTTGACTAACTTCAGCTGCGGTCACGATATTAATTAAAATATCCTTATTAGTTAAAAAGTTTTGGCCAAGACTTTTTTTAAGTTGCAAATGATATTTTTGTAAAATTGCTTTTGTACGTTGTGGAGTTACAATATCAGTCATTATTTTTCCTCATCATTAATTTGATTAATCGCAGTTTGCAAAGCGGTTGGTGTAATCGCAAACTGGTGCAAGCGTCGCATTAATTGCTTGCCATTAGCATATCCAATATGCAAAATATCACCTAACCGTTCCCGCCGGTGCCGAGCATGCGGACCAATGATTAAACCATCAGCAATCAATGTTTCGCGTGAAATAACTGGCAAATCATCAGTTACTAATGGTGTATAAACATGTTGTAATACTTGTCTTAAAACGGCTGGCGAAGCATGTTCAACGCCTAAACTACCATTTTTATTAGGAACGGCATCTTTACGAGTTAAGAAAGCATGTTTTACACCAGGAACATGCTGAGTAATGATATTACGAATTCGTTTCCCTGAAAAATCAGGATCGGTTAAGACAATTACCCCACGGGTTGCTTGAGCCAATTTAATTTGGGCTAATGTTTGTTGATTAATAGCCGAACCATTCGTTTCAATTGTATCAATATCATCACCAAGTGCTTCACGTAAACGAGCGGTATCATCGCGTCCTTCAACAACAATTACTTCTTTAATCTTCATTTTCACTCAATCCATAAATTTGATTAGCATTATGCCAAGTATGTTGGGCAATTGTTTCCATATCAACATTACGTAATTTCGCAATTGCTGCCACTACATAATGCGTATAACCAGGTTCATTCTGATGCCCACGATAAGGAACTGGCGTTAAGTATGGTGCATCAGTTTCAACAAGCATCCGGTCTAATGGTACCATTTGAGCTGCTTCATGTACTAATGGGGCATTTTTAAAACTAACTACCCCACTAAATGATAAATACATCCCTAAATCTAAAAATTTTTGTGCCCACTCTTTACTACCATTAAAACTATGAATAATACCACCATAAGTCAACTTAGCATCACGTAAAATTTGATAAGTATCTGCCAAAGCATCACGGGTATGAATGGCAACTGGCAAATGTAATTGTTCAGCAATATCAAGTTGCCGCCGAAAAACATTTTGTTGTTGGTCATGTGGTGAAGTATTCCAATGATAATCTGGGCCAATTTCACCCAAAGCCACTGTTTTCTTATTTTGTAATTGGGTAATTAATTGATCTTCAATAGTTTGGTTATAATCCTTAGCAAATTCGGGATGCCAACCCACAATTGCATACAAATTATCAAATTGCTTAGCTAACCGTATGGCACCAGCATTTAACTCAGCATCAGAACCAACAATTGCCATTCTCTTAACATCCAATTCAGCCGCATGCTTAACATAATAAGCTTCATTACCAGCAAACGGCGTATCGTTTAAATGTGTATGTGAATCAAAGATTTTCATATTTTTGCTCCTTACTAAAAACAGACATGGTAACCACCATGTCTGTTAGTTTTATTAACCAATAATTGCGCCATTCGCAATTTCATGTGGCAATGTTAATAATTGCACATGACCATCATGTTCAGCTGAAAGTAACATGCCTTGGCTAATTTCACCACGCAACTTCCGTGGTTTTAAGTTAGTAACTGCAACGACTTTTTCACCAATTAATTGCTTGTAATCAGGATAAAATTCAGCAATTCCAGAAATAATCTGCCGTGTGCCATCATCACCAGCATCTAAGGTGAATTTCAAAAGACGATCAGCTTTCGGAACTTTTTCGACATCCAAGATTTCTGCTACCTTTAATTCAACCTTATCAAAATCATCAAAATTAATGGCTGGTTTAGTCAAGTTCAATTGTTTAGCTGGTGCTTGTTGTTGATCAGTAATTGGGGCACCATCCTTTAATAACCCTTGGGCTTGGCTAATCTTTTGTTGACGTTTCATTTCAGTTTTAATGTAGTCAACTTCTTCATCAAAGTCTAAACGTGGGAAAATCGGTTTACCCTTTGCAACAACGGTCACATCGGCTGGAAATTCACCATAGACTAATTTATGTGCCAATTCACCATCAAAGTCTAAGCCTAATTGCCGGAAGATTTCCCGTGGAGCATGAGTCATTACTGGTTCTAGTAATAACGCAATTAACCGTAGTGATTCAGCTAAGTGTGCCATCACGCTATCTAATGATGCTTTTTGTTGTGCATCCTTGGCTAATACCCATGGTTGGGTTTCATCAATATACTTATTAGCTCTTCTAATTAACCGCCAAACTTCTTCTAAAGCATCGGCAAAGTGATAATGATCCATTAAATCTTGATAACGAATCAAAACATCGCTTGCTAATGCGGCTAAATCATCATCATATTCGGTAACACCATCGTGCAATGCAGGAATATGACCATCTTCATACTTATTAATCATCGCAATGGTCCGGTTTAATAAGTTGCCCAAATCATTAGCTAAGTCATAGTTAACCCGGCTAACAAAATCTTCAGGAGTAAAGGTACCATCATCACCAAATGGAATAGCACGCATTAAGTAATACCGTAAAGCGTCTAAGCCATAACGATCAACTAACATTTCTGGATAAACGACATTGCCCTTTGACTTAGACATTTTACCATCACGCATTAATAACCAACCATGACCAAAAACTTGTTTTGGTAATGGCAAACCTAATGCCATTAAGATAATTGGCCAATAAATGGTGTGGAACCGCACAATTTCCTTACCAACTAATTGCACATTAGCTGGCCAAAACTTCTTAAACAAATAATCATCATCAGAACCGTAACCAAGTGCAGTAATATAGTTAGTTAACGCATCTAACCAAACATAAATAACATGGTCAGGATCATCAGGAACAGGAATACCCCAATTAAATGAAGTCCGTGAAATTGAAAGATCTTCCAAACCTGGTTTCAAGAAGTTATTAATCATTTCCTTCTTCCGGGAAACAGGTTCAATAAAGTCGGGATGATCAGCATAATATTGCAACAAACGATCAGCATATTTACTGGTCCGTAAGAAATATGACTTTTCTTTAACTTTTTCAACTTCATGACCAGAAGGAGCTTTCCCGCCGATTACTTTGCCGTTTTCATCACGATAAACTTCGGCTAATTGACTTTCAGTAAAGTATTCTTCATCAGAAACAGAATACCAACCTTCATATTCACCAAGATAAATATCGCCTTGATCTTTTAATTTTTTAAAGATTGCTTGTACTGCTTTAACATGTTCTTCATCAGTGGTCCGAATAAATTTAGTATTGGAAATTTCTAGTAACTTCCATAAATTTTTAATTTCGGCTGCCATTTGATCAACATATTTTTGGGGTGTAATTCCCTTAGTTTCGGCTTTTTGTTCAATCTTTAAACCATGTTCATCAGTACCAGTAAGGAAATAAACATCAAAACCTTGTGCACGTTTATAACGTGCAATTACATCTGCAGCTACTGTTGTGTATGAATTACCTAAGGTTAAATGACCTGATGGGTAATAAATAGGTGTAGTTACATAAAAGGTAGGTTTATCTTCTGCCATAATCCCGTAACCTCCGTTAATTTAATAAATCTAGTATACCATATGTCGAATATTTAATTCTTATACAAAATATAAGGAATTAATTTATGTTTATTTGTTACGATTAAGTAACGAGGTGATTCAATTAATGAAAAAAACTAAGCCGCTAACCATTGTTATGGTTAGTCTTTTACCAATTTTAATGGCAATGCCATTATTCTTTCTTGGCAAACCAAAATTCAAATATCTCGTAGGTGAATTAGCCTATTGCTTATTTATTTGTGATGTTATCATTGGACTTCGACCACGTTGGCTTGAAAAAAGAATTGAATTAAAAACACTTTATCTAGTTCATGGTTTCATGGCCATTTTTGCTGTTGGTTTGGCAATTATTCATGAACTATTAAGTCATTTACATGGCTTAGCTGGCACAATGGGTAATATTGCTTTTTATGGTTCAATTGGGTTTGCAGTTTTAGAATTAATTTTCTTATCTAACCAATTCTTATATGATATTCCCATCGTTAATCAAGTATTAAAAGTAATTCGGTGGTTAAGCAGTCGTCTTTATATTTCCCGTGAATTAAACTTATTTCTCCATTTATTTACGCCATTTATCGTCATTTTTGTTTTTCTACATGTCTTATTAATTCCTAAGTTTTCACACAATTCTAATTTCATGTTTTTCTTTGTTAGTTACTTTGGAATCTTTATTTTCTTGTATCTATACTATGGTATCTATACCAAACTTCATGTTAGTCATTATGTAGTAACAAGTATTAATCAAGAAAATAATCATTCATTTGAATTAACACTAACATATAAATTTGGCAAACATCTCAAAATTAAAGGTGGTCAATTTATCTTTATTGCCACACCTTTTTCGTTCATTAGTGAATACCATCCTTTCTCAGTACTCGCTGTTAAGGATAATGGCAAACAAATTAAACTTGGCATTAAAGAAGAAGGCGATTTCACCAAAAAGATGGCCCAATTACAAAAAGGTACCATGATTAGAATTAAAGGTGTTTATGGACATATGACTGCACCAAGTAATAAACAACCTGTAATTTGTATTGCGGGTGGAATCGGCATTACACCATGCATCAGTCTCTTATCATCATTACCAACCCAACGCCAAGGTATTTTATTATGGAGTGTTCATGCTAAGAATGATTTAATTTTCCAAAACGAATTAACTAAACTAGTCCAAACTCATCCCAATGTTAAAGTAATTTGTCATATTTCTAGTGAAGAAGGCCATTTAAATGAAAATAAATTAAATAATGATCTTAATTCATTAAAATCAAAAAACAATGCTAATTACTTCATTTGTGGACCACAGCGGATGAGCAATAGTATCACCACTGATTTGGAGAAGATAGGCATTAGTTCGCGTCACATCTTATCAGAAGGTTTCATCTTCTAAAAAAAGTCGTTCATGATGACATGAACGACTTTTTAATTACATTTTAATAAAACGTGTTAAATAAGGCTTGAGTAATCTGAAAATAATTAAAAATAAAATATTAATGACAATGCCCTTAATTAAATTAAACGGTATTACCCCGGCAATTACTAACTTAGCAAGTGAAAATGATAATTTCATTCCTAAAAGATTAATATATAATGGCGTAATTATAAAGTAATTAGCTACTCCCATTACCGTTGTTAAAAGTAATGTACTAACAATCATTGCTAACATGACATCATTATTTTTTAACGTAAAATGATGCTTTTTCAAAATTAAGTACAAAGGCACACATAAACAAATAACTGCTAATAAATTACTGCTAACACCAATCATATTCGGCAGCGTTGGTCCCGTCATTACTAAATAAAGCAATTCTGCAATTAATGCAATTATTAGTCCATCTTTCAGACCAAGTAATGCCATTCCTAATAAAATAATTAAACTTGAAAAATCAATTTTTAACCATGGGACAATTGGAATAAGTGGAAATGATAAGTACATTAGTACATAAGTGATTGCTGCTAACACAGCAATAAAAGTAAGCTGTTGATATTTATGCATCAGTGACCTCCTAAGAGATTCACCTTCAAGTGAAGAAAAAAAGTCCACAAACTTCAGGAAAATTTGCAGACTGATGCCTCATTAGCAAATCTTCTTCCATCCAGACTTTACTGTCGGTATTGGAATTTCACCAATTCAATCCTTACGGAGTCGCGGACTATCACCGCCGGTCGGGAAATTAACCCTGCCCTGAAGATTTATCTCAATTAATATTTTATATGTAGTATCATAAGCAGTTAATTAACAAAATGCAAATAGCTGCTATAATAATTAGTAGAGGAACAGTGATGATTGATTATTTGGAGAAGAAGCTCTACATAAGAAATCTTAATCTCGAAGACTCCAGTAGAGCCGAAGTGATTACTGTTCCTCCTTTTTTTATACATAAAAATAAAAAAGGCCTTCACTCCGTCCTCTAGAGCAAAGGCTTATCTTAGTTAGTACCACTGCTTCTCACTCCGTCTTCTGGAACAAGAACTCAACATT
>CAWUZD010000064.1:0-14427 GCA_963926925.1 uncultured Lactobacillaceae bacterium
GGTTAATGGTTGATGCGTTAGATGGTCGTCCTGGCATTTTTTCAGCACGGTTTGCTAAGGATCATGATGATGCCGCTAATAATGCCAAATTATTAAAAGAATTAGCAAATGTTCCGGCTGATCAGCGGACGGCTACATTCCATACTACTATTGTGTTAGCACGGCCACATCAACCTGAAAATGATTTGGTCGTGCAAGGCGAACTCCACGGGATGATTTTGACAGCACCACGTGGTAATGATGGCTTTGGTTATGATCCATTATTTTATGTTCCTAAAATTGATAAGACCTTAGCACAATTAACGCCTGATCAAAAGAATGCGATTAGCCATCGTGGTAATGCCATGCGGGCTTTAGAAAAAGTTTGGCAACAATGGTGGCAAGCGTAATAAAAACGCAACCTTTAAGGTTGCGTTTTTTTTAGTTTTCATTATTAGTAGCTGAGGTAGGAATGGTAATGCCAGCTGCATTTAAACGGGCAAGATATGCTTGTAAAAAGATACTTTGAATATTACTTTGGGTGCCATTTTCAACATACATTAATACTTGAAAAACGAGTTCACCATCACCTAAGTCTTTAATACCAAGAATTGTTGGTCCACTTTTAATTTCAGGATGTTGGGGTTTTAATGTTTTATTAACATCCTGGACGAGTTGATTAATTTGTTCAAGGTCACTATTTGGAAAAATATGTAAATTAATTAAAACGCGCATGTCATTACGGGAGTGGTTACTAACAATCGCAATACTACGGTTAGGGATGAAGTTTAAGGTGCCATCAGCACTACGCACTTGCGTTGTCCGTAATCCCATTGCTGAAATGGTGCCTGAAATATTATTAATGGTAACATTATCACCAACATCAAATTGTTGTTCCATAAGGATAAAAAAGCCATTAATAATATCTTTCACAAAACCTTGTGCACCAAATCCAATTGCTAAACTGAAAATTCCAGCACCAGCAATTAATGTTCCCACTGGAACACCAAGAATTGATAAGAACCAGTATAAGTAAAAGAAAATCATCAAATAGGCAAAAGCGTTATGAGTTAGGGTTTTGATGGTTTGTAAGCGCCCATTGGTATTAACTTTGCTAGCGAATAGGCGGGGAATTAAGCGGTCACCGATATGTTTTAAGATAATGAATAAAATTGAAAGAATCAAAATTTGAAAAACTATTTTAAAAAGATGATCACCTAGTTGTTGCAGTTTGCTTTGATTAATGTATTTTTGCCATGAAACTAAAAATAATAAGTGCATAATTATCCCTCTGCATAATATTAATTGAGTAAATTATAACCTAAAAATCTGACGATATTTATTTAAATTGCTAGGGCTTCTAATTGAATGCAGTTGTGATTAATGTTATTCTAAAGTTAATTAAAGGTGAGGAGGTTATTAATAGATGACGGTTGGTGAGATTTCAGCGTTAATTGCCGCGATCGCCTTTCTTTTTATTGCCTTTGCTATTGTATTTGTATTAGTACGATCTGCGCGTGTAGTAAAAGAATTGCAAACGACCGTAACTGAAGCAAATGCAAGTGTCAAATCCATTACCAATGATGTTAATGTGTTATCTAATGAAGTTGAAGATTTATTAACTAAGACTAATACATTACTCGCTGATGTTAATGGCAAGATGACTGATTTGAATCCTGTCTTCACAGCAATGGGTAAACTTGGTAAAAGTGTTTCTGATTTAAATGATTCAAGTCGTCATTTGGTAACAAACATTAAGAGTATTGGTAAGACAAGTGCGAAAGCATCTTTAGCAGCGCGGGCTGTGAAGGTGTTAAGAAAGAAAAAAACACAAGAATAGGAGCGATATAACTATGGCAAAAAAGAATCATTTCTTTTTAGGATTTATTTTAGGAGGAATGTCTGCTTTAGCAGCAACATATTTAATGACTCCCGAAACTGGTAAAGAATTAAAGGATAAGATTAGTGGCAAAGCACAAGACTTAAAAGATCGTGCTTTAAACTACTACAATGAAATTAATGAAGCTGCCGATGAAGCTTCCCAAGAAATTGCTGAAGCTGGTGCTGAAGCAAAAGAAAACCTTAATGAAGTAGCTAATGACATTGATAGTCAATTAGACAATGATAATGACACAATGCGCACTAACATGAATGACGATAAGGACTTTGACAATATCGTTATTGATGGTAAGAGTGCTTTTGGCGAAGCTAAAGATAAAGATGGCAGTGCTGTTAGTGCTGAAGCAAGTGAAGCAGCAAGTGCTAATGCATCTGCAGCAACTGAAGCTGTTAAAACAGAAGAAGCAGTAACTGACTCACAAGTTGAAAGTGACGATGCTGATGCCCTTAACAAATTCTAAAAATAATTAATTAAGAAAAAACGCGCTAAGAATTTTCTTAGCGCGTTTTTATTTTGGAATTATTTTGCGTCAATGTAACGTAATGCTTTGCTAGTATGAGTAAATGGTTCACAACCATCATTTGTGACATGCACACAATCTTCAATTCGTACGCCAGCTACACCGGGAATATAAATACCAGGTTCAATTGAGAAGCACATTCCTGGTTGTAATTCCATATTATTGCCCGCCATAATTGATGGGAATTCATGCGTTGACGTACCAATACCATGACCAAGACGGTGAATGAAGTATTCGCCATAACCAGCCTTAGTAATGATATCACGGGCAACTTTATCTAGTTCAGCTGCGGTAATACCAGGTTTAACAGCAGCTTGTGCTGTTTGTTGAGCTTCTAAACAAATCTTGTAAATTTCTAAAGCTTTATCGCTAGGTTTACCATAAGCCACTGTCCGTGTTGCATCACTCATATAACCTTGATGCACAGTTCCAAGGTCAAATAAGACTAATTCGTTTGGTTGAATTTTAGTAGTTGCTTTAGGTCCGCCATGAGGATCAGCTGCATCAACACCAGCTTGAACGATGGTGTCAAAACTCATTTTCATGACGCCTTTTTTCATGAGGGCATATTCAATTTCAGCAACGATGTCTTGTTCACTGCGACCAGTTTGTAAAGCATTAAAACCAACTTCAAAAGCATAATCAGCTTCACGACCAGCTGCTTCCATAATTTTAATTTCATCTGGAGTTTTAATTAACTTTTGTTGTTCAATAAATTTGGAAACATTAACAGGAAATTCAGCATCTGGAAATTGCTTTTTAATCGCTTCATAGCGTTCAACTGATAAGTTATCCTTTTCAATGCCCCATTTAACAGGATTGGTAATGTGTTTAATATGATCAGCAATTAATGCAAATGGATCTTCATGGTCTAAATAGCCATAGACAGGATAAGGCCAATTAGTTTGTTTAACTGCATCAACTTCTAGTTGTGGAGTGAATAAGAAAGGTTCATGATTCGGAAAAACGAATAAAGCTAAAATCCGTTCTTCGGGTTCACTGTAAAAACCACTAAAATATTGAATATTAGTTGGATCGCTAATATAAACGATATCTAAATGTTGCTCATTAACCCAACTTTGTAATTGTTTTAAGTGTTCATTCATAATAAACATCCTCCTTTAAAATTAATTATATCGAATTAATCTAATAATTAATATAATATGATTGCGTAAATTATTTATAAAACGCTTGCATTATAAATACGCATTTGATAAGTTAAAATTGAAAACTAATGAAAATAAATCGCTTTCATAATTTAGTTTTTAGAAGGAGATGAAAAAATGGAAAAACAGAGTATCACAATTTATGATGTAGCACGGGAAGCAGGCGTCTCAATGGCAACAGTTTCACGGGTAGTGAATGGTAATCCGAATGTTAAGGATGCTACCCGGCAAAAAGTTCTTGATGTTATTGAAAAGCTTGATTATCGTCCTAATGCAGTTGCGCGTGGTTTAGCAAGTAAGAAGACAACTACTGTTGGGGTTATTATTCCTGATGTAACTAATGTTTACTTTTCATCATTAGCCCGGGGGATTGATGATGTTGCCGCAATGTATAAGTATAATATCATTTTGGCTAACTCTGATGAAAGTTACCAAAAAGAAATGCATGTTTTAAATACATTACTTGCTAAACAAGTTGATGGCATTATTTACCTTGGTCATATGTTAGCTGATGATGTTCGGCAAGCCTTTATGCGTTCCCGGACACCAGTTATTTTAGCCGGTGCGATTGATCCAAGTGCACAAATTGGTAGTGTTAATATTGATTATGTTGAAGCAACCCAAACAGCAACTAATCAATTGATTAAAACTGGTAATACCCGCATTGCTTTAGTAACTGGTGGTTTGAAACAACCAATTAATAGTCAATACCGGTTGAAAGGTTACCAGGCTGCTTTGAATGATGCTGGCATTCCCTATGATAAGAATTTGGTTTTTGAAACTGAATATAGTTATGATGCTGGTTTGAAAGTATGGAGCCAAATTAAGGCTGCAGGTGCTACGGCTGCAATGGTCGGGGATGACGAATTAGCCATTGGTATTCTTGATGGTGCCATTGATGATGGGGTGAAGATTCCTGATGATTTTGAAATCATCACCAGCAATAATACTAAATTGACTAAGATGGTTCGCCCACAATTAACTTCAATTTCACAACCTTTGTATGATATTGGTGCCGTTGCCATGCGGTTATTAACTAAGGTAATGAATAAGGAAGAAGTTACTAATAATACTATTTTGTTACCATATGGTATTGTTGATCGTGGTTCTACTAAGAAAATTAAGTAAAAAATAAACTCGTTATTATTAATTAATAACGAGTTTATTTTTTTGTGCTTTTTTTTATTGAATCAAATTAGCATTGAGATTAGCATTATTAGCTAATGTGCCAGCAGTAGTAGCATTATCAACGCCTTGGGTTTGATTAGTAACGGTTGAATCATTCGTAGTGGTATTTTCATTTTGATTCTGCGTAGCACCTTCTTGAGCGGTTTGATTACTACTTGCACTGTATGTTTTACCATCCTTAGTCATGACACCGTAGTTATCACCACTAGCAAGACCATAGTAATTATCCCAGAATTTTTTGTAATTGCTGGTGCTACCACCAATCCCAAAGTTATAACTTAAAGCTGGCGCGCTGAGGTCATTACCATAAGCAGTTGTCTTTTCACCAGTTACCTTATGCTTTTCACCACCGAATTCAATTTCACCAGGTAGTGTTCCTGTTAACTTCAATACTGAAGAACTAGTTACGGCACTTGGCTTCTTCCGTTTCTGATTGAGTCCGAGGATGCTAGGATCTTCTTCGTAAACATCATTCATTAACTGTGCCCAGTAGTTAACATTAGTATTACTACTATCTTCAGGAAGGTTATATGAACTACCCCAGTTGTTATCGTAACCAATCCATGATGCTAAGGTAACAGTTGGTGTGCTTGCGATAAACCAAATATCCTTGTAATCGTTAGAAGTACCAGTCTTACCAACAATTGTCTTGGCACTGAATGATAATTCTGATGGGAGGGCGGCAGCAGTCCCGTCAGTAATAACACTGTGCATCATGTTACTCATAATCCAAGCAGTTGCTGGTGAGAATACTTGCGTTGTTTTAGCTTGATGTTGATAGATTACTTTACCATTTGGATCAACAATCTTGGTAATGTAATATGGATCACACCGTTTCCCACCATTTGAGAAGGTCGTGAAGGCACTTGCCATTTGGGTAACACTTAAACCATTATCCAAACCACCAAGGGCTGAACCAAGTTTATTGTATTCAGAATTAGTTAATGGGACGCCAAGTTTTTCCATATAAGGTTTAACGTTAACTGATTGTAAGACCTTTTGATATAAGTTAACAGCTGGTAAGTTATATGAATTAGCAAGGGCACTCCGTGCGGAAATAAATTTATTCTGAATAATGTTGCCATAGTCAGTTGGTTCGTAAGCCTTTTTGCTCGTACCTTTATTGAAGTTCTTCTTGAAGTCAGCGAGCATGGTTTGACTAGTGATTAATTTATTTTCAATCGCTGGTCCATAAACTAACAATGGTTTAATTGATGAACCAGGTTGTCGGAGGGTATTAATGTGGTTGACATAATTAGTTGAGCCATCGTACTTAATACCACCAACGAATGAAATAATCGCACCGGTTTGGTTATCAATGAGAACACTACCATTTTGAACGTGTTCAGTTTCGGTCTTTTCTTCACCCGTTGTTTCATCAACATAACTAACTTGATGGGATGAACCAAATGAAGGACCAGCTTGTTTAGCTGTTTCTTGCATTTGATCGTAAATATCCTTATTGAAAGTTGTGTAAACACGGTAATCTTTTTGGTGCATTAATGAAATTGCTTGGGTGAGGTACTTTTGGTTAATACCTTTATCACTATTAAATTGCTTATCACTAACGCCGGCTTCATTAGCAAGGTTTTCGGCAATGATTTGTTCAGCTTGTGGCACAACCATGTTATAAATATATGGATATTTAATAGATGTGGTGGTACTTGCTTTGCCTTTCTTAAGGAATTCCTTCTTTAAGTCAACTTTTCGCGCATCATTATATTGTTGTTTCGTGATTTGTTTATCACGATACATCCGGAACAATACTAACCGTTCACGGGTAATACCAGCTTGTAGTTCTTTATCACTCTTTAAAGTACCATTTTGTTTGAAAGGTGTGTAATAGAACGGACTCTGTGGTAAGCCAGCAATGAAGGCAGCTTCTGGCAATGTTAAGTCATTCGCAGATTTACCAAAAATACCGCGAGCAGCAGCTTCAACGCCACCAATATTTTCACCCTTGTTGTTTCGACCAAAAGGTGCAGCATTTAGGTAAGCTTGTAAAATTTCATCTTTAGAGAAGTACTTATTAACCCGCAATGCTAGTAGAATTTCAACGGCTTTACGCTTAAATGTTTCTTGAGAATTTAATAATTGCATTTTGACTAATTGCTGGGTTAATGTAGAACCACCTGTTTGTGTTCCTAAACCAGTTACTGCAGAAATAAGGGCACGAATAATTGCTTTAGGCATGACACCATCATTTTGATAGAAGTATTCATCTTCAGTAGCAATAATTGCCTTGGTTAACCATGGTGACATTTGGTCTAAAGATACTTTTTCACGGACAATGTCAGTTGGCAAAGTAGCAATGTGTTGCTTGTCAGTGAAGTAAAAAGTTGCTGACTCATCAACGGCATTAATTTGTTGCTTCATTAATTTATAAGAAGGGATGGCTTCTTTATGAATAATTGAAGCAAAGTAACCAATGCCCAACCCAATAAAGAGCGTAAATAAAATTAGGCCAAAGGAAACAATATGTAAAATAACGCTCTTAAGGGTTTCCATTGTAACATTTAAATAAAAAGCATTATCATAATGTTGGTGTTGCTTTTTAGTATGATGATTACGCTGGAGGCGTGTTTTAGGTTGGCGTAGGTCATCAATCCGTTGTTGCATATTAGCAACGCATTGTTGCCAAAATTGGTTAATTTTTTGAATTAACTTATGAAATCTATTATTAGATGATCGCAAGTTAAAACCACCTTTATTATTTTTACGTATAATCGAGATAAATTATATTATATGTTAACTTTAGGAACAAGGATGATGAAAAATCAATCTTTTTATATAAATTTATCTTTTGATAGTATCCATCATACCGAATGAAAAGGGTTTATGCTATACTAAGCGTAAATTAAAACAGCGTAATTAGCATGTTTTATTACATATTAAAATACAAGGAGGATTTTATAATGACTGATTGGCAAAAATTAGCAATGAATTATAAAGACGATTTGTTAAATGATTTGCAAACAATGATTGCAATTGATAGTTCACGTGATACTGCTCACAAAACTGCTGATGAACCATTAGGACCAGGTCCAAGTAAAGCATTACGGCAATTCTTATCATTTGCACAACGTGATGGTTTTGTAACTAAGAATGTTGATAATGTAGCTGGCCGGATTGAATATGGTCAAGGCGATGAAATTTTGGGCGTAATGGCACACGTTGACGTTGTTCCTGCTGGCGATGGTTGGCATACTGATCCATTTAAAGCCGAAATTCATGATGGTAAGATTATTGGTCGGGGTGTTTCTGATGATAAGGGGCCTGGCTTAGCTGCTTACTATGCATTGAAGTTATTAAAGGATCAAGGCTTAATGCCACAAAAGAAGATTCACTTCATCTTGGGTACTGATGAAGAAAGTGGCTGGTATGGTTTACATCACTACTTAACTAAGGAACCAACACCTGATTTTGGCTTTTCACCTGATGCTGAGTTTCCAATTATCAACGGTGAAAAAGGTATTGTTTCATTAGTTGTTAAGTTTGCCCAACCTGTTGCTGAAGTTCCTAACGACCAAATGGCCTTAATTAGTTTTAATTCTGGCTTACGTCCTAATATGGTTCCACAAGATGCTACAGCAACTTTACAAATTGTTAGTGATGAACAAGCTAATGATATTAAAGATGCTTATGAACATTTCTTAAGTGATGAAGGTTTGAAAGGTAACATTAAGCAAGAAGACGATGAAATGACAATCTTCTTAGAAGGTGTTGGCGTTCATGCTATGAATCCGAAAGTAGGTAAGAATGCTGGTACATACTTGGCTATTTTCTTAGATGACCTTCCATTAGATAAAGCTGGTCATGAATATGTTCATATCATCACGAAGTATATGCATCAGGACTTTGATGGTGCCAAGATGGGAATTGCGCATCATGATGACTTGATGGGTGATTTAACTGCTTCACCAGATATGTTTAACTTTGATCGTAATAGTCAACCAACTGTGCTTATTAATATCCGTTACCCACAAGGAACTGATAGTGATAAGATGAATCACCAAATGCAAGCTGCATTAGGCGATGCGGTTCAAGTAATCACTAACCCTGGTGATGAAGTACCACACTATGTACCACAAGATGATCCATTGGTAGAAACATTGTTGAAGGTCTATGAAGACCATACTCACCAAACTGCTCATCAAAAGATTATCGGTGGTGGTACTTACGGCCGGTTATTGAAGCATGGTGTTGCTTACGGTGCATTGTTCCCAAATCGTGAAAATGTTATGCACCGTCCAAACGAATACATGTATATTGAAGACATTATGGCTGCTGTGGCTATCTATGCCGATGCATTAGTTCGTTTGACCCAAGCTAAATAATAGTGAAAGTTAATTAAAGACTTGCGTAATAAGTTACGCAAGTCTTTTTTGTTTGGATTTTTTTGTATAATATGATTATTCTATATAATGAAAAACGGGAGCATTTTTAATGGCAAATAATTATATGACTTTGGATATGATTGAACAGATTACCCGTAATGATGGTAGTCAGTACTATGAATTAGGAAATGTTGAATTAAACGGCCGGGCTGAATTAGCCGCTAATCGCGGTTTAATTAAGGAAGTACGGATTATCCGGTTAAATATTTCTAGTTCAACTGCAGTTAAGACATATGAAAAATATATTAATGATCATTACCATATGCCCGAATGGAATTTTACTAAGTGGGTTGAATGGCAAAAACCAGCTGGTAAAATTGCCGATGCTTTTGCAACTATTTTGAAAGAAAATCACGTTGCCTAATTAAAAGAAGAGATGATTTGATGGAAACAATTCATATTTTGCATACTAATGATATTCATTCACATTTAGAAAATTGGTCACGAATTAGTGATTTTTTATTAACTAAGAAGCAACAATATCAACAACAAGGCGATAGTGTATTCTTATTTGATGTTGGCGATGCGGTTGACCGGGTGCATCCACTTACCGAAGCAACGATGGGGCAGGCTAATATTGCGTTAATGAATAAAATTGGATATACTGCCGCTACGATTGGTAATAATGAAGGCATTGGCTTAAGTCATCACCAATTACAACATTTATACGATCAAGCTAACTTTCCGATTATTTTGGATAATTTGTATGATCAAAAAACACACCAACGACCTACTTTTGTTAAACCATATGAAATTATCACTACTAAGGAAAAAACACGAATTGCGTTAATCGGGATGACGGCACCATATCCGCATGCTTATGAACCGAATGGTTGGTTAACGACTGATGTTGACCAAACATTGCCACCATTATTAGCACAGTTAGCTGGTCAATATGATGTTTTAATTTTATTATCACACTTGGGGATTGACGCTGATCGTTATGTGGCCCAACATTATCCGCAAATTAACTTAATTGTGGGTGGGCATACGCACCACTTATTCCGCAATGGGGAATGGGATAATCATACCTTATTAACTGCTGCTGAAAAATATGGTCACTATATTGGTGAAGTTACGATTGAATTATGTCATCATCATTTGCAAAATATGCAAGCCCAAACTCATTTGGTAGCAGACTTGCCGCCAGTACCACATGAAGCCGCCCAAATTAGTGCGTGGCAACAACAAGGCCAACAAATGTTAGCAAATACGCCAGTTGCTAAATTACCCCATGCTTTAAGCAATAATTGGCAAGATACTAATAGTATGGTGCAGGTGGCTTTAAAGGCAATTGAATGGTACGGTCATAGCGATGCTGCCATTTTAAATAATGGCTTGTTTTTAAATTCGTTAAATGCTGGTATGATTACTAAAGCAGATTTACATGCCTAAATGCCCCATGCGATGCACTTAATTAACGTGCAGTTACGCGGCATTGACCTCTGGCGGTTAGTTATGGAAATGGAAAAGAACCGACGCTTTTTACGGCGTTACCCATTAAAAGGGATGGGCTTTCGTGGTAAAATTTTTGGCGAAATTATTTATGATGGGATTACGGTTAAGCCAGCCACCCATGTCGTTTGTTGGCATCAACAACCACTTGATATGAGTAAAACTTATCAAATTACTACTGTTGATAACTTTGCTTTTGTGCCTTATTTCCCAACTATTGAAATTATGGGAACAATGACAATTCTATTTCCTGATTTTTTGCGTGAAGTGGTTGGCAAGTACTTAGCGCAACAATATCCACTTTAAAATAAAGAAGGTACAAGTTTGGAAAAAGATGATAAATCCTTAGATGAACAAATTGATGATTTGGTAACCACGCCACATGAAAATGAACATGTTCACCTAACTGGTTCAACAGAAATGACGATTGATGGTCGTTCTTACCGATTAGTTGATAATTATCGTGAAGCGTTTGATCCGCAAAAACTTGATGAACGTTATACGGATATTCTGGCTAAATATGACTATATTGTGGGCGATTGGGGCTTTGACCAGTTGCGTTTACATGGCTTTTATAGTGATAATAATCACTTTGCTAAACCTGACCAAGTGATTTCAACATTAGAAGATTATCTTTATGAATATTGCAACTTTGGTTGTGCTTACTTTGTTTTGGAAAAAGTACAACATAAGACTCACCATAGCAATCATCATAAGAATAATAAGAACACGAAGAATAATCATACTAAGAAAAATGAGAAGCATCCAACCCATAATAACAATAATCATCCTTTCCATGAACGGAAGGTTAAACCAGCTAATATTAAGCGTAATAATCATGAAAAAGCTGTTAAAGTAAAGAAACACGGGCAACGGCAATTTGCAATTCGTAAGTTACATGATGATAAACAACCAAAGCATGATTAAAACTTTAAAACAAATTAGTCAATGGGAATGTTTAGTTTTATTTATTATTAGTAGTAGTGTTTGCTTAACATTTTTAGCAACGATTGTCTTATATCCCATTGATATTAATTATTTACACTTGCTTAATATTGTTGCAATTGATTGGCAAAGTTTGCTAAATAATTATTACCAATTATTAGCGTACTTATTTTTACCATGGTTAACCCATTTGGTAATGCCTAATTTTCCATCATCAGTCAATGGTTTAGCACACTTTGCAGCGGTTAAGCACTTGTTATTGTTTAATAATCTGGTGATGCTAATTAGCGGTTATGTGGCAATTAAGTTTTTAATTACTTTGTATCAGCAACATCGTTTAAAACCATTACGTTATTTAGCAAGTGGGTTATTAATTACTTTAGGAACTGTGATTACTTTAATGTTGCATAATTTTGATCGCTTTTTTGTTATTTTTCATCAAATATTATTTCATAATCAGGATTGGTTGTTTGATCCTAATACTGATTCAATTATCAATGTGTTACCAACAACATTTTTTGAGCAGTGTTTTATTCTGTTTGGAATTTTTATTTTAATATGGATTGGTAGTTGTTTCTTATTAAGTAGTATAAAAAACCGATGATTTGTTAAAATCATCGGTTTTTGTGTTAGTGATATAAATCGGTACTGTGGATCCGGTGTTTTTGATGTGGATAAAGATATTCCAGTGCTTCATTCACCGCAATTGGTGCTTCACCAAAACCAGTAGCAATTAATTGCATCTTGCCAGGGTAGGTAACTGCATCACCAATGGCATAAATACCAGGGAGATTAGTTTCCATTTTTTGGTTAACAATGACTTCATTATGTTGTAATTCAATGTTCCACTTCCGCAGAATGCGATTATCAGCGACAAAACCATAACCAATAATTACTTTATCTACTTTAAGTGTGGTTTGTTCGTCACTACGCATTTTATCTAAATGTAATGTTAACTGGTCACCATCATCAATCTTTTTAATGAGATAAGGTGTATGCATAGTAACGTTAGGATGCTGTTGTAAATGCGTAACTGATGATTCTAAGCCACGAAAACTTTCATGACGGTGAATCAAGTGGATTTCCTTAGCAACTGGTAGGAGGGAAAGAGCGGTATCAACCGCGGTATCGCCACCACCAGCAATGGCAACAACTTGATTTTCAAATAACTTATTCTTACTTACATAATAAAAAAGCTTGTTATTTTCAATGGCAGGATCATAATCAGCTAATAATTTCCGTGGGGTAAAAGCACCTTTACCAACGGCAATAATGATAGTCTTGGTACGAGTGATGCCATTATTAGTTGTTAAGGTATAATAACCGTCATCATCACGTTGAATCATTTGAACTTCGGTATTTAGCTTAACAATGGGTTTAAAGTGCATAGTTTGTTCATTTAATTTGGCAATTAGTTGGGTACCGTTAATGTTAGTGAAACCACCGACATCATAAATAATTTTTTCAGGAAATAAAGCGGCAACTTGTCCGCCCAATTCAGGTAAGCTTTCAACTAATTGGACATCAGCACTTCGTAAACCAGCATAAAAGGTAGCAAATAAGCCACTCGGACCAGCGCCAATTACGGTAATATCATAAAGATGTTGATCATCCATGATTTATTTTTCTCCTTGTTTAGATGATATATCTAATTATAGAATCAAAGTTGTTTAAAACAATAACATAAGGTTGTAAAATATTTTAATAAATATAAGAAAGGAAGCTGTCACAATGGAACAAACATACCCACAACTTCATATGGATACTTTTAGTGGTCCACAAGCAATTATTCAAACTAATCATGGTGATATTACCGTTGGCTTATTTAAGGATTTAGCACCGAAAGCTGTTGAAAACTTTATGACATTAGCCCAACAAGGTTACTATGATAATGTTACTTTTCACCGGGTTATTCCTGATTTCATGATTCAAGGTGGTGACCCAACTGGCACTGGTATGGGTGGTGAAAGTATTTGGCATGAACCATTTGAAGATGAATTTTCACAACATTTATTTAATTTACGTGGTGCATTATCAATGGCAAATGCTGGTCCACATACTAATGGTAGTCAATTCTTTATTGTTTCTAACCAACATTTAGAAAAACGGATGGTTAGTCAAATGCAAGCTGCTGGTTATCCACAACCAATTATTGATGCTTATCAACAAGGCGGCACACCATGGTTAGATGGTCATCATACTGTTTTTGGTCAAGTAATTAGCGGAATGAATGTCGTTGATGAAATTAGTAATGTTGCAACTGATGAAATGGATAAACCATTAAAAGATGTTGTAATTAACAAGGTAGTTATTAAAAAGTAGTTAGGAGTTTATTATGACTTACCATATTGGTGACATCGTGACCGGTAGTGTTACTGGCGTGCAACCTTATGGCGTTTTTGTTGTATTAGCAAATAATCAACGTGGTCTTATTCATATTTCAGAAGTTTCACATAATTATGTAAGTGATTTGAATTATCGTTTTCATGTTGGCGATGAAGTTCGTGCTGAAATAATCGATATTGATGAATATAATGACAAAATAAGCTTATCAATTCGTGCTATGAGTGACGATCCTAATGTTGTTTCACGTCGTCATAAAAAACACTATTGGACTGATAATCATATCAAAACGAATTTTCAACCAATTGCTGATAATTTGGATGATTGGGTTAAAGAAGATTTGCAATATTTACGAGAAAAAAATTTATAATGATGCCTTGACATTTATGAGGCAAGGTGAGATCATATTAGAGCACTGTTGAATAACAGTGCTCTGCTTTTTGAAAAAATAAAAAAGTAGTTGACAAGTAAAATAAAACTTGCTAAACTACAATAGTTGTCGCAAGGCAATGAATAATTATTCAAAGTTAATTA
>CAWUZD010000065.1:0-7796 GCA_963926925.1 uncultured Lactobacillaceae bacterium
CTACTAAGACGACTAAAGCTCGTAAACTAACTTATGCACAAAAGTTAGAATTTGAAAAGCTTGAACCCGCTATTGATGATTTGGAACAACAAATTGATACTATTAAGCAACAGATGCTAAGTAATGGCGATGATTATCAAAAACTTGCTGAACAACAGCAACAAATTGATGAATTGAATGAACAATTAGATGCGAAGATGCAACGCTGGGAAGAATTAAGTGAATTAATGTAAAAAAAAGACTTGTTATTTTTTAATAACAAGTCTTTTTTGTATTAGCCGTAAATGTAAAGGGCTAAGAAAATGCATAAACTACCTAACATGACAAGAATATGCCAGAATACATGGGCGTAACGGATTTTTTGTGAACTATATAAAACCGCACCGCTAGTATAGATTAAACCACCAAGGGCGAGGAGGATAATGCCATCTGTTCCCATACCGAGCCATAATGGTTTAATGCCAACTAAGCAGGCCCAACCGAGCAAGACATATAATAATGTTTCTAACTTTTTAAATTTGCCAACAAAGAAAATTTTATAAATAATCCCTAAAATACAAATACTCCAAATTGCAGCGAGTAAACTAATTCCTAACCAGCCTTTAATAATTGTTAGGCAAAATGGCGTATATGAACCAGCAATTAGCAAAAAAATACTACTGTGGTCGAATATTTGAAAAACGCGGGATGCTTTGGTAAAAAATAAACAATGATACATCATTGATGAGAAATATAAAACGATTAAAGAAATTCCAAAAACGAGGTATGAACCTAATGCAACTGGCCCCATTGGAATTACTTTAATAATTAGTAAGACCAATCCCACGATAGCAGCGGCTAAGCCAATGCCATGGGTAATAGCACTCCAAATTTCATTCATTAATTGATAATGATGTTGTGTAGCAACTGCGTCATTGTGCATAATTAGAACTCCTTCAACAAATCTTCTAATTATGATATTATCATAATGTGTTTATTAAGTACAATACATCTAGTTTTAATAACTAGATACTTAATAAACTTATTATGAATATGGCTAAATAATGATGTTTTAGTTATACTATAATAGTTATGAAAGCTTATTTCGCGAAAGTGTGTGAGTTAAATGATTAAAATTGTAACTGATTCTTCTGTTCAGTTAACTGAACAAGAAATTGAAAGTAATCACATTAATATCATCCCATTAACGATTACTATTGATGGTCAAAGTTATGTTGATGATCGTGATATTACGCGTGATGAATTTATGCAAAAGATGGCTACTGCCAAGACATTACCGAAGACCAGTCAACCAGCTTTGGGAACATTTGTTGATTTGTTCAATAAATTAGGAGCTGATGGCAGTCAAGTTTTGGCAATTCATATGATGCGGGCTATTAGTGGGACCGTTGAAACAGCCCGGCAAGCTTCGCAAATGTCTGATAGTGATGTTACGGTTATTGACAGTGACTTTACTGACCGGGCCATGGGTTTTCAAGTGCTTGCCGCCGCTAAGTTAGCTAATGAAGGCGCTGATATGGACACCATTTTAGCCAAGGTTAAGCAAGTTCATGACCATACGAAGTTATACATGGGAATTGTTGATTTGAATAACATGGTTAAAGGTGGCCGTTTAAGTAAAGTTGCCGGCATTATTTCCAATCTTTTGAATATTAAAGTTGTTTTGGATGTTAATAAGACCCTTGAAGTTATTCGTAAGGGCCGGGGTATGAAGACCATTAATAAGTTTATTGATGATTTTGTTGACCAAATGAAACAAACTTCACATGTAGCCGCAATTGGTATTTCCCATGCGGATGCACTCAATACTGCTAATAGTATTAAGGATAAATTACAACCACTATTTCCTAATTTGGATATCTTAGTACGAACAACTGACCCAGTTATTGCTACTCATTCTGGTGCTGGTGCCTTTGCAGTTATGTATTATACTGATGAAGATTAATTATTAAAGGAGAAATTATAAAATGCCAAATATTCAATGGTATCCTGGACATATGGCCAAGGCCAAGCGGCAAGTTCAGGAAAAATTGAAGCAAGTTGATGCTGTTTTTGAAATCGTTGATGCACGGGTACCACTATCATCACGGAATCCGATGCTTGATGAAGTAACCAAACAAAAACCACGCTTGATAGTTTTGAATAAATCTGATTTGGCTGATCCTAATAAGACGAAGCAGTGGATGAATTATTACCAACAACAAGGTTATGCTACGGTAGCAATTGATGCCCAACATCATGCTAATTTGCCGCAAATTGCGAAACAGGCACGGGTGTTGTTAGCTGATAAAATTGCAAAACAACAGGCCCGCGGTATTAAGCAACCAACGATTAAAGCGATGTGCATTGGTATTCCTAATGTTGGTAAATCTACGGTTTTAAACCGTTTAATCCACAAGAATGTTGCTATTACTGGCAATAAACCAGGTGTTACAAAGAACCAACAATGGTTAAAGACTAAAGATGATTTAGCATTATTAGATACTCCAGGAATTTTATGGCCGAAGTTTGAAGATCCCGAAGTGGGGTTAAAGTTGTCATTAACTGGGGCTATTTCTGATGCGGTTTATCATGAAGATGATGTCGCTATCTTTTTGTTAGAATTTGCGCATCAATTTTATCCAAAGGCACTTAATAAACTTTATCATTTACAAGACCACGACTTTGAACAATCAAGTGGCGACTTGCTATTACAAATGACCAAGCATGCGGGAATGAAGGATGACTATGACCGTTTTGCCCGGAAGATGATCCTTGATTTTCGCAAGGGTTTATTAGGACGAATTACGCTTGATATTGTCCCACAGGATGTTGCTCATGAATAAACCATTGACGATTGCTGCCATTAAAGCAATTTTATTTGGCGATGCACCGGTTGATGCGGCCTTTTTGGCAATGTGCCGCCAGGATCATCGCACTGGGGTGCAAAGTTTAGTAAAGCGGTATGATAAACATTTACAGTTGTTAGCACAACAACAAGCTGCTTTTCAGCAACGCTTGCAAATTGAACGTTCGTTATGGCCGCAATACCCCTTAATTGCCGGGATTGATGAAGTGGGGCGTGGCCCGTTAGCTGGTCCGGTAGTGACAGCAGCTGTAATTTTACCGCATGACTTTAATTTAATTGCAGTGAATGATTCGAAGCAATTATCAGCGGCGCAACGTGAGGCCTTGTATCCCCAAATTATGGCACAAGCGCTTGCGGTTGGCATTGGTCAAGCTGATCCAGCAACGATTGACCGTGAAAATATCTACCATGCCACTGAGTTAGCGATGCAACAGGCAGTGCAGCATTTAGCAATACAACCGGATTATTTATTAGTGGATGCGATGACGGTGCCAGGTGGTTACCAACAGCAAAAACTGATTAAGGGGGATGCGCGCAGTGCTAGTATTGGTGCGGCAAGTATTGTCGCTAAGGTTACGCGTGACCATTTAATGTATGCTTATGCTAAGCAGTATCCTGGTTATGATTTTGAACATAATGTTGGTTATGGGACGGCCAAACACTTGGCTGGTCTAGCCAAGTATGGGGTTACGCCAATTCATCGCCAGAGCTTTGCACCGGTTAAAAAATATCTCAAGCATATTAATTGTCAGTAAAACTAAATAATGTCATAATATAGATGTTGATAAATGAGGGTTGCTTGTTCCAGAAGAAGGAGTGAGCAGCTGTATATCAACAATGTAGTCCTTCGCTCCAGGAGACGGAGTGAAGGCTTTTTTATTATTAAAAGCTGAAATTATTAAACAGTTAAAGGAAGAACCAAAAAGTTCTGACATTATGTATTAAATAAAGTATTATCTATTTAACTAGTACTTTTTATATTGTGATAAGGTAGATGATATTGTTAATGACAAATAATTTAGATTTTTTTGTATACAATAAATATGATGAAGCGTTAAAAGCTGCACTGATTACTTATACTAAAAAATTTGATAATTACTTTCCATTAATGGCTATAGAACCAACATTGGCAATTGTTGAAAAATGTATTATGGAAAATCATCCCTATAAGTTAGATTCTAATAAAATCTATTAATTAAAAGCATTGATTATTTAATCAATGCTTTTTAATTTCTAAATTAAACTTTTTTATTATGCTGTTAAATTAAGGGCAGCGGCATTAGCTTGCATTGCGGTTAAGCATTCTTGAATAACATCATCTAAATTCATATCGAGCATGGCTAAACCTTGATTAATGATGTCACGGTTAACTCCAGCAGCAAAGGCTGGCCGGTTAAACTTTTTTCGCACTGATTTGACTTTGACATCGTTAATACTATGGGATGGCATCATCTTAGTAACAGCGACAATTAAGCCGCTTAATTCATCAATTGTAAATAATGTTTTTTCCATTAAATTACTAGGCATTACATCAGTATCAATGCCATAACTATGACTCATAATGCCATGAATATAAACTTCATCAACATGATGAGCCCGTAAAATTTCAGCAGTTTTGAAACAGTGTTGGTCAGGATATTTTTGCCAATCCATGTCATGTAATAAACCAACTACACCCCAAACATCAGCATCGGCATGATTTAATTCCGCAAAGTGCCGCATGATGGTTTCAACAATTAATGAGTGTTGTAACAATGATGGTTCATCAACATAAGTCGTTAATAATTGCCAGGCAGTTTGGCGATCCAACTTTTCCATATTTATAACCTCCAATTTTTAATAAAAACTTAATAAAATTATACTCTATTACGAATGATATATAAAGAAAACAGGAATGCAAACGCGTATATCCCAGCGAGGTGAGTCAATGAAAGTTGAAGAATTATTTTTACGTTGTTGGTTATGTCGCGGCTTCAGTAGTAATAGTGGTCGTCATTTATTAGCTTATTTACAAAAGCATACGGTTGTTGATTTCCAACAATTACCGCATATTTGTCAAATTGTGCCACGTTACCAAGCATTATTTATGGAAGATTTTTATCAAGTACCGTGGCAAAAATATTGTCAGTATCATTTTATTACCTTTAATTCACCACTTTATCCGCAGTGGTTATTTGAAGTTTATGATGCGCCACCGTTATTGTTTTATCAAGGTAATATTCACCTATTAGCACAACCAAGTGTGGCGATTGTGGGTGCACGGTAGGCTAATAATTATACAAAATGGTTATTACAAGCATTAATTCCACATTTAGTAAAGCAGCGTGTTAATGTTATTAGTGGTTTGGCAAGTGGCGCCGATAGTTTTGCCCACCAAATTACACTACAAAATCATGGTAATACGATTGCAGTGATTGGTACGGGTTTAAATTGCTATTATCCAGCGCAAAATAAGACTTTGCAGCAGCAAATTGCACAACAAAGTTTAGTACTATCAGAATATTTACCTGATGTAACGGCACGGCGTTATCATTTTCCGCGGCGAAATCGCATTATCGCTGGATTATGCCAGACATTGTTAATTACGCAAGCCTCGCAACATAGCGGTAGTTTAATTACAGCCAACTTAGCTTTAGAAGATAATCGAAACGTTATGGCCGTACCTGGCAATATTAATGCACCATTATCACAAGGATGCAATGAATTAATTAATGCGGGGGCAACGCCATATTTAACGCCACAACAGGTTTTGGAAAGTTTAAAATTTTTTGATTAAAATAAAAAACGTTGACAAATCCGCGTTAATAGGGATATGCTTATTTTCAGTTTTTCAACAAGTAAGAAGGAGGTTATTACATGGTTACCAAAACTAAGCGCAAGAAGAACCTTGTAATTGTAGAATCACCTGCCAAGGCCAAAACAATTGAAAAGTACTTAGGCCGCAATTATAAAGTTGTGGCTAGTTTAGGCCATGTTCGTGACCTACCAAAAAGCCAAATGGGTGTTGATATTGAAAATAATTATCAACCAAAATATATTTCAATTCGTGGCAAAGGCGATGTTATTAAAGAATTAAAACGTGATGCCAAAGCTGCTAAACAAGTCTATTTGGCTGCCGACCCTGACCGTGAAGGGGAAGCCATTGCATGGCATGTTGGTCATTTATTAGGGTTAGACCCTAATGATAAGCACCGCGTTGTTTTCAATGAAATTACGAAAGATGCGGTTAAAAACGCTTTTAAGACCCCACGGACCATTAATATGAATTTGGTTGACGCCCAACAAGCACGGCGGGTGCTTGACCGGCTAGTTGGCTATTCAATTAGTCCTATTTTATGGAAAAAGGTTAAGAAGGGCCTCAGTGCTGGTCGGGTGCAATCAGTTGCATTGAAGTTAATTATTGATCGTGAACAAGAAATTAAACAATTCCAACCACAAGAATACTGGTCATTAGATGCTGAATTTAATAAGGATAATACTGCATTTAAGGCTAGTTTCTATGGCATTGATGGGCAACAGTTAACTTTAAATAATAATGCTGATGTTCAAAAAGTTTTAAGTAAAATTGATAAAAAACAACCATTCACAATTACTAAGGTAGTTAAGAAAGAACGGCAACGTTTTCCAGCTGCACCATTTACTACTAGTTCCTTGCAGCAGGAAGCTAACCGCAAGTTAAAGTTTAAGACGCACAAAACGATGATGATTGCGCAACAACTTTATGAAGGTATTAACTTAGGTGGCAAGTTAGGTACTGTCGGATTAATTACGTATATGCGGACAGACTCTACCCGGATTTCCCAAGTTGCTAAACATGAAGCATCAACATTCTTACATGAAAATTATGGTGCTGAATATGCTGCTATTAAGGTGCATGCTACTAAGAATCCTGAAGGTGCCCAAGATGCGCACGAAGCAATTCGGCCAACTTCAGTCATGCGGACACCAGATAGTTTGAAGGATATTTTGACGAAGGATCAATTACGGTTGTATCAATTAATTTGGGCGCGCTTTGTTGCTAGTCAAATGACACCAGCTGTTTATGATACAGTCAGTGCTGATATTAACCAAAATGGTGTGCAATTCCGGGCAAACGGTTCAAAGATGAAGTTTCCTGGTTTTACCAAGATTTATGTATCATCCCGTGAACAAACCACTAAGGATAACATCTTACCAGAATTGGCCAAGGATGACAGTGTAACGTTGACGAAGACATTGCCAGCACAACACTTCACCCAACCACCAGCACATTATTCTGAAGCTAACTTAGTCCGGGCGTTGGAAGAAAATGGTGTTGGGCGGCCATCAACTTATGCACCAACAATTGATACTATCCAACGGCGTTACTATGTTAAATTAATAGCACGGCGGTTTGAACCAACTGAATTAGGTGAAATTGTTAACAAATTGATCACGAAGTTCTTCCCTGAAATCGTTAATATTGACTTTACGGCTGATTTGGAACATCAACTTGATGAAATTGAGGCTGGTAAAGCTAACTGGGTTAAGACGGTTGATAGTTTCTACAAGCCATTTTCTAAGGAAGTTAATGAAGCCGAAGAAAAGATTGAAAAGGTGCAAATTAAAGACGAACCAGCCGGCTTTAATTGTGATATTTGCGGTGCACCAATGGTAATTAAGATGGGACGCTTCGGGAAGTTCTATGCTTGCAGTCGATTCCCTGAATGCCGAAATACTAAACCAATTGTGAAGGAAATTGGAGTCGTTTGTCCAAAATGTAAAAAGGGCCAAGTAGTTGAACGTAAATCCAAGAAGAACCGCATCTTCTATGGTTGTTCACGTTATCCAGACTGTGATTTTGTCAGTTGGGATCGGCCAATTGGACGGGATTGTCCAATTTGTCATCACTTCCTCGTTGAGAAAAAGGTTCGTGGTGGCATGCAAGTCGTTTGCCCTGAAGGTGACTATGAAGAAAAAGTACAAAAAT
>CAWUZD010000066.1:0-4211 GCA_963926925.1 uncultured Lactobacillaceae bacterium
GTTTTGACATAATAAAAAGCTCCTTTACTAAGTATTATGACATAAAAGGGTCTAACCTTTTATGTGCCAAATATTAGTATAGGAGCAACAGTGCAAATTAATTTAAAAATAGATAGTGAATTAAAAAAAGAAGCTCAAGACTTATATGCAGATTTAGGATTAAGCCTTTCAACGGCAATTACGATGTTCTTAAAAAAGAGCGTTATGGAAGACGGTATTCCATTTAAAGTACAACGGAAGGAAGCAGCTAATAAAGATACGCTTGAAGCCATTCAACAAATAAAGAATGGTGAATATAAAGAATTCGATACAATGGAAGCATTCAAAAACTATTTAAATAATAAAAAAGAACACTAACAAACAATTTTTAAACGGTTTGTATTAATTATACAAGTCGTTTTTTAATTATCTAATTTTTTTAAAACATAACTTGCTTTAATGTATATAGGGTTGATTCAAAAGCTAGTATATTATAAAAAACTTTAATAATTATTATATTTTAAAAAATTAACTTGAATGTCAGATTATAATTAAATTATTATTACTAAAAATGAGAACCTCAAGGTAGTGACGCATAATGGTAAAATCAGATCAGATTTTTTCTTCAAAAACATTAACTTATTTTTTGCAATTAACAGAAACAATGAATTATACCCAAGCAGCCCAATTGCTTGGCATTACGCAACCCGCTTTAACCCAACAGATTAAGAAGTTGGAACATGCGGTTGGCGCACAATTGTTTTATTTAGTAGGGAAGAAGTTGCATTTATCTGAAGCGGGTCAAACGATGCTCGCAACTGTTAAGGAGATTAATGCCTTATTAAATAAAGCAAGTGATGAAATTCAACAATCATCAAGTGCAACTAATGGTCAAATTACAATTGGAATGCTTTCATCAATTGATAGTTCTGTAATTACTGATTTTATTTCGCATTATTATAAGTTATATCCTAATATCAAAATTAGC
Source organism: uncultured Lactobacillaceae bacterium (assembly GCA_963926925.1). Taxonomy (GTDB): domain Bacteria; phylum Bacillota; class Bacilli; order Lactobacillales; family Lactobacillaceae; genus Paralactobacillus_A. Next base: position 968 of record CAWUZD010000066.1, read on the forward strand.
TTATACATGTTCTCACGAAAAGAAATATGGGATGGTTTGGAAAACAACCGCATTGATTTGGCAATTATGTATTTGCCTGACGGGAGTATTAAGAACTGGAAACCATATGCATCTAAGAAAATTAACGATGAATCATTAATCTTCTTACATCATGATCAAAACTTACATCAAGATAAAATTACTTTTAAAGAAGCTTCGATGCGGAATTGGACCACTTATCCCGATGGCTTCTACTTGAAGCAATTAATTAAAGAATCATTCCGTGATCAATTAGTTGATATGCCGGCTAGTGTTGCGAGTTTTTCAACACCATTCCAATTAATTGACTTTGCCCAAAAAGCTGATGTTTATACCGCTTTACCAGCTAGTTTTTATTATTCACGGCAAGATATTATTGATTTACAAGCAATTCCATTTGATCCGGCGATTAACTTCGAATTATCATTTGTTTATCGGCGTGATAAGATTGCAATTCCCCGGATTAACAACTTTATTAATCAATTTGATCAATATCTTGCTAAGCAGGATTACAATACCCGCTTGCGTGATAATGTGAAAAATAAATTACTTTTGCGCTATAAATAAGCTTTACTAAAACTATGATATCTTCTAAAATGTTAATGATAGTTAATTGAAAGGGGTTCAATTATGAGTAAACAATTAGTTTTTGGACATCAAAATCCAGATACAGATACAATTGCTGCTGCAATTTCTTTAGCATACTTACGTCAACAAGACGGTATTGATGTTGAACCTGTTGCATTAGGCGAACCAAACGCTGAAACAAAGTTCGCTTTAGATTACTTTGATACTAAACCATTACGAGTAATCACAGCTGCTAAACCAGAAGTCGATCAAGTTATGTTAGTTGACCATAACGAACCACAACAAAGTGTTAGCGACCTTGATCAAGTACAAGTAACCAACGTTGTTGATCACCACCGGATTCATGACTTTAATACTGAAAAGCCATTGTACTATCGGGCTGAACCAGTTGGCTGCTCAAGCACCATCTTAACTAAGATGTATCATGAAAAAAATGTTGCGATTCCTAAGAACATTGCTGGTTTAATGTTATCAGCTATCATTTCCGATACATTATTATTAAAATCACCTACAACTACTGATGATGATAAATCCGCTGTTGAAGAATTAGCTAAAATCGCTGGTGTTGATTACAACGACTACGGCGTTAAGATGTTGAAGGCTGGTACTAACATTGCTGCTCGTTCTGATAAAGACTTAATCGATGGCGATGCTAAGAGCTTTACTATGAATGGTGTTAGTGTTCGTATCGACCAAATCAACACTGTTGATTTGAGCGACGTATTTGCACGGCAAGCTGATATTGAAGCTGCAATGAAAGCTGAAATGCAAAGCGAAGGCTACGAATTATTCGTTGTCATGGTAACTAATGTTTTGAATAGTGACACTGAATTACTTGTTATTGGTGATCATACTGATGTTGTTGAAAAAGCATTTGGCAAACAACTTAATAATCACCGCATGGAATTACCAGGTGTTGTTTCCCGTAAGAAACAAGTTGTTCCACCATTAACAGATGCATTTAATGCATAATTTTTAGTGATTAGAACAAACCGAAAGAGCTGTTGCTAACAATAAACAATAGCTCTTTTTATTTGTAAAAATTAAATTGAGGATGTTGCTTAATCATGATGTTAAAAATTATTATTGCGATTTTAGTAATCGGCATTATTTTCTTAGCCGGCGTTATTTTTACTAAAGCCATTAAACAAAAGAAGGGCTTAGGTTGGAAGAATAACCTTACCGGCATGGTAATTGGTTTAATTACTGACTTTTTGGATACATTAGGTATTGGTAGTTTTGAAACAACACCAGCTTTATACCAATTAACTCATTACTTGGACAATGACCGTGACTTACCTGGTACCTTGAACATGGTGCACAGTATTCCGACAATGATTGAAGCCTTGGTCTTTGTCACTGCAGTCCATGTGCAAATGACAACGTTAGTCCCAATGGTAATTGCAGCGGTAATTGGGGCGTTGATTGGTAGTGAAGTTGTCGTTCGGATGGAAACCACCTTAATTCAACGGGTGATGGCCGGCGCATTAATCTTAACTTCATTATTAATGTTGGCTAATAAGTTTGGTTGGGTTTCATTATTAGCAACCCATAATGATGCTAGTGGCTTACATGGCTGGGCCTTAGTCATTGGGGTTGTTGGTAACTTTATCTTAGGAATGTTAATGTCAGCTGGTGTCGGCATGTACGCCCCATGCATGGTATTAGTTTACTTCTTAGGCTTGAAACCAATTGCCGCTTTCCCAATTATGATGCTTTCATGTGCGTTATTAATGCCCATTGTTAGCCTTAACTTCATTCGTAATGGTCGGTACTCATTAAAGGGTATTTATGGTTTCTTATTTGGTGGTTTAATCGGCGTCTTCATTGCAACTCGCTTCGTTAAGAACTTATCATTTGGTATTTTGGAATACTTAATCGTGATTGTGTGCTTATGGACTGCTTACCAATTATTCCGGAGTTCAGTGGTTGCCAAAGAAGAATTTACTCACGATGAAAAATAATCTTATCGAGATGTATTGACTGAAAATTAAAGTATGATACTCTTTTCATAGAAACGGTAAGGGAGTTGCTTGTGATGAATTATCAAACAGTTTTTGTTGTTGGTGCCCATGGTCGTGTTGGTTCACAAGTTGTTAAAAAATTAATTGCTAATGATCATAACGTAATGGCAGGAACCCGTGAAATTAACAAGATTCCAAAGGATAAATGGATTCAACCGGTTGCCTTTAACTTTGTGAAAGAAGATATTAATGATTTAGCCCGGAAAATGCACGGTGCTGATGCGGTGGTTTTTACCGCTGGTTCGCTTCATCATCTGTTACGGATTGATGCTTTTGGGGCAGTGAAGGTAATGTTGGCAGCACAACAAGCACATATTACGCGCTTTGTGATGTTGAGTACGGCCTTTGCGCTTGAACCTGATCATTGGGATGATCCTGGCTTTTTGCGGAGTGAAGAAAACGGTGAAAGTGATTTAACTGATTTTAATATTGCCAAATTCTTTGCGGATAACTACTTAATTAGTAATACGCGGTTAGTATATACCATTTTACAACCCGGTTTCTTAACTGATGATCCAGCTACGGGGAAAATTACCACGCATGTTGATGTTACTGGCGTAAATAATATTAATCCAATTGGGGATGTGGCAGCGGTCTTGGCAACAATTGTTGAT
>CAWUZD010000067.1:0-6137 GCA_963926925.1 uncultured Lactobacillaceae bacterium
GATTTATACAAACAATCTGGTCACTGGGCACATTATAAGGATGATATGTTCCCACCAATGAAGATGGCTGATGGTGAAGAACTTGAATTACGGCCAATGAACTGCCCAAGTCATATTCAAATTTACAAGCATCATATTCGTTCATACCGTGATTTGCCATTACGAATTGCTGAATTAGGGATGATGCACCGTTATGAAAAATCAGGTGCTTTGTCTGGTTTACAACGTGTTCGTGAAATGACATTGAATGATGGTCATACTTTCATTACACCAGATCAATTATTAGATGAATTTAAGAGCATCTTAAACTTGATCTTAGATGTATATCATGACTTTAATATTAAAGATTACTCATTCCGCTTAAGTTATCGTGATCCTAAGAATACTGAAAAGTACTTTGATGACGATGAAATGTGGAACAATGCCCAATCAGCATTGAAGGCTGCCATGGATGATCTTGGCTTAGATTATGTTGAAGCTGAAGGTGAAGCAGCATTCTATGGTCCTAAATTGGATATCCAAACCAAGACAGCCATGGGTACTGAAGAAACCATGTCAACTATCCAATTAGACTTCATGTTACCAGAACGCTTCGATTTGCATTACATTGGTGCCGATGGTAAGGAACATCGTCCTGTAATGCTTCACCGTGGTGTTGTGGGGACAATGGAACGGTTTGTGGCTTACTTAACTGAAATCTATAAAGGCGCATTCCCAACTTGGTTAGCACCAACTCAAATTACCATTATTCCTGTCAAGAATGATTTACATTTGGATTATGCTAAACAAATTGCTAAACAAATGCGTGGTTACAAGTTACGTGTGAAGATCGATGATCGTAATGAAAAGATGAATTACAAGATTCGTGAAGCACAAACTAAGAAGATTCCATATACATTAGTTGTTGGCGATAAGGAAGTCGAAGCTAATACAGTAACCATCCGGCGTTATGGCGAAGAAAAGACAACATCTAAGGGTGTTATTGACTTTATTCATGACGTTACTGATGAAGTTGCTAACTACAGCCGCGAACGTCAAAATTAATTATTAAAAACGTTGACAATATTAATAATATCAGTTATTATAATAAACGTTGTAAGCAGAAGACCCGCTTCTCGCCTAAGTCTTTGACCGCTGGGTATTATCAAGTTGATTATAATTATTGATTAAAATGATTGAAGTTGGGTTATATTATATGACCCAACTTTTTTTGTATGAAAGTGGTTAAGAAGTAATTACTGTGGAGGTGAACAATCATCGCAAGAGATTTAAAGGTTAACAATGGCATTCGTGCTCGTGAAGTACGTTTGATTTCACAATCAGGTGAACAATTAGGGGTTAAATCTAAGCAAGAAGCTTTACGGTTAGCAGAACAAGCCAATTTAGATGTTGTTTTGGTTGCACCTAATGCTAAACCACCAGTTGCTCGGATTATGGATTACGGTAAGTATCGCTTTGAAATGCAAAAGAAAGCACGCGATGCTCGTAAGAAACAAAAGATTATTAATATTAAGGAAGTACGTTTGAGTCCAACGATTGAAGAAAATGACTTCAATACTAAGTTGAATAATGCTAAGAAGTTCTTGACTAAAGGCGCTAAAGTTAAAGTGTCTATTCGTTTCAGAGGACGTGCTATTACTCATAAGGAAATTGGACAAAAGGTACTTGAAAAATTAGCAAGTGCTGTACAAGATATTGCGACTGTTGAAGTTCGTCCAAAGATGGATGGTCGTAACATGTTCTTGATGCTTGCACCAATTGCTGATAAAGATAAAAAACAAAAATAGTGTTTTCTGCATCGCTGTTTGATGCAGGATAAAGTTTTTAGGAGGAATTGACATGCCAAAATTTAAGACACACCGCGCTTCAGCAAAGCGTTTTAAACGCACTGGTAACGGTTCTTTGAAGCGTTTCCATGCTTATACTTCTCACCTTTTCCACAGCAAAACTAAGAAACAACGTCGTAAGTTACGTCGTCCAGCTTTAGTTTCACATTCAGATATGAAACGTATCAAACAAATGGTTTCACAAATGCACTAATTGCTTATTAGCAATATTGGACATGAATTAGGGAGGATATAAACAATGACACGTGTTAAAGGCGGTACTGTTACACGCAAACGTCGTAAGAAGATTTTAAAATTAGCCAAGGGTTATCGTGGCGCAAAACATTTATTATTTAAAGCAGCCAATGCTCAAGTAATGGTTTCATACCGTTATGCATTCCGTGATCGTCGGGCTCGCAAGCGTGATTTCCGTAAATTATGGATTGCTCGTATTAATGCAGCAGCTCGTATGAACGGTATTAGCTACAGCAAATTAATGCATGGCTTGAAAGTAGCTGGTGTTGACATTAACCGTAAGATGTTAGCTGACTTAGCTATTTCTGATGCTAGTGCATTTACTGCTTTAGCAGAACAAGCTAAAAAAGCATTAGCTTAAGCTATTTTATAGAGATTACGAAGTTCTGTGCTACGTGGTTAGTACAGAACTTTTTTTATCTTGATAACTTTGTTTTTAAAGTGTAAATTAATTATAATTATTTTTGATCAATAAAAATTAAAGGAATTATTAATGTTTAAGATTTTTCAGCCAACATGGCACGCACATGCAATTTATGATTTAACACCAGAAGTTTTACGTGAACATGGTATTAAAGCTGTTTTAACAGATTTAGATAACACTTTAATTGCTTGGAATAATCCATATGGTACTGATCAATTGCGACAATGGTTAAAGCAAATGAAGGCGGCTAATATGCCCGTAATGGTTGTTTCTAACAATTCTTACCAACGGGTAGGACGTGCGTTAGCAAATTTCTCATTACCTTATATTGCATATTCACTCAAGCCATTGCCATTTGGAGTAAAGAAAGCATTACAACATTTGCATATTAATCCTGATGAAGCTGTTTTAGTTGGTGACCAATTGCTAACTGATATTTTGGCTGGTCATACAAGTGGTGTTCGGACAATCTTAGTTGATCCGATTGTTTCATCAGATGCTTTCTTTACTAAGTTTAATCGCATGTTTGAAAAGATTATCTTTCATCATTTGGGTTCAGTAGGAGATATTAATTAATGAATGAAAATTTAAATGATTTACATTGCATTGGTTGTGGTGCATTATTACAAACTGAAGATCCTAATAAACCAGGCTACACACCAGCCAGCGTTTTAAAACGCGCTTTAGAAGATGGCGATGACAATATTTATTGCCAACGGTGTTTCCGGTTACGGCATTATAACGAAATTGCCGCTGTTAGTGCCACTGCTGATGACTTTTTAAAGTTATTAAATGAAATTGGCCAAGCTGATGCCTTAATTGTTAATGTAGTTGATATTTTCGATTTTAACGGTAGTGTTATTCCTGGATTACACCACTTTGTTGGCAAAAATCCCGTAATCTTAGTTGGTAATAAAGTTGATATCTTACCTAAAGATATTAATTTAAATAAGGTAACTCGGTGGTTAGAATCACAAGCCAAGTTAAATGGTTTAACACCTGTTGCTACACAATTAATTAGTGCTAAGAAAGGGACTAATATTGATCAATTATTGCAATTAATTAATCAATACCGGCAACATCGTGATGTTTACCTTGTTGGGGTTACTAATGTTGGTAAATCAACTTTAATTAACCAAATTATCCAACAATTAACGGGACAAAAAGATGTAATTACCACGTCACGTTTTCCTGGAACAACATTGGATAAGATTGAAATTCCATTGGACGATGGTCATTATTTAATTGATACTCCCGGAATTATTCATGAACATCAAATGGCTCATTTCTTAGGTGCTAAGGATTTGAAATTAATTGCACCGCAAAAAGCAATTAAACCTAAAATTTATCAATTAATGCCACAACAAACCTTATTCTTAGGTGGCTTAGCACGGTTTGATTACATTAAAGGTAAGAAACAAGGCTTTGTTGCTTATTTGGGTAACCAATTATTGGTGCATCGAACTAAGTTAGCTAATGCTGACAGTTTTTATCAAAAACATGTTGGTGAGTTATTACAACCACCACGTGCAAATGAAGTAGCTGATTTTCCACCATTGCAACGTTTTGAATTTTCATTAAAAGAAAAGAGTGACATTGTATTTGCTGGTCTTGGTTGGATTAAAGCACCAGCTGATACATTAGTTGCTGGTTATGCCCCTAAAGGCGTTGATGTTGTGATTCGAAAGTCATTAATTTAATAAGGAGTAGTTAAATGTTAACAGGAAAACAAAAACATTTTTTACGTGGTCAAGCCCAAACAATCAAACCATTATTCCATGTTGGTAAGAATGGTTTAAGTGAAACTTTTGGTGCCCAAGTAGAAGCCGCTTTACAAAAGCGTGAACTTGTTAAGGTTAATATTATGCCTAACACTGATATTACGGTACAAGAATTAAGTGATTTTATGTTGGGTATTGATCAACGGATTAGTATTGCCCAAGTAATTGGTCATACAGTGGTGTTTTATCAAGCATCAATGAAGAAAGAAAATCAAAAATTATCTAAGCAAGTTAAGGCATTAGCCAAGTAAAATAGATAGGTAGTTTTAGCAATGTTAACGCAAGAAATAGTTGATGTCCAAACGCAAGTTCAGACTGAGAAAGTGAATAAAAGAAAACAAGTAGGAATTTTAGGCGGAACATTTAATCCGCCTCATTTGGGTCATTTGATTATTGCTGATCAGGTTGCTTGTCAATTACACTTAGACAAGGTTTATTTAATGCCTGATGCACGTCCGCCACATCTTGCTCGTAAAAGTTCATCAACAGTTTTATCAACTGCTGATCGTGTTGCAATGCTAAAACTAGCGATTGCTGATAATCCAAAATTAGATATTGAATTAACTGAAATTAAACGTGGTGGCGTTAGTTACACTTACGATACCATGTTACAATTAAGGCAACAGCATCCGAATACTGATTACTACTTTATTATTGGTGGTGATATGGTTGCTGATTTGCCAAATTGGCATAAAATTGCACAATTACAAAAAATGGTAACTTTTGTTGGGGTACGTAGGCTTGGTTTTCCCGTTGCAAGTAAGTTTCCAATTTTGTGGGTTGACGTACCATTAATTGACATTAGTTCGACTGCAATTCGCAAACGTGTTAGTCATCACTGTTCAATTAATTATATGGTACCAACTAAGGTAATTGATTATATTAACAAAAAGGGGCTTTATCGCTAATGAATATTGATTACAGTGAATTCACTAATTATTCGCGTGATGAAATATTAACTAAATTACAACAACATCTTAGTGAAGCACGCTATCAGCATTGTCTTAATGTTGAAGCAACTGCTATTTCATTAGCACAACGTTATCAAGGTGATGTTACGCGGGCTGGTTTGGCTGGTTTAGTTCATGACTATGCTAAACAGCGGAGTGATGAAGAATTTAAACAAGTAATTGTTCAACAACACTTTGATCCTGAATTATTAGCGTATAATAATGCCATTTGGCATGGCATTGTTGGTGCTTATTTTATTGAACAAGAACTAAATATTCATGATGAACAAATTTTGAATGCAGTACGACGTCACACGGTTGGTGCATCAGCCATGTCCCAATTAGATAAAATTGTTTTTGTGGCTGATTTTATTGAACCTAACCGTGATTTTCCTGGTATTAAGGAAGCACGCCAATTAGCTGATGAAGATTTAGATGCCGCTGTGCGGTTTGAAATTTGTCATACTTTAACTTATTTGATTCAAAAACAAGTAGCAATTTATCCAGGTACTTTATTAACTTATAATGCGTTAGTACCTAATCATTAATTAATCTAAGGAGTGTAAATTTTTGAGTAATAGTAAAGAACTTCTTTCAGTCGCTGTTAAAGCTGGCGACAGTAAACGTGCTGAAGATATTGTTGCATTGGATATGCAAGGAATTAGTTTATTAGCTGATTATTTTGTTATTATGAGTGCTAATACTGATCGTCAAGTTGAAGCTATTGTCCAAGCAATTAGTGAACAAGTTGAAGAAGCTGGGTTTGATGTTCAACATATTGAAGGTCAAAAAGGTTCAACTTGGTATTTAATTGACTTAGGTGACGTTGTTATTCATGTCTTCAAACAAGAAGATCGTGATTTCTATAATCTTGAAAAATTATGGTCAGCAGCACCACGTG
>CAWUZD010000068.1:0-4842 GCA_963926925.1 uncultured Lactobacillaceae bacterium
TTATTTCAAAAAAGCCACAATATGTGCCCATGTGCTTGGTAAAAATGCCATGAAAGGATTTTCACCACCAACACCAAAACCTATGAAAATACCCACAATTAAAGCAATTATCATACAAAGGATAACAATGCCAATCTTTTTTAAAATATTACGAACATAATTGTCATTTGTATTCATTATCTTACTTCCTTTTAATATTGCCGATGGTGCTTAATATTATCTAAAAGAATACCAGTGCCTAAAGCAACAGAATCTAATGGCCGTTCTGCTAACATTACAGGAACACGTAAATATTCGCCAAATAACTTATCAATGCCTTTCAATAAGGCACCCCCACCAGTTAACATTACGCCACGATCAATAATATCAGCTGATAATTCTGGCGGTGTTTGTTCAAGAACATCCTTAGCAGCTTGAATAATAGCCATCATTGTTTCATGTAAAGCAGCTTCAACTTCAGGTGCAGTTACTTCCACTTCACGTGGTAATCCAGAAACAACATCCCGACCACGAACACTCATCTTAGTTTCTGGATCAGCATCGATAGCACAACCAATTTCAATTTTGACACGTTCAGCCGTCCGTTCACCAATTAAAAGATTATGCTTTTGTTTTACATAATTAACAATTTCAGTATTCATCTTATCGCCAGCAAGTCGTAAAGAACGACTAGTGACAACTTCACCCATTGATAAGATAGCAATATCACTAGTACCACCACCAATATCAATTACCATGTTGCCTAAAGGTTGAAAAATATCTAAGCCCGCACCAACAGCGGCTACTTTAGGTTCTAATTCAAGAAAAACACGTTTACCGCCTGATTTTTCGGCAGCTTCAATAATCGCCTTTTGTTCTACGGAAGTAATATTTGTAGGACAACAAATCAAAATATCTGGTTTGGAAATAAATCCTTTAACATTTAATTTATTAATAAAATGTTCAAGCATTGCTTCAGTAATATCAAAATCAGCAATTACCCCATCACGAAGAGGACGAATTGAATGAATATGACCTGGCGTCCGACCAATCATCTTATAGGCTTCATCACCAACAGCTAAAACTTTGTTAGTTTGCGTATCAACAGCAACTACTGACGGTTCATTTAATACAATGCCCTTACCTTGAACATTAATTAAAACATTAGCCGTTCCTAAATCAATGCCAATATTTTTTGCCATCAAATATTCCTCCTTTCTTCTACATTCAAATTTATTTATTGATTATATCACAGATAAGAATTACTTGTGCATGGTATTTAATAAAACGTTATTTTCATTTAAATAAATAAATTAAATTATGAAATTGTTCAAATAATGTTAGGAAAAATGAACCACATAAATAACCAATTGCGATGGTAATTAACCATAACAATACGCGTCCTTCACCACTATAATTACGTTTAATAATTTGATCAAAACGTAAAGCCTGGATAGCGCGAAATGTTAAACCAATAAATAACAAGTACGTAATTATTTGCAATAGGGCATTAATACCCATTGATTTTAGAATCATTATTCTACTCCTTTAATAATATAAAAAAAGAGACTAATTAGTCTCTTTTTTGTTTTGAATTAATCATCATTTTTAACATTAATTCGGTTCAATGCACGTTGCAATGCAACTGTTGCTCGTTTCAAAGAATCTTCATCATTATTTTGTTTAGCTTCTTCGATATGTTTACGAGCACGATCACGGGCTGACTCCGCTCTTGATAAATCAATATTATCTTTTAATTCAGCTGAATCAGCAACAATTGAAGCAACATTATTACTCATTTCAAGAAAACCACCATTAACGGCAATTTCATCTTCTTGATTGGAATCTAACCGCTTGATACGTGCTTTATCAATCTTTAAAGTAGCAACAATTGGTTCATGATTAGCCATAATACCTAAACTGCCATCAATTGCTTGGACAATTAGCATTTTGGCTTCGTGATTATAAATAATTCCATCAGGAGTAACAACATTAACGGTTAATACTGAGGATTTAGAATCATTCATGATTATTATCCTCCCTTTTATTCTGTGACTTTATTGTCTTTTGAATCTTCATGGAAGAAGCCTGATTTTTTAGCTTTTTCGATAACATCTTCGATTGTTCCGACTGTCCGGAAAGCATCTTCAGGGATATCATCGTACTTACCAGCTAAAATATCCTTAAAATCATGAACTGTCTTTTCAACAGGAACGTATGAACCAGGTTGACCAGTAAACCGTTCAGCAACGTGGAAGTTCTGTGATAAGAAGAATTGAATACGCCGTGCCCGGGCAACAATTACTTTTTCATCATCAGATAATTCATCCATACCCAAGATAGAAATAATATCTTGTAATTCATGATAACGTTGTAATACGTGTTGCACTTCAGTTGCTACTGCGTAGTGTTCTTGACCAACAATTTCAGGTGATAATGCACTTGATGATGATTCAAGTGGATCAACAGCTGGATAAATACCTTGTTCAGTTAACCGCCGTTCAAGGTTAGTAGTAGCATCCAAGTGAGCAAAAGTCGTTGCTGGAGCTGGGTCAGTATAGTCATCAGCAGGAACATAAACAGCTTGAATAGATGTGATAGAACCATCCTTAGTAGAAGCAATTCTTTCCTGTAATTGACCCATTTCAGTTGCTAATGTTGGTTGGTAACCAACGGCTGAAGGCATCCGTCCTAACAAAGCTGATACTTCAGAACCAGCTTGAGTGAACCGGAAAATATTATCAATGAACAATAATACGTCTTGCTTTTCAACATCACGGAAGTATTCAGCAATGGTTAAACCAGTTAAAGCAACACGCATCCGTGCACCAGGTGGTTCATTCATTTGACCAAATACCATGGCAGTGTTCTTTAAAACGCCAGTACCCTTCATTTCATAGTACAAATCGTTACCTTCACGAGTCCGTTCACCAACACCAGTGAAGACAGAAATACCACCGTGTTCTTCAGCAATGTTATGAATTAATTCCTGAATTAAAACAGTTTTACCAACACCGGCACCGCCGAACAAACCAACTTTACCACCACGAATGTATGGTTCAAGTAAGTCAACGACTTTAATACCAGTTTCAAGAATTTCTGAGTTAACACTTAAATCTTCAAATTTTGGTGCTTCACGGTGAATACTGTGACGTTCATGATCAGCACTAAATTCTGGTCCACCATCAATTGGATCGCCTAAAACGTTAAATACCCGTCCAAGTGTATCTTTACCAACAGGAACACTAATTGGTGCACCTGTGTCAACAACTTCCATGCCACGCCGCAAACCATCTGTTGATTGCATAGAAATGGCACGAACTACGCCATCACCTAATTCAATGGCTACTTCTAAAGTTATTGTTTCTGTTTCACTCTTTTTAACATGTAATGCATTGTTAATAGCAGGTAATTCTTCGTTTAAAGGGAATTCAACGTCAACAACAGGACCGACTACTTTAATAATATGGCCAGTACTTGTACTCATTTTACGCTTTAACCTCCCTAAAATACTTACATTGCTTATGATTGTGATTGGTTAAGTGCATTAGCACCACTAACAATTTCAGCAATTTCAGTTGTAATCGCTGCTTGCCGAGCCCGGTTATATTGTAATGTTAAATCACTAACCAAGTTATCAGCATTATCAGTTGCAGCTTTCATAGCTGTCATTGATGCAGCATGTTCAGCAGCCTTAGCATCAATGATAGCTCCATAAATTAAGCTTTCAGCATATTGTGGCAAAATACGATCCAATACTTCATCTTTAGATGGATCAGTAATATATTCAATATTACTATCAGCTATTTCAGAAACATCAAGATCGTTAATTGGCAACATTTTTTCAGCTCTAAATTCAGATGTTAATGTATTAATATGATGGTTATAACAAACGTAAAGTTCATCAAAAACTTCATTATCATACATTTGCACAACTGTTTTAACAATTTTACGAACTTCATCAAATGTTGGAATATCACTAACACCACGATATTCATAAGCCATATTCATGCCACGTGATTTGAAGAAATCGGCACCTTTACTACCAATGGCCATGAAAACATACTCATCATCTGTTTTATGTTCATCAGCAATCATCTTCGTCATTGCACGAATAACGGTACTATTATAGCTACCGACTAATCCCCGATCACTAGTAATTACTAGATAGCCTGTTTTTTTAACAGGCCGTTGTTGTAATAAGTCATTAATAGTAATAACGTCACTTTCATTGGGTGTATCGTTATTTTTATTATCGGCTAATTGCAATAATTGGGCAGCAGCTAAGTGAGTGACAATTTCTCTTATTTTATTAGCATAAATTTGATAATTTATAGAGCGCTGTTCAACCTGATTTAATTTCGCACCAGAAACCATTTGCATTGCTTGGGTAATTTTACCCGTTGATTTAGTAGACGCAATTCGTCTTTTAATGCTAATTAATGATTCTGCCACGCTGCATCACTCCTTATGCATTTGTCTTCTCGTTACCAACAGGATTACTACCAACTACTGTTGGTTGAAAACGACTTGCAAATTCTTTTAATGCTGCATCAAGTTTGTCAGCATCTGGTAATACATGTTGATCACGAATAGTTGCAACTAAATCAGCATGATTTGCTGCCATATCATCAAACAATTCAGTTTGATAACGTGCAATATCACTAATTGGAATACTATCCATGAAACCATGTGTTAAAGCATACAATGCCAAAACTTGATTTTCAACAGGTAGTGGTGAATGAAGTGGTTGCTTCAAAACTTCAACAGTGCGTTTACCACGATTTAATTTTGCTTGGGTTGCAGCATCCAAATCAGAACCAAATTGAGTAAATGATTCCAATTCACGATATGCAGCAAGTT
>CAWUZD010000069.1:0-14925 GCA_963926925.1 uncultured Lactobacillaceae bacterium
CATTATTATTGTCGTTCAGATTCATGTAACTTCCGCAACAATTCATCAATGTGTTCACCGTAGCGAACAGATTGGTCTTGTTCAAAAGTGATATCAGGAATCTTGTATAAACGAATCCGTTGGCCTAATTCTTTCCGAATTAAACCTTTTGATTTATCCAAGCCAGCTTGAACTTTTTCAACGTCGCTCGCCTTTTCAGATAAAATGCTGTAATAAATTGTTACGTGTTGTAAGTCTCCAGTGAGTTCAACGCCAGTGATGGTTACACCGCTCAAACGTGGGTCACGGACCCGTTTAAGCAAAATATCATCGACTTCACGTTGAATTTGAGCTTCAACACGGCCAATACGATGCTTCATATGGATTGTACTCCTTCAGATTATTTTACTGGTACTTGTTCCATTACGTATGCTTCGATTTGGTCGCCGACTTTGATATCATTGTAATTTGCGATAGTCAAACCACATTCAAAGCCTTTTTGAACTTCTTTGACGTCATTTTTGAAGCGCTTCAAACTGCCTAATTCGCCTTCGTAAACCACGATACCGTCTCTGATCAACCGTACTTTACTATCGCGTGTGATCTTACCACTGTCAACCATGCATCCAGCGATTGTACCAATCTTAGATGCCCTGTAGGTTTCACGAACTGTTAAAGTACCGATAACCTTTTCAGTGTATTCAGGTTCAAGCATACCTTTCATAGCTGATTCGATTTCTTCGATAACATCGTAAATAACCCGGTGTAACCGAATATCAACATTATCAGCGTCGGCTTGTTGTTTAGCCATTGGTGTTGGCCGGACGTTGAAACCAATAATGATGGCGTTACTTGCTGATGCTAAGGTTACGTCGCTTTCATTAATGGCACCAACAGCCGCATGGATAATATTGACACGAACTCCTTTAACGTCAATCTTTTGTAAGCTACCTTCCAAAGCTTCTACAGAACCTTGAACGTCAGCCTTGATAATGACGTTAACTTTCTTGAGTTCGCCTTCCTTCATTGTTTCGAACAAGTTATCCAATGTAACGTGTTTAGCATGATTCCGTTCTGCTAATAATGCTTGTTTTGCACGAGCTTCACCAGCAGCACGAGCTGATTTTTCATCATCAAAGACAACGAATTTATCAGCTGATTGTGGCACGTCATTCAAGCCAGTGATTTCAACTGGAGCTGATGGTAATGCTTCCTTAACGCGTTGACCATGACCGTTAGTCATGACACGAACCCGTCCGAAGGTATTACCAACAACAATTGGATCACCAACATGTAAAGTACCTTGTTGTACCAATAAGGTTGCAACTGGGCCTTTACCTTTATCCAAACGTGCTTCAATAACAGTACCAACTGCTTTTTGATCTGGATCAGCTTTAAGTTCAAGCATGTCAGCTTCAAGCAAAATCATTTGCAATAATTCATCAATATTAGTACCTTTCTTGGCAGAAATATTAACGAAAATAGTATCGCCGCCCCAGTCTTCTGGAATCAATTCGTATTCACTTAATTGTTCCATAACATGGTTGGGATTGGCATCGGGCTTATCAATCTTGTTAATTGCAACGATAATTGGAACTTTTGCAGCTTTAGCGTGGTTGATAGCTTCGATGGTCTGTGGCATTACCCCATCATCTGCGGCAACAACCAAGACAACGATATCAGTAATATCAGCACCACGTGCACGCATGTTAGTGAATGCAGCGTGTCCTGGAGTATCCAAGAAAGTGATAATCCGACCGTCTAATTTTACTTGGTAAGCACCGATATGTTGCGTAATACCACCTGCTTCATTAGCAGTAACGTGTGAATTACGTAATCTGTCTAGTAAAGTAGTTTTACCGTGGTCAACGTGACCCATAACAGTAACGATTGGTGGACGAGCAACCAAATGATCAGTGTTCTTCATTTCAGCATCGAAGATCTTATCCAAGTCAGAAATATCCTTTTCTTCCTTCTTCTTAGCTTCGATACCGTAATCAGTAGCTAATAATTCAATTGTGTCATCGTCCAATGACTTGTTTTGGTTAACCATGATGCCCAACATAAAGAGTTTCTTAACAATTTCTGCTGGTTCACGGTGTAATACTTTACCTAATTCTTGGGCGTTCATACCTTCAGTGTAAAGCAATACATCTGGAAGTGGACGTTCCTTACGTTGTGGCATAGCTTTCTTAGCAGCTACTTCAGCCGCACGTTCTTGTTTACGACCCTTCTTCTTATTCTTCTTAGTGAATTTTGGCCGTTGGTAATCATAAACACTACTACGCCGACCGCCTTGCCGATCACGATTATCATTCTTTACTGGTTGTGGTGCTGTTGTAGGTGCTGATGGAATCGTGATATGGGTTAGACGGCTGTAATGATTATTAGTATGTTGTTGATGTTGTGCCTTGTTAGCACCTTCAGCATTATACTTACGCCGATTATTTGGACGTGCATTATTAGTTGGCTTGTTTGGCCGTTCATTCCGTTGATCACGTTGTTCGTTCATGCGGTTTTGTTGCCGGTCACGATGACGTAATTCACGAGTTACGGCACGTTGTTGAGCAACGTTTTGTGCTTGCTTCAATTGTTGAGCACGTTCCATCGCAGACATGCGGTGCATATCTTGTTCTTCACGAACATGAGCTGGTGCATTATTCCGCATTGTTGGGCGATTACCGTTATTATGACGATAATTATTATGATTACGTTTATTATCGTATGATTTATGTTCTTGAGTTTTCTTCATATTATTTTGCATGTGTTCATGAGGACGAATTGCTCGTCTTGAAATTTTAATTTTACCATCAGTATGGTGTGTTGTTGCATGAGATACTGGCTTTGAATCATTAGCGTTATCATGTGGTAACAATTGCATCAACTTCTTTTCTTGTTGATCATCGATACTAGACAAACTCTTAAGATCCATACCATGTTTCTTTGCTTCTTCAATTAAAGCCTTTGAAGAAACATTGTGTTCTTTAGCAAATTCATAAACCCGTTTTTTCGCCATATCTTCACGCTCCTTATTCCAAAATAATTAATTATTCATTCAATAATTCGATTAACTTCTTTGCAAACCCACTACTTGTAATTGCAAGCACTGTCCGTGGTTTACCAATGGCTTGGCTAATTTGGGCAGTTGTTAATTTAGCAATCATCGTAACATGATAATACTCACATTTATTGGTAATTTCCTTCTGGAGACTACCACCAGCATCACTCGCTAGTAAAACTAATTGAGCTTTACCTTGACGAATGGCTTGCAAAACGAGTGGTTCGCCTGAAATTTGTTGATTAGCACGTAAACTTAAACCAATTAAGTTTAATGCTTGTTGCATTGTTGTCATCATTAGTAAGTTTTTCCAAATAATTCTTGACGTGCTTTTTGATGATCAACGTAAGCAAATAATTCATCATAAAATGCTGGATCAACGCTTACTCCCAAAGCAGCATCAAGTGATTTATTAGTTTGTGCTTTTTTAATTAAGGCTGGTTCTAATGATACATAAGCACCACGCCCTGATTTTTTACCAGTAGTATCAATAGTAACGTTACCATCTGGGGTACGCACAATCCGGACCATTTCGCGTTTGGGTTTCATTTCATTTGAAATAACATCCCGGCGCATTGGTACCTTACGTTTTCTAATCATATGATTACTCCTGATCGTCAGTGTCAGTCATGACATCATTGGTTAATTCTTCTTGAGCATCGCCATCACTAAGTTCAGTCATATCATCATCGTCATCATCAACGAATTCAACTTCGCTTTCTGGTTTGATGTCAATCTTGTAACCAGTTAACCGTGCTGCTAACCGGGCATTTTGACCATGTTTACCAATTGCTAATGATAATTGGTCATCAGGAACAATAACGGTGCAAGCATGATCATTGTCTTCATCAAATTGAATGGCAATAACTTGGGCTGGGTTCAAAGCATTAGCAATATAATCAGATGGATCTTCTTTCCATTCGATAATATCCATGTTTTCACCACTAAGTTCATTAACAACAGCTTGAACACGCCGACCTTGTTGACCAACACAAGTGCCAACAGGATCAATGTTAGGGTCGTTAGAACGAACAGCTAATTTTGTCCGGTCACCGGCTTCACGTGCAATCGCAACGATTTCAACAATGCCATCATAAATTTCAGGAACTTCTTGTTCAAATAACCGTTTAACTAAACCAGGATTAGTCCGACTTACAAATACTTGTGGTCCTTTTGGTGTCTTTTCAACACGAGTTACATAAACCTTAATCCGTTGGTGTGGTTCGTAAGTTTCATTTGGCATTTGATCTTGATGACCCAATACAGCTTCAATCTTGCCTAAGTTTACATAAACAAACCGGTTATCAATACGTTCTACTTCACCTTGGACAATTTCGTTTTCGTATTGACTATATTCATTATAAACAATTGTCCGTTCAGCTTCACGAATCCGTTGCATAATAACTTGTTTAGCAGTTTGGGCAGCAATCCGACCAAAATCCTTAGGTGTTACTTCAAAACGAATGTGATCACCAATTTCATAGGCAGGATTAATTGCTAAAGCATCCTTCAAGCTAATTTCCAAACGTGAGTCAAAAACTTCTTCAGTTACTTCTTTAACTGCATAAACATGTACATCGCCAGTTTTTTCATCAAATTTAACTTCAACGTTTTGAGCTTGTCCATAGTTACGTTTGTAAGCAGCGCTTAATGCGGCTTCAATAGCACTAATAACTACTTCACGTTCAATACCTTTTTCTTTTTCTAAGGTATCAAATGCTTCTAACATTTCTTTTGACATGATTTTATTTCCTTTCCTTTACGTCAAAATTAAAATTCAATCGCTAAGCGTGCTTTCGCAATCTGCTTACGATCTAAGGTAATTTGCTTACGGCGGGTTTTATCCTTAATTGTCATTGTTAATTGTTCTGGAGTTACTTCATCTAAGTAACCTTCGAACACTTTTTTGCCATCTAAAGCTTTATAAAGAGAAACATGAATATATTCACCAATGGCGTTTTGATAGTCACTTTCCTTCTTCAAAGGACGTTCAGCACCAGGTGAAGATACTTCCAAGAAATAAGCTTGCGGAATTGGATCAGGATCAAGGTTATCCAATTTTTCACTTAATTTTTCGCTGACTAAAGCACATTCTTCGATGTCAACACCGCCTTTTTTGTCAATGAAGACCCGTAAGTACCAACTCTTGCCTTCCTTAACAAATTCCAAATCAACTAAATATAAATCAAGTGAATCCAAAATTGGTGTAACCAAATCACGTACTGTATCAACAACTGTACTCAATATACCGCCTCCTTGCTTATTTAATTGCAATAAAAAGAGTGAGCACAAGATGCTCACTCAACCAAATACATTAACTGTCTGTATTATAACATAACCAACAATTAATGCAACTAGTCATCATTTTCACTCGAGAAAACTAAGGCAGCATTAACGGCATGACGCCAACCACGATAGAGCCGTTTCCGCTTATCATTAGACATTTGCGGATTGAAGCGGTCACCAATTTGCAAAACTTGCTTGATTTCATCCAAGTTCTTCCAGTAACCAACTGACAAACCGGCTAAGAACGCCGCACCTAATGAGGTTGTTTCTAAGTTAACAGTCCGTTCAACGGGCGTATCCAAAATATCAGCTTGGAATTGCATGAGGTATTTATTTTGTGCAGCAGCACCATCAACACGCAAAATTGGCATCTTGATGTTAGTATCATCATGCATTGTTTCAATAACATCCTTAACTTGGTAAGCAATTGCTTGTAAAGTGGCTTTAACCAAATCATCACTTGTTGTACCCCGAGTTAAGCCGAAAATAGCACCACGCACATTACTATCCCAGTAAGGTGCACCTAAACCAGTAAAGGCGGGCACAACATAAACTTCATCCGCATTATTAGAACGAAATGCAGCTTGTTCTGATTCACCACTAGAACGTAATAATTTCATCTGTTCATGCAACCACTGCACAGCAGCGCCAGCAATAAAGACAGAACCTTCTAAAGCATAGTGAATTTCGCCATTAATCGCATAGCCAATTGTGGTTAATAACTTATGCCGTGAAAACATTGGCTTGGTACCGGTATTCATCACGATAAAAGCACCAGTACCATAAGTATTCTTCATCATACCTTTATGTAAAGCTAATTGACCAAATAATGAACCCTGTTGGTCACCAATCATGCAAGCAATCGGCACAGAACTATTATGGAAGTAACTCTTTTGGGTATAACCATAAATTTCAGAATTACCAGTTAATGATGGTAATAATTGCTTCGGAATATTTAACAATTCAAGGATGTCATCATCCCAAGTTAAATCATTAATATTAAATAACATAGTCCGGCTCGCATTAGTGTAGTCAGTGGCATGCACTTGCCCACCAGTCATTTTCCACAAAAGCCATGTATTAATGGTTCCAAATAATAATTCACCATTTTCAGCCCGTTGTTGTGCACTCGGAATATGGTCAAGAATCCAACGAATTTTAGTAGCTGAAAAGTATGCATCAATTGTTAAACCAGTCTTTTGATGAATCATGTCAGTATAACCTTCATCAATTAACCGTTGAGCAATATCACTGGTTTGTCGTGATTGCCACACAATGGCATTATAAATTGGCAAGCCAGTCTTTTTATCCCAAATAATGGTTGTTTCCCGTTGGTTAGCAATCCCTATTCCTTTAATTTGATCAGGTTGAATGTTTGATTCAACTAATGCATTAGAAATCGTTGATAAGACTGCATCCCAAATTTCATTAGCATTTTGTTCAACCCAACCTGGATGAGGAAAATATTGTGAAATTGGTTGTTGGGAATCAACTACTTTACGCCCACTACGATCAAAAATAATGGCACGCGTACTAGTTGTCCCTTCGTCGATTGTCATAATATAATCTTTCATTTAAATAATTCCTCTTATATTAATAATTAATTTGCTTAATTTATTAATCAAATCATACTAAAAAAACGAACTTTGCGCCACTGTTCGCAAAGTTCGTTATTATTCTTATAAATTAATTATAAATTCTCATCAGTTGTAAATGACAATGGTGAAAGATCAGTTTCCTTAGTAATTACCGTTGCCATAAACTTCTTAATGGCTTGCCGACCCATTTCAGCCATGGCAAATGATGCATCAGTTAACAACTTAGCACGTTGTTGTTCATCAGCAATTGCTAGCGCCTTTTGATCAGTTTCGGCAATTTTGCCTAAGAATTTACTGTAAACGTCTTGTTGGACATTCTTCAAATCACGATTGAACTTGTGATAATGAGCATCTACTAAGACACCAGCAAGTTTATATAACCAGTATGCTGAATCTTCAAAGTAAGTTTGGTTACCAACTTTATAATCAGCTGGCGTATCAGTGATACCTGCATAAAATGGTACATAAATACTTTCCGCACTAACGCCCATTGCCAACCAATGAATGTTACCAACATCAACGGGCATGTTAGGCCGCATTTGTAAAACGTGTGATTCTTGTGTTCTTGATAAACTAATTGGACGATACTTATGTGCTTCTAACAAGTTCGTTGTTGTGTCATAAATTGTATGATTAAAGTGATCACGCAATACCGTTGTAACATCATCTAAGAAGATTGGCTGGTCAGGTTGCCGTGAAAATGGTACGTTCAAATCTTCAGGACTTTGTTCAACACTTGGTGTTAAAATCCGTTGTCCAGACCATACCCGCGCCGTGTTATAAACTTGGTCAAAGTGATCGTTTGTTCCAAAAATATTGCGCCAATTAAATTCATCATGACCATTCCAAAAATGATGATCAATTGTGAATTCCTTTAAACCTGTTGAATATAAGTAATTGTCACTATCATCAAAATCAATTACTTGTAATGATAACCGGTTAGCAACAACAGCATATTCATCATCAGGAATTCGTTTAGCAACCCAGTGATGGCCACTACCAATTTCCATATACCATGCTTCATCTTGGTCAGCGAATAATACCCCATCACTTTCGCCAGCACCATATTCTTCAATTAATGATCCTAACCGTTTAACACCATCTTTCGCACTAGTAATATATGGTAAAACGATGGTAATCATTGATTCTTCAACGATACCATGTTCACTATATGGGTCATAACCAATTACCCGCGCATTAGAATAAGCACTTTCAGTTGCACTCATCGCTACGCCTTTTTCGTTAATCCCATCTTCTTCAATCACACCATACTTATCAGTCCATTCTGGTGTTGCCGTATATTTAAAACGATGGCTTGGTAAGGCTACATTAACCCCCGTATCATTAGATACATATTTATTATCAGCAATATCAGCCGTTGGATGCACAACAAAGTGCTTTGGCCAAGCAGCGCGAAAATCTTCGTTTCGGCCAATCATTACTGAGCCATCAGCTGATGCCTTTTTACCGACAAGAATACTTGTACATGCATGTAAAGGTTGTCTCATAATATCACTCCTCATAATTTCAATTTTATTATAGTATAAAAATAACGTTCACTACACAAGATAGTGAACGTTATTTTTTAACCAACTGCTTGGGTTTGCGTACCAGTCGTTGGTGTCGTGTATGTTTTTGAGTAATAATTATTATACTGATTCTGTGTATTATTAGTATAAGTATTACCAATCGTTGTCTCGTTTGTAGTTGTTGCTGGACTAGTTGTAGTAGTTGCACTATTAGTTGCTGATGTTACTGAAGATGTCGTTGTAGTGGCTTTTACTGTTGGTGTTTTACCTTCAGTAATTTCTTTAAAGCCACTAGCTAAGTCTTGATTAGCGGTTGGCCGGAAGTAAAGCACCGTACCGTTAGTTGTTTCAGTAACTAAGACAACTGGTTTATTTTCATGGAAAGTAAACAAGTATAAAATCTTATTCATCGCTTGGGTAGCAACACTAGTATAAGCTGCTACAACTTGGTAATTATCACCAGTTTGACTGCCTGTTCCCGTTGTTGACCAGTGTAAGTTAGCCTTTTGGTTGCTTACCAGCGTTGTTACTTTGCTTAAGCCATTGGGAATTTGAATGCCATAGTAATTAGCATTATTCGTTGGTGTAGCCGCTACATATTCTTGGTTCATAGTTTGACTCCAAGATTTAATAAATGTCGCTAGCCGCTTATCCTTAGTATCATTCCAAGTATCACTTGTTGACTTACTTTGTGTACTACTTGTCTTAGCTTGTGAACTAGCTTTTTGACTAGTAGACGTCTTTGCTGATGAAGCAACAGCCGTCTGCTGGGGCCGATTAATTCCTTCACTGTAATAGAAAAGCCGATAACCGCCATAACCAAGGACACCAATGACAATAATGGTAATAAATAAATTACGCCACCAATGCGTATGATGATGCAATTGCGAACGTCGCATAAATACTCTCCTTTATTATTTTTATTGATAACTATTAATAGCATACTATTAATTATTTAGATATTGAAGCAGCGATGTCAATTTGATTAAAACGTTTAATTAACGCAACCATTGTTGGAGTTAGTTGTTCACGCATAATCAAACGTTGACTAATACCACGAAATGGCGTCATATGCCACCGAATTAATTGACTAATCATTAATTGGTGCGCTGTTAACGTATGGGCATGCAACAATGTAAAAACAACATAGGCATAGCTACTATAAATTTCATGATCATAATAATGATAAGTATGATGTTGCGCATCGTATTTGCGGACAGCTACTTTACCAGCATCATGCCATTGCGCTACCGTTGCCAAAATCGTATTCGGTTGGGCCATTTGTAAGCATAACTGCAAGTGTTCTTGTAAAGATTCAGTATGATAAATGCCATTATCAGGAACTGTGGTATCATGTAACATCTGCGTGCCCACAACTTCATTCGGTGCACAAAACATACTTGTAAATGTTAATGGATCATTAATTTTAGCATATTGCCACAACCGGTGTTTTAACTTTACTACCATGTCATCACAATCCAAATTAATAATTGGTGGATCCATAGCTAGTAAATGTTGTTTAAAAAATGTTAATGATAAACGTTCATGATGAACTTCATCACAATGCAGTAATTGCCGCATGTCGTCAATAAACCAGATAATATGCACTTGATAACCATGTTTTTTAGCCTGGTTATACAATAAAATCCGTTGCTTACGACTACCATCAATAGCGTTATACCAAATATTTTGATGCTTTTTAATAGCCGTATTAAGTTGTTTGGTTACTTGTGAAAAAAGCAGTGTTTTTTGGCTGCGCCGCGTCATTAATGTGCCATATAATTGCAAACGCAATTCATCAGCATCAATAACGACCGCATCCGGTGTGGCATGGGTCGCTAAATAATTAACTTTACTACCGCCAGGCACACCGACAATAATATTTAAAAACATTGTTGTTAACCCCTTATTATTTTTTTATTATTGTACCCGTTTTTGTCTTTTAATTAGTATTTATTTCATTATAATAATAATTACTAATATATATTAATCAAAATCAGGTGTTAGTAATGAGCAAGAAAGCAACAACTTCAGCAGTTGAATTATTACAAACTAGTCGCCAAATTGCTAAAAATGAAGGCTTTAATAAAATTAATATTCGTAAAGTTGCGCAACAAGCTCATGTTACTGTTAGTGTTGTTTATAACTATTTCACTAATAAGGATAGGTTAATTAGTGCAACTTTTGAAAGTATTTGGGAACAATTCTTCCATCATTCCCAAAATGTGCTTAATTATGATTCCTTTGATGAATGTTTGCAACGGTTAGTAACCACTTTCCAAGACAGTCAACAAGCATACCCTGATATCCTCATTGAATATTTACATTTCATGCATCACCAAGCTATTCAAGAATTAAATACCCACATGATTAATACGTTAACAATTGCGCTACAACGACAATATCGTAATATTGAAAAAATTTTACATACAGTCTCACCTAATAAATTCGTAACCTTAGTGGTTAATAACATTGTTTTAGCGCTTGCTAATCATGATCCGTTAGTAATTTTGGACATTGTTAAAATAATTACTAAGTCATGAGCATATTTATCGCTATTTTGATTTGAGTTTGGCATACTATAATCACTTCTAGGAAAGGATGGTCCTTACCGATGTAAAACATGCTTTAGAATCAAGTTTCTAGTAATGTCACACCGTTTATTAACCATTGATGGGAGAAAATCAATTGGTCAAATTCAAAATTGCTTTGAAGCATTTTAATCATACCAATCGACATTAACAAAAAATTATGAAAACACGCCTTAACTATCTTAACCAAAAAATGCGTAATTGTCGCAAGCTAATTGCTCCCAAGATACCACGTGGCAAGGCTGTTAACTAAATAACTAAAGCACATAAGCCAAGGTTTACCTTGGCTTATTTTTAATGTTTTTAATAAGGAAATTGTATAATTAGTTCGAGGTGATTAAAAATGAACCGCATTGAACATATGGAAGATTATACAAATGCCGTAATTGCGATTGTTATTACATTAATGGTCTTAGATATTCATGCACCGGCTGGCTCAACACCGGTTGCTTTACATGATGCTAATAATCATATTTTTACTTATGTTTATAGTTTTTTGCTAATTTCAATGTACTGGATTAACCATGGTCGTTTATTCCAGCACTTTGAACATATGCGAATTAATACCCGCGTCTTGTGGGCTAATAATCTTTTTTTGTTGTTTATCACTTTTATTCCCTTTGCAACGTCATGGTTAGCGCATTATCTTACTTACCGTCTTCCAGAAATGTCATATGCGTTTATCATTTTATGTGTTGATTTATCTTATTACTTATTATTACGAAGTGTCTTACATATTAATCCACAATTAAAAAAAGAAACAAAATTCAAAATCTACCGCCGCAAATTACATGGTAACTTATTAATTAACGTAATTGCCATTATCTGTGGTTACTTTGAACCACTAACGACTATTGGCATTAGTCTCTGTGCCATCGTGTTATGGATGGTGCCCGATCGCTTATTTGTACACTTCAAAAAAGTTTAAAGCGCATTATTATACTTTGCCGTTTTTCGATGTCATAATAATGAATAAGAAAGGGTGATTATTATGACTGCAGAAGAAAAAAAGCATATGCGGATGAAACATATTTGCACTAACTTAATTGTTCATCCTGGTATCTTTCTTGCTGGTATAATGATTGGCATGGCAATTATGAAACGGCAACAAGCCAAAAAACAAACCCAAGAAACTTATAATCAAGATGACATTGCGTAAACAATAAAACACCAGTGATTTAATAATCACTGGTGTTTTTTATTAATAATTATTTTCCTTTAACGTCTTCTTCATTCATCTTTAAGATTGACATAAAGGCTTCTTGCGGAACATCAACGGTACCAATGGCCTTCATCCGTTTCTTACCACGCTTTTGCTTTTCAAGTAACTTAGCGCGCCGGTCAGGATCACCTGTATGAATCCGTGCAGTAACATCTTTCCGGTAAGCTTTAATTGTGGCCCGTGCAATTACCTTATTACCAATTGCGGCTTGAATTGGCACTTCGAATTGTTGCCGTGGAATTGTCTTCTTCAAACGACTAACAATTTCCCGACCACGATCATAAGCAAAGTCACGATGAACAATGAAGCTTAACGCATCAATTGGCTTACCATTCAAGAGAATATCCATCTTCACAAGTTCAGTTGGTTGATAACCATCAACTTCATAATCAAGGGAAGCATAGCCCTTGGTGCTTGACTTCAATGTATCAAAGAAATCAAAGATAATTTCGGATAATGGTAATTTGTAAACAATGTTAACGCGGTACTTATCAAGATAATCCATTGTGACATATTCACCCCGTTTGCGTTGGCAAAGTTCCATTACTGCACCGACATAATCGTTTGGCACCATAATTGTAGCTTTCACAAATGGTTCCTTAATATCTTTGATTGCTGAAGCATCAGGCATGTCAGCCGGATTATCAACAACCACTTGACTGCCATCAGTTAAATCAACATGATAGTCAACTGATGGTGATGTCATAATTAAATCAAGGTTAAATTCACGTTCAAGTCGTTCTTGGACAACATCCATGTGCAACAAACCTAAGAAACCACAACGGAAACCAGAACCTAACGCTTGGGAAGTTTCAGGTTCAAATTCCAAGGAAGCATCGTTTAATTGTAATTTTTCCAAAGCATCCCGTAAATCATTAAACTTCGCATTATCAACTGGAAAAATCCCAGAATAAACCATTGGATTAATGTGCCGATAACCAGCTAATGGTTGTGCAGCCGGATTATCAGCTGAGGTAACTGTATCACCAACCCGAGTATCTTGGATAGTCTTAATGCTGGCTGTAATATAACCAACATCCCCGGCCATCAACATATCACGTTTAACCGCCTTAGGTGACATCACACCAACTTCAGTAACTTCAAAAGTCTTACCGTTACTCATTAACTTAATACGGTCACCAACTTTGACAGTACCTTCAAATAACCGTACGTCTAACACTACGCCACGGTAACTATCATATACAGAGTCAAAAATTAAGGCCTTTAAAGGTGCATCCAAATCACCACTTGGTGCTGGAATTTCATGAACAATTTTTTCTAAAACTTCCGGTATCCCTTGACCACTCTTAGCACTAACAAATGCCGCATCACTAGCATCTAAGCCGATAACTTCTTCAATTTCATCAGCTACTAATTCTGGTTGTGCAGATGGTAAGTCGATTTTATTAATGACAGGAATAATTTCCAAATCATCATCTAAAGCTAAGTAAACATTAGCTAATGTTTGGGCTTGGACACCTTGTGCTGCATCAACAA
Source organism: uncultured Lactobacillaceae bacterium (assembly GCA_963926925.1). Taxonomy (GTDB): domain Bacteria; phylum Bacillota; class Bacilli; order Lactobacillales; family Lactobacillaceae; genus Paralactobacillus_A. The sequence goes on from CAWUZD010000069.1 coordinate 13,761, forward strand.
CTAGTAAGGCACCTTCACAAGCGGCCAAACTACGTGAAACTTCATATGAAAAGTCAACATGCCCGGGGGTGTCAATCAAGTGGAAAATGTAAGTTTCGCCATCCTTAGCCTTATAGTGCAATTCAACTGCATTCAACTTAATAGTAATGCCACGTTCCCGTTCCAAATCCATATCATCGAGCATTTGGTTCTGCATATCACGTTTAGCTACCGTATCCGTTAATTCAAGAATCCGGTCAGCCAATGTTGATTTGCCATGATCAATATGCGCAATAATTGAAAAATTACGAATGTGGCGTTGCCGTTCAAGCATTTCTTCATGCGTCATCATTCTTCGTAAAACCCGCTTTCTAAATGAATAATATTAATATTATTATAACAAACAAATAATCTTCTGTTAGCAAAATAATTACTTAATCAAGTAATGCTATAATGATGATATATTCTAGACGTGGAGAGGTAATTATGAAAATTATTATTATTGGTTGCACCCATGCCGGGACAGCTGCGGTTAACCGGATTTACATGCAACATCCTGATGCACAAGTTACTATTTACGAAAAAAACGATAACGTTTCTTTCTTATCCTGCGGAATCGCTCTATACTTAGGCAATAAAATTCGTGATCCACAAGGTTTGTTCTATTCTAATCCTGACATTTTGGCTAAATTGGGGGCCAACGTTAAGTTGGAGCACGAAGTTACTAACGTTAATCCGCAAAGCCAAACCGTCACGGTTAAAAACTTGCAAACTGGCGAAACCTTTGATGATCACTATGATAAATTAATTGTAACAACCGGTTCATGGCCAATCATTCCACCAATTGATGGTATTCATAATGATAAAGTCTTCTTATGCAAGACTTGGCACCAAGCCCAAACAATTTGGCAAAAAGCCAGTCATGCCAAACGGATTACTATTATCGGTGGGGGCTACATTGGCATTGAACTTGCTGAAGCCTTTGCTACTCCACAACATCAAGTTACCTTAATTGATGGCATGCCCCGAATTTTAAGTAAGTACCTTGACCCTGATTTTACAAATCGCATTGAAAAACAATTCAAAGACCATGGTGTGACCTTAGCTTTAGATCAATTTGTTCAAAGCTTTGCGAGTGATGATGAATTGACCATTACTACTAATAAAGGTCAACAATTCACTAGTG
>CAWUZD010000070.1:0-44585 GCA_963926925.1 uncultured Lactobacillaceae bacterium
TTTCTTAAGCAAATTAAAAGGTGTTACTGATCCTGAAAAGAAGCGGAAAATCATTGGTAATGAATTTATCCAAGTCTTCAACGATGAAGCTGCTAAATTAGCTGGTGATATTGATTTCTTAGCTCAAGGTACTTTATATACTGACGTTATTGAAAGTGGAACAAGTACTGCTCAAACTATTAAATCACACCACAATGTTGGCGGTTTACCAAAGGACATTCACTTTAAGTTGATTGAACCATTACGGACTTTATTCAAGGATGAAGTACGTGCTTTAGGCGAAAAGCTTGGCATGCCTGAATCATTAGTATGGCGGCAACCATTCCCAGGTCCAGGTTTAGGTATTCGGGTACTTGGTGAAGTAACTCCTGAAAAACTTGCGATTGTTCGGGAAACTGATGCCATTTTACGTGACGAAATTAAAAAGGCTGGCCTAGAACGTGACATTTGGCAATACTTCACTGTTTTGCCAGGAATTCGGAGCGTTGGTGTAATGGGCGATGGCCGGACTTATGATTACACTGTTGGTATTCGTGCGGTTACATCAATTGACGGCATGACTGCTAACTTTGCACGTATTCCATGGGATGTTTTACAACGCGTGTCTGCACGGATTGTAAATGAAACCCCACACGTTAACCGGGTAGTTTATGATATTACCTCTAAACCACCTGCAACCATTGAATGGGAATAATATCAATAAAATTTATAAAAGATACTCAAAAAAGTCTCTTTTTTTTTATAATTTTTATTCATAATGTTAATAATACGAAAGAGAAATTTTATTTATTAAAATTATAAAAGTTAATACAAAGTAGTGTCAGCAAGGCTTAGCACACTTAATTAAGTAATTGTTATTAAACATAATCATTAATAGTTAATGGTATTAAAAGTAATGATTTATGGTCTTTACTATTTCTTAATAATTGCAAGCTAATGTTTTTTTAAGATTGTAAATGAATATTATTATGAAATTGTATGTATAGGTATAAGGTGAGGTTATTAAAAATGAATAGGTTTAAACGTCGTGTTTTAGTATTTTTGTTTACTATTAGCTTTTTATTTGTCATGCTCACTAGTATCAGTGCTGTTCATGCTGCTGAAGTAGCGATTAATGGTAATGAAGCAAGCGATGCTACTATTACTGATCAAAATGGTAATAAGTACACTGATAATGATAAATTATCACCTGGTGAATACAATGTTACTTATCACTGGTCATTGCCTAATAGTGACAATATTAAAGCTGGTGATACAGCTAGTTTCTTTTTACCCGGTAATCTTAAGATAACTAATAATGATACTTTTGAAATTCATCTCGGTAATAGTAATGGTCCCGTAATTGGTACTTTTACAATTAAAAAAGGTTCACGGGTTGGTGTGTTAACTTTTAATGATTATTTCCAACAACATCCAAACGCCGTTGATCGGCAAGGTACGATTACTTTTGGTGCATGGCCACGAAATAATTCTGATACGACGAGTGGTAGTAGTTGGAATATTAATAAGTCAGGCTGGTATGCCCAAAATGCGGATGGGACCACTAATCGTTCTTTAGCTTATTGGAACTTTGATTTTAATCCCCAAATGAAACATTATGATGAAGTTAAACTAGTTGATACAATGTCAGAAAATCAAACCATTGTACCTGGTTCAATTCAAATTGTTTTTGGAACTTTCGAAAATAATAATGTTGTGGGACAACCAGTAAGTAATCCATCACAATATTACACAATTGATGGTAATAAAATTACTTTTGATTTTAAGAATTTAAATCAAGCAGTTAAAATTTACTATCAAGTAAAACCTGATAGCACAAGTGACATTATTGATAATGCAGTTTCAATGATTACTGGTGATGGTACTTGGAGTGATAGTGCGGAATTAAATCCTGGTAGTGGGATTGTGACTGATAAGGGACAATTACAATTTAATAAAATTAGTGCCACAACCGTCCAAGTCATTACTGGGCAAACAATTAATGATGCGTTCAAATTAACTAATGTTAATACTAAAGAAAGTGTATTTGGTAATTTAAATAGTAATGGCACAGTTACATTTAATCATTTAGCTGATGGTACTTATACGCTCGAAGAAGAAAAAGCACCAAATGGTTATCAAATTAATGGTCAAACTTATACAGTAACGGTTATTAATGGTAACGTAACTGATGATTTACCAAATGGTGATTTTCCAGATACACCACAAAATCAAACTGCTAATATTAACTTAACTAAAATTGCTAGTGATACTAAGCAACCACTAGCTGGTGCTACCTTTACATTAACTAATGCAAATGGTCAAGTAGTTGCAACAACGACATCAAATGCTGAAGGGCAAGTCACATTTGCTAATGTTGCTGATGGTACATATACAATTAACGAAACCCAAGCACCAACTGGTTATGCACCTACTAAAGATGCTATTAAAGTAACTGTTAAAAATGGTCAAGCAACAGTAACGATTAATGGCACCACTACAACAACGGTAATTGATGCACGTCTAGCAGTTAGTTCGTCATCAAGTAGTGGTCATAGTAGTTCATTAGCACCAGTTGTAAGTTCAAGTAGTTCAATTACTTCAGTATCATCAAGTAATAGTTCAACACCATTGGCAAGTTTAAGTAGTACTACTTCACAACCAGTGTCAACAAGCAGTAGCTTACAATCAGCAGTGTTAAGTTCATTAAGTAGTGAACAGCTAAGTTCTCATACTTCTTCACAATTAAGTTCAACAAGTAGTGTACTTGATAGCAGTAACTCATTAATGCCAGTTGGTAGTTCTAGTAGTTCACTACAACAACCAATATCAGTAAACAGTAGTGTAATGAGTGCAATTAGTAGTGAAAAAGTAAACTCAAGTAGTTCTTCACAAGTAAATACAACTAGTCAAACTAGTAATAGTGCAGTGACACCAGTAACGAGTTCTAATAATGATGTGCAATCATCAATACCAGTAAGCAGTAATCATAGTTCACAAGTTTTACCAACACCAGTAGTGAACTCAACGACAAGTAGTCAAACAAGTGTAAGTAATTCATCAACAAGTGTAACTAAGGCTACTAAAAAAGGCTTACCACAAACCGGTGATAAACATAATATTGGCATGGTATTTATTGGTGCCGGATTAATTATTATTGGTTCAGCGCTAGGATATTTCTTAATTAAGAAACGTCACTAAAATTAATCATAAAAAACGGGATGTTATTAACTAACATCCCGTTTTTATTATGATAATGAATTTAAGTATTTAATAATGCGTTGTGCTAAAGCTTTACTGCGTTGTTCAATAGCCTTTTTATCCCATTGTGAATAAATAGCAATTTCGTGATTATCAGGAATTTCGCTCTTTTGATATTCTAATTTCTTAGTTTCAAAATCCTTATTTTTAATGGTATTGTTAGTTTTTCCTAGTAATAAAGTAGCATTACCAATCCGACCAACATAACGATCATGTTCTTCAGGAGTAAATAACTGTGACCACTGTGAATCTTCTTGAGGATTTTGAGGAAGAATATGCTCATATTGGATATTGGCATAACTTTCTTTAATTTTAGTTTCTGTTAAGTCAGCATTATAAGTTTCCCGGAGAATGAACTTAATTTTTTTAGTGGCGTTGCCAGTAATTGTAAAGTTTTCGATAGTTGATACTAACTGCTCATCGGCAACTAGCACTTTATTTAATTGTTCTTGAATTTCATTGACAGTAATTTTGTTAAGATAAATTTCATTACTTAACTTAGCGAAAGGCGCTTCAAATTTATTAGCGCGATGATTACTAAAGTAAAGATTACTGATAGCAATTCTAAGCACTGTTCGTAATATTTTATTAATGTCAGCAAGGGCATAATTTTGCATAAACATCGCTAAAATAACGGCTTCATGTTGTTTAAGACCAAATAAATTAATATCTTTAGATAGTTCGTGATAATTAGTAATTGCTTCGTTATCATTATCTTTATCATTAAAGTAAGTATTACTATTAATAATAAAACGATACTTTTGAGCAGCACTGTTCAAATCATTTAATAATTGTTGGGCTTTTGTTTCATCAGTTAATTTTTCGTTATTATTAACTGCTAAATATAACTTTTGTAATAAGTTACTATCAGTGATTTTGCCAGCTTTAACAGTTACGAATGTCTTAAGAAATTGGTTATGATTAATACCATCAAGATTAGTTTCTAATTCATCCCAAGGGTCATGCACTGTTGTTTCACCTAGGGCAATAATTAAATCATTCTTCAAAACATAGAAGTTCATTAATTTTTTACCAGTGTTATTTAATGTTTCAAACATTCGCATTGCTAAATCATCAGTATCAGTTTTAATAATGATTAATTCAGTCTTTTTGATAATGTTTAAGAATAATTTTTTAATTTTCTTTTCATTATCTAAATCATTATCAGCTAGATAATTATTAAAAAGCTCAGTAAGATAATCATAATTTTCTTTAAACTTATTAATAAGATGATTAGCTAAAGGATCATTAATATTATTAGTAATAACTTGATCTTTATATTGATTAGTATAAATAAGTAATTTATACAAGTAATCTTCCGCATTTTTAAGTGAAGCATCAAACGTAACTTTCTTAAGTTCTTTGCCGTTTAATTCACTTTTCTTATCGATATAATTATTAAAAATTTCTTTTGCTAAGCAATTACTACCAAGTGCATAGAATTTTTGTGCAAAAATGCCTACTAACAATAAGATAGTAATGGTACGTTGTTGGCCATCAAAGATTGCACTTGTTTCTGCTTCACCTGACAAAGTGAAGAAGTTTAACATGTGAACATCGTCATCATCATGATTTAAGGCTACTAAGTCATTAAACAGTCGTTTTATTTGTGGCTTTTTCCATTCATAGGGGCGTTGACTGTAGGGAATACTATAACGCCGGTTAATATCTAAATATTGTTCCAAAGATAAATCTTCAGTTTCAATATGCTTTTTCATATTTAATTGTCCTCTTCTCAATGAACTACCTTATTATTTTAATAAACTTTAAGTTATGTGATCAATTAAATTAATGGCTTATTATTTGAGTTCGTAAATTAACATGCTTAAAATGAAACTTGTTATTTTATTTATGAATGGTAATATCCTGCTATAATAAAATAAATTGTTTAAATTAAATTATGAAATTATGTGCTATAATAGCGCGTATTGATGAAATATTAATTTTAATCAACAAATAAAAATCCATAAAAGGGAGCTAGTTAATATGTGTGGGATTGTCGGATTTGTTGACCCAACAATGATGGAAGCAGAAAAACAACCCGTAATTACCAAAATGATGGATCGTATTAAACACCGTGGTCCAAATAGTTCTGGTGAATATGTCAATGATAGCGTTGCGTTAGGATTTCGCCGGTTATCAATTATTGATTTGGCGGGTGGTTCACAACCAATCTTAAATGAAGATGAAACTAAGGCTATTATTTTTAATGGTGAAATTTATAACTTTCAACCATTACGTGAAGAATTAATTAAAGATGGTCACACATTTAGAACACATGCCGATACTGAAGTTTTGCTTCATGGCTATGAACAATGGGGCATGGATGAATTATTAAAACGTGTTCGTGGCATGTTTGCTTTTGTAATCTGGGATGATACTACTAAGGAATTAGTTGGTGCCCGGGATTTCTTTGGTATTAAGCCACTTTATATTTATCAAAATGACGGAGCCTTTATGTTTGGTTCTGAAATTAAATCTTTCTTGGAACACCCTAAGTTTAAGAAAGAATTAAATGAAGAAGCCTTGAAGCCATACATGACTTTCCAATATTCAGCATTATCAGAAACTTTCTTTAAAGGTGTATATCGGTTACCTGAAGGTCATTACTTCAAGTTTAAAGACGGTAAATTAAGTATTACTAAATATTGGGATGTTAACTTTAAAGATGGCAAGATGTCATTGAATGATGCGGTTGACATGATTGATAAAGCAGTTAGCGAATCAGTTAATGCACATCGGATTAGTGATGTTGCGGTTGGTTCATTACTTTCTTCTGGTGTTGACTCTAGCTATGTAACTGCATTATTGAAACCTGAATATACTTTCTCAATCGGTTTTGATGATAAGAAGTACCATGAAGGTATTGAAGCTAAACGGTTAGCTGATAAGTTAGGTTTAGCTAATAAGAGTGATGTTGTTACTGCTCAAGAAGCGTTTGATAATTTCCCATTAATTCAATATCACTTGGATGAACCTGATTCTAATCCATCATGTGTACCATTGTATTTCTTAACTAAATTAGCTAGCAAAGATGTTACCGTAATTTTATCTGGTGAAGGCGCAGATGAATTATTTGCTGGTTATGCTAATTATGGTTATCATACTCATTCTCATGCAATTCGGGTCTTAGCTAATAATCTTAAGAAGTTACCACAAGGTGCGCGGGTAAAGATTGCTCATACTTTGAAGAAGATGCCTAACTTCCATGGTCGTTTACATCTTTATGAAAGTACTGCACCAGCTGAAGAATTCTTTATTGGTCAAGCTAAGGTCTTTGGTGAAGATGAAGCTAATAGTTACTTACAACCGGCATATCAAAAGAGTGAATCTGTTCATGATATTGTGATGCATTCCTATAATAAAGTTCGTAACTATAAAGATGAAGTCAAGAAGATGCAATATTTAGACATGCATATGTTTATGCCTAAAGATATCTTACTTAAGGCTGATAAATTAAGTATGGCTAACTCAATGGAATTACGGGTACCATTCTTAGATAAAAAGGTTGCTAAAGTTGCTGAAAAGATTCCAACTAAGTATGAATTAACTTCTGAAAATAGTAAGTATGCACTTCGGGAAGCAGCAAACCGACACTTACCAGATGAATGGGCTAGTCGTGAAAAATTAGGTTTCCCTGTGCCAATTAAAGCATGGTTAGAAAATGATAAATTCTATCAAGAAGTACGGGCCATCTTTAGTCAAAATTTTGCAGCTAAGTTCTTTGATCAAGATAAGATTATTGCATTACTTGATGCTACTCATGAAAAACGAGTTGATGGTCGTCGTAAAGTTTGGACAATTTATACTTTCTTAATTTGGTACAAGGTATACTTTGTTGATGACACTATTCCACAATATGTACCAGCCGATACAACTAATGAAGTAAATGCGTAATTGCAAATCAAAAGGACGTCACTTGTGACGTCCTTTTTTTGTTATAATGCAGGTAGAAAGAGATAAGTGAGAAAATTAAATGCATAAACATAAAAAAGTTAACCAGCAAACACATCGCAAGTTAAAAATCTTATTAATTACTTTGCTAGTATTAATTATTGCTATTGTAAGTAGTTTAAAGATTTATCAATATTTTTATTATAAAAGCAATAATTTAACAACTCCTAATCAAATAACATTGATTTCACCTGCTAATGATCAGTTTCCTTCAACTTATAATGTGGCTATTTCTAATGATCCGCGTGCGATGCAGTTTAATATGCTAACACCACACCAATCAAGCTATGTTGCTAAATTATTAAATGAAGATCGTTTTATTGGGACAGCTTTAATTGTTAAAAATGGTCAACCTGTTTTTAAAAAATCATATGGTTATGCAGATTTTGCCACAAGACGTTTGAACAAACCAAATGATGTTTATCAATTAGCATCAGTCCAAAAATCAATTACTGGTGTTTTGATTATGCAAGAAATTGATGCTGGTAAAATGTCATTTGATGATCATATTAGTAAATATTATCCAAGTATTCCTGAAGGAAACAAAATCACTATTCGGCAAATGTTAAATATGACTTCAGGAATTTCATGTGATACTTTACCCAATCGTGAAATGACAACGCAAGGTTATATTAATTATTATTTAAAACATCTTAAAGTTCATAATATTGATGTTTGGAATTATCAACCGGTTAATTATAATTTATTAACAGGGATTCTTGAACGAATAACGGGTAAGACCTATCAAAACTTAGTAGAAGAACGCATTATTAAGCCATTGCAGTTACATGCGACTGGTTTTGTATTTGATTGGCAGAAATTACCTACTTATACCCAAGGATATGGGTTGGTTAGTTTGAAGCATCCTTACCAAGCACCAATTTATGAAAAAAATTACCAAGAAGGATGTCAATTGGGAACTGGTAATATGTACAGTAGTGTTGATGATTTGTACTTATTACAAAAGGACATTATTGAAGGTAAAATTATCAGTCAAAGTGAATTAGCCAAACTGCGGGATGGTCATTTTAATGGTGAATATACTGGTGGTATTTATACATATCGGGATCACTATATGAGTCATGGTTTAATTGCTGGTTTTGAAGCGGCAATTGTAATTAGTCGTGATGGTCAAAATGCCGTTGTTTTGTTGAGTAATCGAAATGCTGATCATTACTCACCAGCTGCGGCAACTAAAATTTTTGATATGATTAAATAAAGGAAAATTAAAATGACAAATAATGGTAATGAACTTCCAGTATATATTCAAATTCATAATCAATTACGGCATGAAATTGAACAGGGTAAATGGCAAGTTGGGAGTCGTATTCCTTCAGAACGGAAATTAGCATTAGCGTTTAATGTTTCCCGAATGACATTACGCCAGGCCTTACAAACTTTAGTTGATGAAGGTATTTTGGAACGTCGGGTTGGCGCAGGTACCTATGTTGCTAATCAAAAGGTGCAAGAAAAAGTAGCTGGTGTAACTAGTTTTACTGATTTAATGAAAGCACAAGGCCGTAAGCCATCAAGTAAGACAATTTCTTACCATTTGGCTCGGCCGTCTGCTTCAGAAAGTGAACATTTACAAATTAGTGAAGCAACCCAAGTATTACGAATGGAGAGAATTCGTTATGCTGATAATATTCCCATTTGTTTTGAAGTTACGACGGTTCCAGCAGCTTTGATTAATGATTTTAGTAAAAAAGAAGTAACACGGTCATTTTATCATGCGTTAGAACAGCGCGGTTACCAATTAGGCGGTGCCCGCCAAGTTGTTTCCGCTACAGTGGCAAATGAACAAATTGCCGAATATTTAAAAATTCATCGTGGGGATGCCATTTTATTAATGCGCCAAATTACTTGTTTACGTTCAGGCCATCCTTTTGAATATGTCCGAACTCAATATGTCGGTGATCGTTTTGAATTTTATTTAAAACGATAATTAATAAAAAGAATTGAGGATATTTATTTGCGTATTTTAGTTATTAGTCAAAATTTTTATCCTGACCATTTTCAAATTAATCAAATTACACGTGATTGGGTAGCGGCTGGTCATGAGGTAACTGTTTTAACCGGATTAGGAGATTATACAACTAGTCATATTAATCCACGTTATCGGCATGGTCAGCATCGGAATGAACAATATGATGGTGTTAATATTCATCGGGTGCGTGCGATTGCGCGTCATCATGGGCCAATTTGGCGTTCATTAAATTATTTATCATTTGCGCTTAATGGTTGGTTATGGGTCCGGCGACAGCAGCAACAATTTGATATTGTGTATGTGTATGAAGTATCACCAATTACGCAAGTAATTCCAGCGCTTGGTTATACTCGTAAACATCATGTTCCGCTAGCGGTTTATGTGCTTGATATTTGGCCTGAAGCAGTGAAGGCGATGCACATTAACGAAGGAACATTACCATTTAAAATAATTCATAAATTAAGTCGTTATTTGTATCAAGCAGCTGATGGTCTCGCCGTTAGCTCGCCATCTTTTACGAAATATTTAAGAAATGTTGATGATATTCAAAAATCGATTGAATTTATTCCCCAATATGCCAATCCTATTGATATAATAAAGGTAAAGCCAGCATTTACTAAATTACCTGGCGTAGTTGATTTTGTATTTACTGGCAACATTGGTTTGGTTCAAGATTTGGAAACTGTAATTTATGCAGTGAAACATTTAATAAAAGCTGGACTTACTGAACAATTTCGAGTACATTTAATAGGTGATGGGAGTAATTTAAGTAATTTGAAGAAATTAGTTAATACCTATCATTTAGAAAAGAATATTATTTTCTATGGTCGTCAACCATCAACCAAGATGGCAAGTTATTATGCTGGTGCTGATGCGTGTTTATTAACGTTATCGGGCGCTAACCGCATTGGTTGGACAATTCCGGTTAAGTTACAGAATTACTTAGCAGCGGGTAAACCAATCATTGCTGCCATTGATGGTGATGCACAAACTATTATTAAAACCGCGCAATGCGGTTTATATACTAATGCTGGCAATAGTAATGGCCTAGCAACACGAATGCAACAATTTATTGAACTTAAACCTGCTCAACGCTCACTAATGGGCCAACGAGGTAAACAATACTTCATGGCCCATTATCAACGACAACAGTTTAATAAACATATACTGACGTGGCTAAATTCTTTGGTCACAAAGTAATTAGAGTGTTGAAATAACACACGAAAGGAAGAACATAGAGATTATGAGTATGGAAGACGAAAATCTTTTCCAAGATAAAGTTTTAATGATTACCGGTGGTACTGGTTCATTTGGTACAACTGTATTACGTCACTTCTTAGATAGTGGTGTTAGAGAAATTCGTATTTTCTCACGTGATGAAAAGAAACAAGACGATATGCGTCGTAAATACAAGTGCGATCGTATTAAGTATTATATCGGCGATATTCGTGACCGTGATAGTTTAGCAGATGCAGTTCCTGGCACAGACTTTATTTTCCACGCTGCTGCTATTAAGGAAGTACCATCAGCTGAATTCTTCCCAATGGAAGCTGTTAAGACTAACGTTATCGGTACTGATAATGTTTTAACTGCTGCTATTAAGTATGGTGTTAAGAAGGTTATTTGCTTATCAACTGATAAAGCTTCATATCCTATTAACGCAATGGGTATTACTAAGTCATTAATGGAACATATCGTAATTGCTAAATCACGGAATGTTGACCCTAACAAGACTTTAATGTGCTGCACACGTTATGGTAACGTTATGGCTAGTCGTGGTAGTGTAATTCCTTTATTCATTAAACAAATCAAGATGGGCGAACCATTAACAGTTACTGAAGGTAAAATGACTCGTTTCATGATGAACTTGGACGAAGCTGTTGACTTAGTAACATATGCATTTAAGAATGCACAACAAGGTGATATCATGATTCAAAAATCACCAGCTGCTACTATCGATACATTAGCACAAGCTATCCAAGAATTATTTGGTGTTAAGGAACCAATTCAACATATTGGTATGCGTCATGCTGAAAAGATGGCTGAAACATTAATGATGAAGGAAGAATCATTACGTGCTACTGACTTAGGTCACTACTACCGGATTGCTCCAGATACTCGTGACCTTAACTACGAAAAGTATGTTGAAAAAGGTGAACTTGATGTATCTAAGATGAAAGACTATACATCAGATAACACTGAACGTTTGAATGTTGAACAAATGAAGGAAAAATTATTAACAACTACATATGTTCAACGTGAATTAGCTAAATGGAGAGAAGAACACAAGTAATATGAAAATCCTCATTACAGGCGCTCATGGCTTTATTGGTAGCAATTTGTTATTTCAATTACGCAACGACGGCTTTAATGACATTATTACTTTTAATCATGATAATACCCTTGATGAATTAAAAGCAGATTTAGCACAAGCTGATTTTGTTTTTCATCTTGCTGGTATTAACCGGCCTAAAGATCCTCATGATTTTTATACTGGTAATAGTGATTTGACGACAATGATCGTTGATACACTAACAAAACAAGCACATCGTCATGTGCCTGTTTTGTTAGCAAGTTCAATCCAAGCTGATTTAGACAATGATTATGGAAAAAGCAAAAAAGCGGCCGAAACGGCCGTTTTTGCTTATGGGCAACAAACTGATACACTCGTTTATGTTTTCCGATTGTCAAATTTGTTTGGTAAGTGGAGTCGTCCTAATTACAATAGTGTCGTTGCTACCTTTTGCTATAATTTAGCGCGCAATTTACCAATTAAAATTAATGATTCTAATCATAAAATTGTCCTTAATTACATTGATGATGTTGTTAATACATTTATCGATGTAATGAAGTCAGGTACTAAACCAACGCAAAAGTATTTGAGTGTTCCTAATGAACATCCAATTACATTACAAGCATTGGCCGATAAGTTAACAGCATTTGCTCACAATCGGCAAAGTTTAGTAATGCCATCATTGGCAACTGCTTTAGACAAAGAATTATATGGTACTTACTTAAGTTATTTACCTGAAGATGATTTTGCCTATGCTTTGGATAAGAAGAGTGATAATCGTGGTTGGTTAGCTGAATTTATTAAATCCCAAGCTAATGGTCAAATCTTTATTTCAACTACTCATCCTGGCATTACGCGTGGTAATCATTGGCACCAAACTAAGACTGAAAAGTTCTTAGTTTTATCAGGTGAAGGTGTGGTTCACTTACGTAAAGTTGGTACAGATAAAGTATTATCTTACCATGTTGATGGTGAACATCCTCAACCAGTTGATATTCCTACTGGTTATGTTCACAACATTGAGAATGTTGGTGATACTGACATGATTACTTTGTTCTGGGCAAGTGAAATTTTTGATCCTGAACATCCTGATACTTATTATGAGGAAGTTTAATTATGAAAAAATTAAAGGTAATGACGGTCGTTGGTACCCGTCCCGAAATTATTCGTTTATCAGCGGTAATTAATCGTTTAGATGCATCAGCTGCGATTGATCATGTTTTAGTTCATACTGGTCAAAATTATGATTATGAATTAAATGAAGTCTTTTTTAAAGATTTTCATTTACGGAAACCTGATTACTTTTTAAATGCAGCTGAAGGTACTCCTGTTGAAACTATTGGGAATGTTTTAATTAAAATTGATCCAATTTTAGTTAAGGAACAACCTGATGCTTTCTTAGTTTTAGGTGATACCAATAGTTGTTTAACTGCGATTGCTGCTAAACGGCATCATATTCCGATTTTTCACATGGAAGCTGGTAACCGGTGCTTTGATCAACGGGTTCCCGAAGAAACTAATCGTAAGATTGTTGATCACACGGCTGACATTAATTTAACTTATAGTGATATTGCCCGGCAATACTTATTAGCAGAAGGATTACCACCTGATCAAATTATTAAAACAGGTAGTCCAATGTTTGAAGTGTTAAATTCACGAATGGCTGATATTAAGAATGATGATATTTTGCAACGGTTACACTTACAACCACAACAATACTTTGTCGTTTCTGCTCACCGTGAAGAAAACATCAACACGGATAACTTTATAGCCTTGATGGATAGCTTGAATGCTATTGCTGAAAAGTATCAATTACCAATTATTATTAGTACACATCCCCGGACACGCAAGATGATGGCCGCTAAGCATATTAAATTAAATTCACTAATTCAACCATTAAAACCAATGGGCTTTAATGATTATAACTGTTTACAAATGCATGCCAAAGCAGTTTTATCAGATAGCGGCACAATTAGTGAAGAATCATCAATTATGCATTTTCCAGCTTTGAATTTGCGGGAAGCACATGAACGTCCCGAAGCAATGGAAGAAGCGGCCGTAATGATGGTAGGTGTTCATAAAGACCGGATTATGCAAGGCTTAAGTGTTTTAGAAACACAAACACCAGATACCTTACGGACCGCACGTGATTATATGATGCCTAATGTTTCTGAAAAAGTATTGCGAATTATTATTTCGTATACTGATTACATTAATCAGCGGGTATGGCGTAAATATTAATATAAAAAAGGACTTGTACAATTTGTACAAGTCCTTTTTTATAATGATTATTTTAATAAATCATCAGTAATTAATTCAACTGGACAATGGTCAGAACCCATGATATCGTTTAAAATTTTGGCATCTTGTAAATGTGGTAATAATGCTTTGGAAGTAATGAAGTAATCAATCCGCCAACCAGCATTCCGTTTTCGTGCACCAAAACGATAACTCCAGTATGAATATGCGCCAGTTTTGTCAGGATAAAAGTGCCGGAAAGTATCAATGAAACCAGCATTTAATTGTTGTGTGAAATCATTCCGTTCTTCATCAGTAAAGCCAGCATGGTGATGATTGCTTGCGTAATTTTTCAAGTCAATGTTTTCATGCGCTACATTCAAATCACCACAGTAAATTAATGGCTTTTGTTCAGATAACTTAACAGTATATTCACGAAAGGCTTGATCCCATTTTTGCCGATAATCAAGGCGCTTTAAACCTTCGCCTGAATTAGGGGTATAACAAGTCATCATATAAAAATGTGGATATTCTAATGTAATGACACGTCCTTCAGTATCAAATTCAGGATTATTAATCCCATAAGTAACATTATCAGGTTTATGCTTAGTAAAAAGGGCAGTTCCCGAATACCCTTTCTTTTCAGCATAATTAAAGTATTGATAGTAACCTGGCAAGTCTAATTCGGCTTGCCCAGCTTGCATTTTTGTTTCTTGAATACCAAAGAAATCAGCATCAAGTTCTTTGAAAATATTTAAAAAATCTTTTTTTAAAATTGATCGTAAACCATTAACATTCCATGAAATAAATTTCATTGCTAAAAGGCCTCACTTATACTTTATTACTTTAATTATAGTATATTACTTACGTAAGTTAGCTTTAGAAGCCTTCTTCTTTTAGCTTTCTTTTTTGTTTGATTATGTTATCATTACTGTAACTAATCTAATTTAGGGTGGAAGTGGCTTAAGATGATTGATGAGCAAATGACAATTAATGCTTTAAGCGGCATTGATGTCAAAGTTAAAGAACCGCTTAGTAATTATACATTTACTAAAACCGGTGGTAAGGCTGATTTTATTGCTTTTCCTAAAGATGTTGATGAAGTAAGTCGAGTAGTTGATTTTACAAACGATAATAATGTTCCGCTTACTGTAATTGGTAATGCTAGTAATTTGATTGTTCGTGATGGTGGCATTCCAGGGATGGTAATGATTCTTACCCATATGAAACGCATTATTACTAATGGTGATCAAATTATTGCTGATGCTGGTGCGCGGATTATTGATACTTCTGAAGCAGCTTATCAAGCTAGTTTAACAGGCTTAGAATTTGCTGCAGGCATTCCTGGTAGTGTTGGTGGTGCCGTCTTTATGAATGCAGGTGCTTATGGCGGTGATGTTTCCAATGTTATTACTGACATTGCTGCGATGGATCGCCAAGGTAATATTTTACAAATTCATGGTGCTGACTTGCATTTTGGCTATCGGCACAGTGTTGTTCAAGAAGAAGATTTAATTGTTTTGTCAGCTACTTTTTCACTTAAACCAGGTGATGGACCAGCAATTCGAAAACAAATGGATTATCTTAATTACTTGCGTGCAAGTAAGCAACCATTAGAGTATCCATCATGTGGTTCAGTTTTTAAACGCCCCGTTGGTCATTATACTGGTCCTTTAATTCAACAAGCTGGATTACAAGGAAAGATGATTGGTGGCGCCCAAGTTTCAACTAAACACGCTGGCTTTATTGTAAATATTAATCATGCCACAGCAACGGATTATTTGAATTTAATTCATTTAATTCAACAAACTGTTTGGCAAAAATTTAACGTTCATCTTGAAACAGAAGTACGAATTATTGGGGTTGATCCTAATAATTTACAAGCAGTTAAATAATTAATAGAGTGATAGTTTATTCATTGGCTATCACTTCTTTTATTTGCAATGTTCTATAATTTAACTAGAGGTTAATAAATGGATAAACAAAATTTTGAAAAGGCCGAAGATATTACTTGGAAAAAATTACAAACTAAACAATTTTATAAGTTTAAAATAGTTAAACGTAATTTAATATTCAATGTTAGCATGTACTTTTTAATTTTTATTATTGAATATTATTTAGCAATAAAAAGTCACGCTGAGGTTTTAAAAGCCGATGCATTTAATAATTTATCTGGAGTAGTTTCAACTTTTTTATTAATTGTTGGTATTCATATTGCTAGTGATCGTGATGAAACACGTTTGATTGGTTTTCCAGTGAGTGATCAGCATGAACCTAATAATCAGAAACGCGTTCGTCTTTCTCGTTATCGGTTTGAAACTATTTTTACATTAGTAACGGCAATTTTAATGATTGAAATTGCCATTAACATTATTGGAAATGGTATTCATAATCTTTTAAATGTTAATAAACAAGTTATTCCTAATCCAATTGGTATTTTGGGTGCACTTATTTCAGTAATTATTATTTCAATAATTTATGTTATTAATTATACGAGTGGTAAAAAAACTAATAATGCTGCTTTATTGGCGTCAGCACAGGATAGTTTAGGAGATATTCTCACTAGTATTGGTACAGCTATTTCTATCTTTGTGATGTGGAAATTTACATTAAGATGGGTTGATAGTGTTGCAAGCATTATTATTGGTGGTTTTATTTTGTTTTCAGGTTTTAAAATTTTTCTTGAAAGTAGTCTAAACCTGGTTGATTATTTTAATCCCCAAAAAGAACAGCAGTATAAACAAGTTATTCTGAATAACGATGAAATTAAAACGGTTCAAAGTATTACAGCACATTATGACGGTAATTTGATTACTGTTGAAGCTGAAGTAACTGTTGATGAAAATATGACAATTAAGGAATCATTTCTTTTAGCTGAACAACTTGAGCAAGTATTAAGTGATAAGTGTAATGTTTTTGATACCAAAATTATTTTTTATCCTGAAAAATTATAATAATTAATTAAAACAAATAATGAATAATGACAATCGTCATTATTTCTTTTACACAAAATTATCAAAATTGTCTTGCAAATATTAAATTATTTTCGTTACAATGTAGCATTGTATTACTGTTTAAAATTAATTGGAAAGTGGTTAATTAATTGGGAAAAGTAGTTGTTGAATTACGTAACATTGTCAAAAGTTATGATGATAATGTAATTTTGAAAAATATTAATTTACAACTTGAACAGGGGAAATTTTATACGTTGTTAGGACCATCAGGTTGCGGTAAAACTACTATTTTACGTATTATTGGTGGCTTTACTGAAGCAACATCAGGCGATATTTTATTTGATGGCAAACGGATTAATGATGTTCCAACTAATAAACGTCAAGTAAATACTGTTTTTCAAAATTATGCATTATTTCCACATATGAATGTTTTTGAAAACGTTGCTTTTGGCTTGAAATTAAAGCACTTATCCAAGGCAAAGATTAAAGCTAAGGTTCAAGAAGCATTAAATCTAGTTAAGCTTGATGGTTATCAAGATCGCGCAATTACGGCCTTATCAGGTGGTCAACAGCAACGAATTGCGATTGCACGAGCAATTGTTATGGAACCACAAGTGTTATTACTTGATGAGCCATTATCAGCTTTGGATGCTAAATTACGTAAAGAAATGCAATATGAATTGCGCAACTTGCAACAACGTTTAGGCATTACTTTCTTATTTGTAACGCATGATCAAGAAGAAGCACTCGCAATGAGTGATGAAATTTTTGTTATTAATCATGGTCAAGTTTTACAAAGTGGCACGCCTGTTTCAATTTACGATGAACCATTAAATCACTTTGTCGCTGATTTTATTGGTGAAAGTAATATTATTCCTGGACGAATGATTAAGGACTATGAAGTTGAATTTTTAGGGAAACGCTTTGAATGTGCTGATGCAGGGATGAAACCTAACGAAGCTGTTGAAGTAGTGCTACGTCCCGAAGACCTTGATATTACTACGCCACAAGCCGGTAAAATTGTTGTTAATGTTAAAAACCAATTATTCCGTGGTGATTATTATGAAATTGTTGCCACTGATGAAGATAACAATGAATGGTTAATTCACGCCATTAATCCGGTTAAGAATAATAAAATCGGCATTACTTTTAATCCGGAAGATATTCATGTTATGCGCTTTAATGAATCAGAAACTGATTTTGATGCCCGCTTAGATCAATATGAAGGCGAGGAACGTGAAAAATAAATGAAGAACAAGTATATGCGGTGGCTTTTTAACTTGCCATATATTTTATGGTTAGCATTATTTGTAATAATTCCATTAGTATTAATTTTTTACTACTCTTTTATTGATTTAAATAACCATCTTACTTTGGCTAATTATGCCACTTATTTTCATTCAGCCACTTATTTAAAGATGACTTTTGAATCCATCTGGTATGCATTTTTAGTAACAGCAATTTCATTATTACTTAGTTATCCACTTGCTTACTTTTTGCAGCAAACTAAGCATAAGCAATTATGGTTACTATTAATAATTTTACCAACATGGATTAATTTGTTATTGAAGGCGTATGCCTTTATTGGTATTTTTGGTCAAAATGGTTCCGTTAATACATTTTTGACATTAATTGGCATTGGCCCTAAACAAATTTTATTTACTGATTTTAGTTTTGTGTTTGTGGCAACTTATATTGAAATACCATTTATGGTTCTACCAATTTTTAATAATATGGAAAAATTGAATCCTTCTTATATTAATGCCAGTCATGATTTAGGAGCAACTAATTGGCAAACCTTTACTAAAGTTATTTGGCCATTAACACTACCAGGTGTTAAGTCAGGAATTCAGGTCGTATTTATTCCTTCATTATCATTATTTATGTTAACGCGATTAATTGGTGGCAACCGGGTAATAACTTTGGGAACAGCGATTGAAGAGCATTTTTTAACAACTATGAATTGGGGCATGGGCTCAACAATTGGCGTTGTTTTAATTGCAGCAATGTCATTAATGATGTTACTAACAGGAACTCATCATAAGAGAAAGCGATGATCAAGATGCGTAAATATCTTCATTGGCGTAATTTATACATCGTGATGATGTTTGTATTATTATACTTACCAATTTTTTATTTAATTGGATATTCGTTTAGTGATACGAAGACAATGGCTCATTTTCAAGGTTTTACCTTGCAGCATTACCATGATCTTTTTAATGATACCCGATTATGGCAAATTGTCTTAGCAACGTTATTAGTTGCTTTATTATCATCCTTAATTGCAACTATTATTGGGACATTAGGCGCCTTGTGGATTAGTCGGACAAGTCGTTCATTGGCTCGTAATACTTTGTTATCTTTTAATAATATTTTGATGGTTTCACCAGATGTTATTATCGGTGCTAGTTTATTAATCTTTTTTACATGTTTACATGTGCAGTTAGGTTTTTGGACAGTATTACTAAGTCATATTGCTTTTTCGGTACCAATTGTAGTTTTAATGGTGTTGCCTAAGTTAGATGAAATGGAAAGTAGTATGCTTGATGCTGCTGCTGATTTGGGTGCTAATGATTGGCAAGCATTGACACGTGTTGTCTTACCAGCGTTAACTTCAAGTATCTTAGCTGGCTTTTTTATGGCATTTACTTATTCATTAGATGACTTTGCAGTAACGTTCTTTGTTACGGGTAACGGTTTTGAAACCTTATCAATTGAAATTTATTCACGTGCTCGTCAGGGAATTAGTTTGGAAATAAATGCTTTGTCAGGCGTATTATTCATATTTGCATTAGTTTTGGTCATTGGTTATTACTTTGTTAGTTTACACACCCAACGTAAACATAATAAGTCGAGGTAATCAAAATTATGAAACGATTATTAACATTTGTAGGAACAGTTATTTTAGCTTGTGTATTATTAGTTGCTGCTAGTATTGGCTTACAAAAAAAGCAGCACATTAACAATGCTAAAGTGCTAAACCTCTATAATTGGGGTGACTATATTGATCCGCAATTAATTACGAAATTTGAGCGTGAAACTGGTTATCATGTTGATTATGAAACCTTTGATAGTAATGAAGCAATGTTTACTAAAATTAAACAAGGTGGCACACACTATGATTTAGTTGTTCCTAGTGACTATATGATTTCGAAATTAAAAGCGGCACACTTACTAATTCCCCTTGATAAAAGTAAATTGCATGGCTTACAAAATATTAATCCACGTTTTATGAATTTATCATTTGATCCGCATAATAAATATTCAATTCCATATTTTTGGGGTACATTAGGCATTATTTATAATGATAAGTATATTAAACCGGGTTCAATTCAGCATTGGCAACAGTTGTGGTCACCTAAATATCGAAATGACATTATGTTAGTTGATAGTGCGCGTGACATTATGGGGATGGCATTAATTTCAATGGGGAAGTCAATTAACACGACTAATCCAGCTACTTTGCGAGCTGCTAAGCAAAAACTTGACCAATTATCACCAAATGTTAAGGCAATTGTTTCTGATGAAATTAAAACGGACATGGCGCAAAATGATGCACCATTAGCAGTTGATTGGTCAGGTGAAGCTACTGAAATGATTGCTGATAATCCCCATTTACACTATGTGGTACCATCCGAAGGTAGTAATTTGTGGTTTGATAATTTAGTTATTCCGAAAACAGCGGAACATTTTAAAGCCATTTACGCCTTTTTAAACTTTATGTTGCAACCTGAAAATGCGGCACAAAATGCTCTTTATGTAGGTTATGCAACACCTAATCAGGCTGCTTTAAAATTATTACCAGCAAGTGTTCGTGATAATCGTGAATTTTATCCTGACTTAGCAACAATGAATAATTTACAGGTTTATAAAAACTTGTCACCACAAGATGTTGAATTATATAATGACCTCTTCTTGGAATTCAAAATGTATAGTAAATAAAAAAGATTGTGATTTAATCACAATCTTTTTTATTTTTTGGAGCATTATTACGAAAAATTAATAACGCAATGTAAATAATAAATTGTACAAAATACAGCATTAATACAATGGCGAGCATGTGCCATGACCACATGGTGAGTAATGGTTTAATTACCCAGAATGGGGTAATTAAGAAAATCGTGTGTAATCTTAAGAAACGACCAATATAAATTCCTAATGCTGATAAGAATAAAATAATATTCACAATAATAAATTGATAGTTATTTTTTAAGTGGTAGCGTTTTACGATGACATCAGCTACATAGTCAACGCCCCAAATACTAATAATTGTTGCAGCGAGGGCAGCTACTACTAGTTCGCTGAAATTAGCCCATAAACCTAAGTTAGCTTTGATTAGACCGGTATTCCAGTTATAAGGATCAAGTAGTGTTAAGTGCATTAAGTCAGTTAACATATAAGGAGCATTTGGAAGGAAAAGCACCCAAATAATTGTTAATATCCAAAATACAATGTTGCTACGTGGACGGTCACAGTGAATATGAAATGATAATTCAATTGGAATATAAGCTAAAAATGTATTTAAAATTAAAAAAGTAAATTCATCATGAATACATAAACTAGCTAAAATCAAATAAACAACAACGGCAATGCGAATAACCCATCTTGTGCTTTTTTTCATATTATTTTCCTCTAAAAATATCTCTACTATTAGTTTATCAAATTTTATTAGTTATTTATGCTAATCTGTTTTTAATATTAAGTAATGATATAATAATATTATCTTTTGAGAAGGAGGTAAACTAATGACCTTTCACTGGTCAGACTTACTAACATGGCGTACAGTTGCTAATTTATTAGATATATTAGTAGTATGGTATATTTTTTATCGTCTTATCATGTTAGTGCGTGGCACTAAGGCAGTGCAATTGCTGAAGGGCGTTGTCATTATCATTGCTGTAAAGATCCTTAGTTGGGTTTTACAAATGCGCATGCTTTCTTTCTTGATGGATCAAGTAATTTCTTGGGGCGTTATTGCTTTAGTTATTATTTTTCAACCAGAAATCCGTCGGGCACTTGAGCATTTGGGACGGGGCGCATTATTTTCACGTAATAAGCATCCCCATGCCGCTGAAATTAAAATGATTAATGAGCTTGATAAAGCAATTGAATATATGTCAAAACGACGTATTGGCGCATTAATTACCATTCAAATGAATACCGGTTTGAAAGATTATATTGAAACTGGTATTCCGCTTGATGCTGATATTTCTGGTGAATTATTGATTAATATTTTTATTCCGAATACCCCACTTCATGATGGTGCGGTAATTATTCGTGATAATAAAATTGCGGTTGCAGCAGCTTATTTACCACTTTCTAATAGTGATACTATTCCTAAAGAATTAGGAACACGTCACCGGGCAGCAGTGGGAATTAGTGAAGTAACTGATGCTTTGACAATTGTTGTGTCTGAAGAAACAGGTGGCGTAACCATTACGAAAAATAATGAATTATTACGTGACTTAACACGTGAGAATTATTTGAAGTTCTTGAAAGCTAACTTGATTCCCGCTGATACTGATGAAAAGCACCATAATTTGTTTACTAACTTATTTAATAGTCGTAAACATAATGGTAAACATGTTGCAACAAGAAGGGAGCGGTCAAGACGTGAATAAGTGGTTTAGCCAAAAGTGGTTTTATCGTTTAATTGCGTTGATTTTTACATTGTTACTCTTCTTTTATGTCAATATTGATCAATCAGGTTCAACGCATCAAAGTGGCATTTATAGTGCCAGTATGCTCGCTACTAAAGAAACAGAAATTACGGTGCCTTTACAAATAAATGCTAATAATGAAAAGTACTTCATTACTGGTTATCCACAACGTGTCAAGGTGAAGCTGGAGGGACCTAATTCATTAGTTACGCAAACTGTTAACACCCAACGCTTTCAAATTGTGGCAAATTTGACTAAATTGGGTGTTGGTAAACATCGTGTTACATTAACACAAAATGGTTTAAATAACTCATTAACTTATAGTATTGAACCAAAAACAATTGAAGTTAATATTCAACCGCGTGAAACCCGTAGTTTTCCAATTCAAGTTAATTACAATAAGGCCAGCATTGCCAGTGGTTATGCGGCCGGTGAACCACGTTATTCACAACACTATGTTGAAGTTTCAGGGGCACGGAGTGATATTGAACGGATTAATGCAATTATTGCTAATATTCCACTAGAACGGAATACTAATAATAGTGTTACAGTTAATGTACCATTACAAGCAATTGATAGTTATGGTAATACTGTTAATGCAATTATTTTGCCAAGTAATATGCGCATTACCTTACCAATTGAACGTGCTTCTAAAAAGGTTAGTTTAAAACCAACGGCAATTAATACGAATGGTGAAGATGTTAGTTTATCATGTTCACCAGCTACCGTAAGTGTTTATGGTTCTGCAAGTACTTTGCAAAATTTAAATCAATTAGCATTTGATGTTGATGTGAGTGGTATTACCCAAACAACGAAAAAAGTCATTGACTTGAGTTCTATTAAAAATGGTTTGACTACTTCGCCACAAACGATTACAGTAACAATAAAAGTAAACAATAATGATGAAGATGATAATACAAGTACGTCATCACTTGCTAGTTCATCATCGCATAATAATGTAAATCAACAATCACAAGCAATTAAACAAACAAGTAGTATAGCAAATAAAAAACAATCGAGTGTATCAAGCACTCAATAAAGTGAGGATCCTAGATTATGACAAAATATTTTGGAACTGATGGTGTTCGTGGTATTGCTAATAAAACTTTAAAACCTGAATTAGCATTCCGCTTGGGTCGTGCTGGTGGTTATGTATTAACGCAACATGCTAAAGATAGTGAACATCAACCCCGTGTTTTAGTAGCACGTGATACAAGAATTTCTGGGCAAATGCTTGAAGAAGCATTAATTTCAGGTTTATTATCAGTTGGTATTGAAGTATTATCATTAGGCGTAATTACTACACCAGCTGTTGCTTATTTAACACGTGTGCAAGGTGCTAATGCTGGTATTATGATTTCAGCATCACATAATCCTGCTTCTGATAATGGTATTAAGTTCTTTGGACCAGATGGTTATAAATTATCAGATGAACAAGAAAATGAAATTGAAGCATTATTAGATGCTCCTGAAGATAACTTACCACGGCCATCTGCTGAAGGTTTGGGAACAGTAATGGATTATCCGGAAGGAGTATTGAAATATTCACAATTTCTTGAACAAAGTATTGATGATGATTTATCCGGTATTTCAGTAGTCTTAGATGGTGCTAATGGTTCCACTAGTGCATTAGTAAGTCGTATCTTTGCTGATTTAGATGCTGATTTTGAAACCATTGCTACTTCACCAAATGGTATTAATATTAACGCTGGCGTTGGTTCAACCCATCCTGAAAAATTAGCACAAACTGTTGTTGAAAAACATGCACAAGTTGGTTTAGCCTTTGATGGTGATGGTGACCGCTGCATCGCTGTTGATGAAAAAGGCAACATTGTTGATGGTGATAAGATTATGTTCATTTTAGGTAAATACTTTAATGAACGTGGTCGTTTAAAGAAATCAACTGTAGTTACAACTGTTATGAGTAATATTGGCTTATATAAGGCTTTAGAAGCAAATGGAATGCACTATGTGCAAACTGATGTTGGTGACCGGCATGTTATGGAAGCTATGCGTGCTCATGGCTACAATCTTGGCGGTGAACAATCAGGCCATATTATTATTTATGATCTTCATAATACCGGTGATGGGATGTTAACAGGCATTCAATTATTAAATATTATGAAGCAAACTGGTAAGAAATTATCTGAATTAGCAGCTGATGTTACTGAATATCCACAGAAATTAATTAATGTTAAAGTCGCTGATAAAAAGAGTTGGCGGAATCACCAAGCTATTTTAGATGAAATTACTAAGGTTGAAAAAGAAATGAACGGCGATGGTCGTGTTTTGGTACGGCCAAGTGGCACCGAATCATTATTACGAGTAATGGTTGAAGCTCCAACACAAGTTGCTGTTGAAGAATATGCTACTGAAATTGCTAAAGTTGTTGAAACTGAAATGGGTATTGATAAATAAAAATTATTAAGAGATTACTAATTAGTAATCTCTTATTTTTTTATTAAAATTGTATATACCAATTATGAAAACGTCGCAATTGACAATTCATATAATGACTATTATTATTACAAACGAAAACTATTTTAAATATATACCAATATCAAACAAATCAAGATAATTTATGGAGGCCGTGCTTTAATGTGTGGAATTGTCGGTACAATTGGTAATGCTGATACAACCAATATTTTAATTTCTGGATTGCAAAAATTAGCATATCGTGGTTATGATTCAGCTGGTATTTATGTTAATGACCAAAAAGGCCATGATTATTTAATCAAAAAAGCAGGTAAATTAGCTAACTTAGAAAAGTATATTACCCCTGAAGTACAAGGGATGGTTGGCTTAGGACATACGCGTTGGGCAACTCACGGCGCCCCAACTGACGCGAATGCTCATCCATTCAAATCATATGATGGCCGTTATTATTTGATTCATAATGGCGTTATTAATAATTATCAACAATTACGTGATAAATATTTAAAGAATATTCCATTAACTAGTCAAACTGATAGTGAAATTATCGTGCAAATGATTGCTAAATTTGCTAATGATGATCATTTAGATACTAAAGCAGCTTTAACAAAAACTTTAAAATTATTAGATGGTTCATATTCAATTATTATGGTTGATAGCCATGATCCTGAAAAATTATATGTAGCTAAAAACCAAACACCATTATTAATTGGGATTGCTGATGGCTTTACTTTAGTATCTTCTGATGTTTTGGCAATGATTAAGTATACTAATAAATTTATCGAAATGCGCGATCAAGAAATTGGTATTTTAACCGCTACTACCCAAACTATCGAAGATTACAATGGCAATGTCATTGATGTTAAGCCTAAAGTAATTAAATTGGATGCTAATGCAGCTGATAAAGGTGCATATCCATACTATATGTTAAAGGAAATTGATGAAGAACCAATCGTTATTCGGCGGTTACTTGAAACATACTTGGATGCTAATGATGAACTAAAATTTGATCAAGCTTTAATTCAACGTTTCTCACAAATTGATCATTTGTACATTGTGGCTGCTGGAACAAGTTATCATGCTGGCTTGGTTGGTAAAACATTGTTTGAACAATGGAGTAATATTCCTACAAGTGTGCTTTTATCATCTGAAGCCGGTTATCATATGCCACTATTAAGTGCTAAACCTGGTTTCTTGTTCTTATCACAAAGTGGTGAAACTGCTGATAGTCGTTTAGTTTTATCAGAAATTAATCAACAAAGCATGTTAAGCTTAACAATGACTAATGTTGCTAATTCAACCTTAGCTCGGGAAGCTACCTTTAGTTTAGACTTATTAGCTGGTCCAGAAATTGCCGTAGCTTCAACTAAAGCTTATACAGCCCAAATTGCTTTGGAAGCTATTTTCGCAAAAGCATTAGGAATTGCTAAAAATGTTAATGAAGCAATTAAGTTTCCATTAAAACAACAATTAAGTCAAGTTGCAAGCGGCATGCAAACTTTAGTTGATCAAAAGGATAAAATTAAACAATTAGCCCATGATTACTTTGCAGATCGTCAAAATGCTTTTTACATTGGTCGTGGTCAAGATTACTACGTAAGTTTAGAAGGCGCTTTGAAGTTAAAGGAAATTTCTTATATTCATGCTGAAGGTTTTGCTGCTGGTGAATTGAAACATGGCACAATTGCTTTAATTGAAAAAGGAACACCTGTTGTTGGTTTTGTAACAGATGTTGAAACAGCATTACCAATGCGGAGTAACATTGAAGAAGTAGTTGCACGGGGTGCACATCCATTAACGATTGCACTTAAGTCATTAGCTAATGAAAATGATAACGTAATTATTCCTGATGTTGCTACTGTATTGACACCATTATTATCAGTAGTACCAGCACAATTACTAGCATATTATGCAAGTTTGGAACGTGGTTTAAATGTTGACCAACCACGTAACTTAGCTAAGAGTGTTACTGTTCAATAATATTACAAGCAAATTCTAATAAAACACCTCCTGTTATATAATGAAGATAGCAGGGGGGTGTTTTTATGTACCAAGATACATGGAATCTAGATAGTATTTACCCAGGAGGACTTAATTCACCACAATTAGCACAACGAACACAATTGTTAGTTGATCAAATTGCCCAGGCACAAACAATGATTAAGCAATGGCAATTTGCCGATGATCAACCACAATTTAAGCAATTGCAAAAAATTACAACTTTATTGCAAACAATTGCAGCTGGTTTGAAACAAACTGAAACATTCGTTGATATGATTAGTTCAGTTGAGGCTGACAATACGCAAGTTAGTGCCAAGATGAATCATTTATATCAGATTGATAATGACAATGCAGCTGTAAAAACACAATTTCAAAAGTTGCTAGTATCATTATCAGATGATAATTTCAATCAAATCATTAATAATGAGGCCTTTGCGAAGATTAAATTTAATCTTCAAGAAATGCGTCATCAAGGTCAAACTTTATTAGATGATGCTACTGAAAAGTTAATTAATGATTTTAGTTTGGATGGGTTCCAAGGTTGGCATGATCATTATGATTCTTTAGTTGCTAAGACTAATTTTCCATTAAATGAAAATGGCAAAGTGATTCACTATTCGGCCGGTCAAGCGCAAAATAAATTTGAATCAGCACCAACCGCTCAAGTTCGTGATGCTATGTTTACATCATGGGAACAAGGTTGGCAAAAGTTTGATACGTTATTTGCTGATACACTTAATCACTTAGATGGATTCCGGTTAACTAATTATCATGCGCATGGTGTTAAAGATTTCTTAGATAAACCTTTAGAAGAAAATCGTATGAAAAAGCAAACCTTAGAAGTAATGTGGCAAGTAGTTGATGAAAATAAACAACCTTTCCTTGATTATTTGGCACGTAAAGCACAATTATTAGGCTTGCAACAAATGGGTTGGCAAGATCAATGGGCACCAGTTAACGTGGGTGATTTTGAGGCTAAACATTATTCATTTGATGAAGCGGCAGCATTTATTATTGATAATTTTGCTAAGATTTCACCAAAAATGGCTGAGGTTGCTCAATATGCATTTGCACACCGGTGGATTGAAGCTGAAGACCGACCTAATAAACGTCCTGGTGGTTATATGACTGAAATTCCTGAATTAGGTGAATTTCGGATTTTCATGACTTTTGATGGCACACCAAGTGAAGTTTCGACAATTGCGCATGAATTAGGACATGGTTTCCACTGCATGGTAATGCGTGATTTACCACAATGGCGGCAAGAATATGCTATGAATGTTGCTGAAACAGCATCAACATTTGCCGAAATGGTTGTAGCTGATGCAACCGTTAAGGATGCGAAGACAACCGCTGCTAAGTTGAATTTAATTGACCAAAAGATGAGTAATCCATTAGCAATGTTCTTAGATATTCACGCTCGTTACATATTTGAAAAGCACTTCTATGAACAACGGCAAAAGGGTATTGTCCCAGTTGATCAAATTTGTGAAATGATGCTAGCTGCTCAAAAGGAAGCATATAATGAATCATTAAGAAGTTATGATCCATATTACTGGGCTGATAAACAACACTTCTTCTTCAGTGATGTGCCATTTTATAACTTCCCATACACTTTTGGATACTTATTCTCAGCTGGTATTTATGCACGTGCACAACATGATCCTGATTTTGAACAACATTATATTGCCTTATTACGTGATACGGCTAACATGTCAACTGAAGAATTAGCTCAAAAGCACTTAGGCGTTGATTTAACTAAACCTGATTTTTGGCGTGAAGGCATGCAAATTGCCATTAATGATGTTAATGAATTTATGCGGCTTAGTAATGAATTTATTTAATTTTTAGTTAAATTGAATTTGATTTTTAAGTTATGCTATACTAATAATTGCTTAATAAAATCAATGGATACTTATCCATCAGTAAGGAAAGAGGGAGCAAGATGTCAGGACATTCAAAATGGCATAACATTCAAGGACGTAAGAACGCCCAAGATGCCAAACGTGGCAAAATTTTCCAAAAATTATCTCGTGAGCTTTATATGGCTGCTAAAAGTGGTGGTCCTGACCCAGATAACAACCCTGGCTTACGTTTGGTTGTTGATAAAGCACGGGCAGCAAATATGCCTAAAGATAATATCAAACGTGCCATCAACAAATCACAAGGTAACGATGATACCCATTATGATGAAGTAACTTATGAAGGTTATGGACCAGGCGGTATTGCTGTTTTAATTCATGCTTTAACTGATAATAAGAACCGTACTAATTCAACAGTGCGGGTTGATGTTACTCGTAATGGTGGCTCAATGGGTTCTGCTGGATCAGTTGGTTACTTATTCGATCGTAAGGGTCACATTGTTATTGAACGTGAAGGCTTAGATGCTGATGAAGATCAAATGCTAGAAGATGTAATGGATGCTGGCGGTGAAGATCTTCAAACTAGCGATGAAGCATTTGACATTTATACTGATCCTAAGGAATTAGCAATGGTGCGGGATGCTTTACAAGACAAAGGCTACACTTTGGCATCAGCTGAATTAACAATGATTCCACAAAACTTAACACCAATTCCAGAAGATAAGGCTGAACAATTTGCTAACATGTTGGATGCATTGGATGACAATGAAGATGTTTCTGATGTTTACTATGCTGGTAAATTCCCAGACGAAGACTAATTAGGAATTAAATTAAAAAAGACGGTTTAAACCGTCTTTTTTTATACTATTTTTGGGTATCAAGTTTGATTTGTGTTTTTAATTCATCCAAGCTCATTTTGCTCATATCAATTTCTTGAGTTTGATTAGTGATTTTATCAGCATTCTTTGGCCAAAATTCCGCTTCAATTTCTTCTAAAGTTTTATCCTTAGTTTCTGGAACCCACAAACAAACACCAATGCAAATTAAAATATTCATAAACATGAAGAACATAAACGTATTAGCGCCACCCCAATTATTTAACATGACTGGTGTAAATTGCCCAATCGCCCAGTTACAACCCCACATTAGTACTGTACAGATTCCTGAGGCCCGTGAACGTAAATAAGTTGGAAATAGTTCTGGAATCATAATCCATGGAATTGGACCAGCAGAAATAGCGAATGAAATAACAAAGGCAAAAATACCAATTAGCATGAGTAATGTTGAATTAATATGGAATGCCAACATAATAGTTGCTGAACAAATGGTTAAAAGCGCTTCACCAATAATTAATAACTTTCGCCGCCCAGCACGATCAATCATTAAAGTAGCAAAGATAGTTGCGATAACATTGACAATGCCAACACCAGCTGTTGCCATAAATTCAGCATTGCCACCAAACCCAGCATTTTTAAAGATTGTTGGACCATAATACATAAGCACATTCATACCAGCTGCTTGATTTAAGAAGGCTAAGAATAATCCAATTAATAATGCCCGTCGTAAGCCAGGTTGGAATAATTTAGCTAATGATGCGTGTTGTTCACGACGAATAGAACTAGCAATATCAGCCATTTGCCGTTGTGCCTCTTGACGGCCATTAATTTTGGCTAAGATATTGAAACCTTCATCAATATGGGCATGCTGAATTAACCAACGCGGACTTTCAGGTGCAATCATAAGCGCAATAAAGAATAAAATTGCTGGTAATGAACCAATCCCTAACATCCACCGCCAACCATGAAACATACTCCATTGATAAGTCCCTAAGTTAACAATAATTAAGTTTACGAAGTAAGTTAGAGCAATACCAATAGTTGTTAGTAATTGATAGAGTGATGATAACGTACCACGAATTTTGGCTGGTGCAATTTCAGAAATATATGTAGTTGCTAATGATGAGGCTAATCCAATTCCGGTTCCACCAATGATTCTGGCAATAATAAGTTGTCCTGCTGTTTGGGTGAAAGCTGATAAAAGTGAAGCAATTGCAAAAATTAGCGCACCATAACGTAATACATGCCGCCGTCCCCAGTGATCGCTTAAAGTTCCTGAAAAAGCAACGCCAATCATACCACCAATCATAATTGATGATGTAATTAATCCTTGTGTCATGGGTGACAATTGGTATAGTGATTTTAAGAAACCAATTGCGCCTGAAATACAGGCGGTATCATAACCATATAATAGGCCGGCCATCCCGGCAGCTAGTGATATTAAAATTAAAAATTTGCTATTTTTAGTTGATTTATCAACATTTTTGCTAATCATTATTAATAACTCCTTGTGGTATATTCAATTTTAGAAAGCGCATTCACTAAATTGATGACATTATCTTAACGTATAAAAATTGTTTTGTAAAGTTAAAAATTAAAATTGGTATACATAAATTTTTTATTGACAAAAGCGCTTTCATAAGATAATTTAAATTTATCAAAATAAACTTAGGAATAAGGGAGTTAATTTTAATGAATATTGATAATTTACAAAAACAATTTGTAAAAACATTTGGTAGTCAACCACAGAAAACTTTTTTTGCACCGGGTAGAATTAATTTAATTGGTGAACATCTTGATTACAATGGAGGATATGTTTTACCTTGTGCAATTAGCTTAGGAACTTATGGTGTAGTTGCCCAACGAAACGATCAGCAAATTAATTTTTATTCACTGAATTTTCCGAATAGCGGCATAATTCATGCTTCACTAACTAATTTAAAATATCAAGTTAAGCATGATTGGGCTAATTATTTATTAGGAATGATATGGATTTTAGTTAAGCAAGGTTATCAAATTAATCATGGCTTTGATTTATTAATTGCTGGTGATTTGCCTAATGGTGCTGGGCTTTCTTCATCGGCTGCTGTGGAATTATTAATGGGGAAAATTTTACAAAATTTATTTAATTTGCCAATTAATAATCTTGAATTAGCGATGAATGGTCAAAAAGTTGAAAATGATTATATTGGTGTTAATTCAGGAATTATGGATCAATTTGCGATAGCAATGGGCAAACAAGACCAAGCAATATTATTAAATACTGATACTTTACAATATCAATATGTACCTTTGCAGTTGGCTGAATATGCTATTGTGATTATGAACACTAATAAACGTCGTGAATTACAAACTTCTAAATATAATGAACGCCGGCATGAATGTGAACATGCGTTGCATTTATTACAACAAGATGTTGCCATTCATAATTTATGTGATTTAAATAAAGCACAATTTGATGAATATACATATTTGTTAAATAACGATACATTAATACGACGGACACGTCATGTTGTATTTGAAAATCAACGTGTTTTGCAAGTTCAGCACGCGCTAATGAAACATGATTTAACAACAATGGGACATTTACTTAATGCTTCACATATTTCATTACATTATGACTATGCTGTTACAGGTAAAGAATTAGATACGTTGGTTGCTGCTGCATGGCAGCGAAAAAATGTTTTAGGAGCACGGATGTGTGGAGCAGGTTTTGGTGGTTGTGCAATTGCGATTGTTAAGCAAGATAGTATTGATAATTTTTGTCAACAAGTTGGACAACAATATCACGAAGTTATTGGTTATGACGCTACTTTTTATGTTGCTCATATTGCCAATGGTCCTCAAGAAATTAAGTAAAGAAGTATATAATAATGACAAATAATTTGATTGATGAATTTACGCAAAGAGTTATTGCGCTTAATCCTGAATATACGGATCTTGATTATTATTATATTTTTAATCAAGTTGTGGCCTTAATTGGGACGAATACTGTTAATGACGAGGTAACTACTGATTTATTAACGTTGGTTGATAAATTAATAGCTGCGGCAATTGCACATCACCAAATAGCCGATAAGCAACAAGCGCGGTTGATTTTGAATGCACAATTATTTGATTTAATTACACCAACTCCACATCAAGTTAATGAAATCTTTTGGCAAAAATATCAACAAAGTCCACAACAAGCAACTAATTATTTTTATCAACTATGTTGTCAAAATAATTATATTCAAACACGAGCACTTAGTAAGAATGAAGTCTTTACGGTTCATACAACAATTGGCGATTTGGAAATAACGATTAACTTAGCTAAACCTGAAAAAGATCCACACATGATTGCACAAGTTGCTCATCAAGTAACTACTGATTATCCATTGTGTAAGTTATGTATGGCTAATGAAGGTTACTATGGTAATAATGATTATCCAGCACGCCGTAATTTACGTATTATTCGGATGAATATTAATGGTCAATTATGGGGTTTTCAGTATTCACCATATGGTTATTTTCGTGAACATGCGATTTTTTTAACTAATCAACATATCCCTATGCAAATTAATAAGCAAACCTATGCTAATTTATTAGCTATTGTCCAACAATTCCCTCATTATTTTGTAGGTAGTAATGCTGATTTACCGATTGTTGGAGGTTCAGTCTTAGCACATCAACATTACCAAGGTGGGCGTCATATTTTTCCAATGATGAAAGCACCACTTTGGCAAACAATCTCATTGCCATTTAAAGATGTCAAAATGGGATTAGTTAAATGGCCATTAGCAACCATTCGTCTGCAGAGTAATAATATTGCACAGCTAGTAACCATTGCCGCTAGTATTCAACAAGTTTGGCAAAATTATAATGATGCTAATGTGCATGTTTATGCAAAATTAGATAAGCAACAACATCATACAATAACCCCAATTGCATATTATCGAAATCATCAGTACGTTCTTGATTTAGTTTTAAGAGATAATCATGTTTCAGCACGTTATCCTGATGGTGAATTTCATGTGCATCCTCAATATTATCATTTGAAGAAAGAAAATATTGGTTTAATTGAAGTGATGGGCAGAGCTATTTTACCAGGAAGATTACAAAGTGAATTGCAGACGGTTATGCAATTTTTGCATGGTGATCAAGTTACAGTAGCACCACAACACCAACATTGGGTACAACAATTACAACGACAATATGGATTAGTTTCGTTATCACAAGCACGTGATATTGTTCATCAAGAATTAGGGAATACTTTTGCTAAAATATTGGCTAATACTGGTGTGTTTAAACAAAATAAAACTGGGCGGCAGGCGTTTTTACGGTTTATTAATTATTGGAAATATACATTAAATTGACAAATTATGCATGTTGACCTATATTTATACTAAATAGTAAGAATATTTATTTAGATAGTACCCATAGCTAAAATGACTACGTAGCACTATTTACGATAAGTAAATGATTGAAGGTGGAGAGTCAGAAATATTAACATTGTGAATTTTGATATGTTAATATTTCTGACTCTTTTTTACTTTTCAGTAAGGTATTTTTGGAGGTGTGCATCTTGGCACAGGAAGAAAAAAGTAAAAAAATTGGTACATTAAGTTTAATCTTAATGATTTTTACGTCCTTATTTGGACTATCTAATACTACAATTGCCTATGACCAAATGGGTTATGCAGCGATTGTATGGTATGTTTTGGGCGCTTTGCTCTTCTTCTTACCTAGTGGCTTAATGTTTGCTGAATATGGTTCAACTTTTAAGTCTGCTAAAGGGGGAATTTATTCCTGGTTGGAAGGATCAATTGGTGAAAAACCAGCGTTTATTGGAACCTTTATTTGGTTATCAGGATGGATTATTTGGTTGGTATCTGAAGCTTCCCGGATGTGGATTCCATTTGCAACAGCATTCGCTGGCTATGATACTACACAAAGTTGGCACTTATTTGGGTTATCTTCAACCCAAACAATTGGGGTAATTGCGATTGTTGCAATTTTGGTTATTACTTATTTTTCTAGTCGTGGTGTTGATCAATTTGCTAAGTTTACTAACTTTAGTGGGGTATTTACATTATTCCTTACAGCAGTATTTATGCTTGCCAGTTTGTTCTTAATTATTATTCACCATGGTCATTTAGCACAACCATTTACGGCACAAAGTTTGATTCATTCACCAAACCCACAATTTCAATCACCAGTAGCATTGCTTTCATTTATTTCATATGCAATCTTTGCTTATGCAGGAATGGAAACAATGAGTGGTGTGATTGATAATGTTAAGGATGCTGAACATACTTTCCCTAAAGCATTAATTATTGCAACATTGTTCATTTTGACAATTTATTCAGTTGGTATCTTCCTTTGGGGAATTAGTGCTAACTGGAAACATTTACTTGGTAAGAGCACTACTGATTTAGGAAATGTTTTGTTTGTTTTGATGAATAATTTAGGCTATTCAATTGGGATTGGCTTACATTTTTCTAATGCTGCGGCTGTTTCATTAGGTAACTGGTTTGGCCGTTTGATTGGAATTGAAGAATTCTTAGCTGATACCGGCGCATTATTCGTAATGATTTATTCACCACTTAAGTCATTTATCTTGGGTACTCCTAAGAAATTCTGGCCAAAGAAATTAACTGAATTAAATAAAGATGGTGTTCCTGCCCATGCAATGTGGTTACAAGCTATTATTGTTGATATTATTTTATTCGGTGTTTCCTTTGGTGGTAAGGATATGCAAAACTTCTATACTGTTTTAACTGATATGGGAAATGTTTCTAATTCATTACCATACTTATTCTTAATTGCAGCGTTTCCATTCTTTAAAGCTAAGAAGAATCTTGCCCGGCCATTTGTTGCTTATCATAGTAAGACAGCAGTTTGGACGATAACAGCTGTTTCATGGTTCACAGTTTTAATTGGCATTATCTTTACTATTCTTGATCCAATTATGACACATGATTACAGCACGGCCTTTTGGACAATCATTGGACCAATTTTCTTTGGAACAGTAGCTTGGGCCTTTTATAGTTATTCTCAACATCATGTTCATGAAGAAGAGGAAACCAAGATTTCATCACAAAATGATTAATAAATTAAATTTAATAAGAAAAAATAAAAAAGATTGCATTTATGCAATCTTTTTTTGTTTATCTAAGTGAAATTAATAATCATAATACGTAATTTATATTGATTAAGGAGGTGACAATATGAATGTCGAGCAAATAGTTAATAATGTTTTACAACAATGTATTAATAATCATGTTAATGATTTATTTTTAGTAAAACGTGATCAATATTTTCAAGTTTATACTAAAACAATTACCCAAACAACTCGTCTTAATAATTTATCACTGCAAGAAGGCTGTGCATGGTTAAATTATTTAAAATATTGTGGACAAATGAATCTTAGTGAGACACGTCGTCCGCAGTTAGGCTCAATAGTTTTGCGGGATAAGCAGCATCGTGATATTTATTTACGTTTATCAGTTGTTGGTGACTTTCGTAATCGTGAATCATTGGTAATTCGTTTTATTTATCCATTGATGACACAATTAGCAGTAATTAATGATACGCAATTACAACAATTACAATCATGCTTATGCCAAAATGGATTAATTGTTTTATCAGGACCAATTAACACTGGTAAGACAACTACTTTATATTATTTGGCGCAACAAGTGGTTAAACATAAAACGGTTTTAACAATTGAAGATCCAGTTGAAATTATTAATGATGATTTTATTCAATTACAAGTTAATCAACAAGCGCAGATGACATATAATGAATTATTAAAATTAAGTTTGCGCCATCACCCTGACGTATTAATTATTGGTGAAATTCGTGATGAACAGACAGCTCATGCTGCAATTCGGGCTGCATTAAGTGGTAGTACGGTTTTAACAACAGTACATGCGCGTTGTGCGTGGGGTGTAATGCAACGGTTGTTAGATTTTAATATTGATAAATTGCAGTTACAAAGTTGTTTACAAGCAATTAGTTATCAACAATTATTACCAGTTAAAAATAATTATCAGATTCTTTTTGATATTATTGCTGGTGATGATTTATTAACTAAGCGTGCCCAACTGCATCATAATAACTGGTTAGACTTGCTTCGGCAAACATATGAGAATGGTCAAATTACTGAAGAAGTTTATCAAACGGCATCGGCAAGTTGCCCAACAAGCATCTTTTTTTGAGCAATTAGGACAATTATTAAAAAATGGTTTTTCATTGCAACAAAGTTTGCAATGCATGATTAATTTAACCCCGCAATTACATAGTATGACAATTCCGCTTCTTAAACAGTTACAATAAGGAATTTCCTTTGATAAGGCAATGCAAGGTAACAATTTTGATGAATTAATTATTGAACAAGTAACGATTGCGATTTATCACGGTGATTTAGCAACATGTTTAAATCAAATTGCGCTTTTTTTGAAAATGCGGTTACGTTATCGTCAACGGTTATAGCAATTATTAATTTATCCACTAGTATTATTGTGCTTGTTATTTTTATTAATTATTGGCTTGCGGTGTAACGTTATTAGTGAGTTACAGGATGTAATCCAGCAAACGATTATGCCAATTGATATTTTATTACTTGTTTTATTAGGAATTATTTTAATAGGAATATTATTAAGCAAATGTTTTGTAACGTATTTAAAACGTCAAACACGTTTACAGCAAGCTGATATTTTATGTCATTTACCCATCATCGGTGTTATTTGGCGTAATTATTATCATTATATGCTTATTTTTGATTTAGCTATTTTAGTTAAAAACGGGCTAAGTTTTACGCAGATCTGTCAAGCAATTAATAAGCAACGGTATGGATCAGTTTTAAGTGATTTAGTAATGCAAGTACGATTACATTTGCATAATGGTAATGACTTGGTTTCATTTATTGAGCATACCGTATTATTGCCCCAAGAATTAGTATTATTTATCAATCAAGGATGTTCTTATCAAGAATTAGGAATTGCTTTGCAATTTTTAGCAGAAACACAATTTCGTAATTTACAGCAACGCTTAATGAAAATGTTGGTATGGTTACAACCCTTAATGTTTTTATTAATTGCACTAATCATTGTTGCTGTTTATTTAAGTGTTTTATTACCGGTTTACCAAATGATGGAGGGATTTTAATGCGTAATCATTCATTACGAAAATTACCAGGTTTTACTTTATTAGAAATGGTAGTCGTTATTTTTATTATTTCACTGTTGATTTTATTAATTTTACCAAATTTAACCCAGCAAAAGCATACCGCTGAAGCCAAAACTGACGCTGCTTTGGCCTCAACAATTCAAACACAAATTGAACTTTATGAAGACGAAGCAGGTACTCATGCAGCTGATAATTTTAATTCTTTTAATGATTTGGAAAAGGCTAAGATTATTACTAGTCGGCAATGTGCACAAGCACAACGGCGTGGTTTGACTATTAAAGCTGGTGAAGTAAGTAGTGCAAAATCATGAAATTAAAAGCATTTACACTGTTAGAAGCAGTGATTACATTAGGTTTAACGGTCTTATTAATTATTATGCCTACATTTACATGTCATCATTATCAA
The DNA here is from genome assembly GCA_963926925.1 of uncultured Lactobacillaceae bacterium. Taxonomy (GTDB): domain Bacteria; phylum Bacillota; class Bacilli; order Lactobacillales; family Lactobacillaceae; genus Paralactobacillus_A. The sequence goes on from CAWUZD010000070.1 coordinate 38,037, forward strand.
AAGACAATTTCATTATTAATGTTTAAACGTGAATTAATAACTAATTGGGAAACATTACGATGTCAGTGTTATCTCAATGACTGTTTAGGGGTAGTAAAAATGAATGATCAAAATATTAAGTTTATTGTTTTGCGTAATAGTGGGTCTAAAACAGTCAAAGTTAATATTCCATCATTTCTTAAAATTGCACCACATGCCGATTTCAAAATAAATAAACGTCATGCAATTACACCGACAACACTATCGTTTGCTGATAAGCAAACACATGATATTCATCGTTTTAATATTCAAATGGGATGGGGCAGTATTATTTATGAAAAAATGTAAAGGAATTGTTTTATCAGAAAGTGTTATTGGTTTATTTTTGTCATTGTTAGCGTTAGTCGGTTTACTATGTCAACTGCAAGCGACGATTAATCATCTTAATGAACGAATTAATAAGGTTCAGTTAAAACAAGTAGCTATTATGTCATTACGTGAACTGCATAATACCCAACAACTTAAACATCATTGTTATACCCTTAATTCTAAAGAATATCACGTAATGCAAGTTGAAAATGGCATTAAGGTGCGTAGTGGGAAAGATATTTATGAAGTTAACTGGTAAATTAACAGCTTTTATGCTTTTAGAACATCTTATTAATTTATTATTAGTTAGTTTGTGCATGATGGTAATTGTTAATATTCTTCATTTATCAAAATATGCAGTACATTATCAAGGCAAATTAGCTGCAGTAAACTTTGCTAATGCTTGTGTGTTAATTGATGATTTAGTTAGTGTCAGTGAAGTATCACAAGCTAAACAAATAATATTTAAACCAATTCAACCTAATGACCGTGGATATTTATTAGATAATGAATATCAAATTGATTTTTATGATAAGAAGCAAATGCTGCGCCTTCAATCAAGTGATCATAAGGGACATATGCCATTATTATTAAATGTAAAAAAAGCTGAATTGCAGTTTGAAAATGAACATACGCTATGTTTAACGACAACATTGACTAATAAAAAATACCAAGTTTACTTTTATCCACAACATTTTAAAGGACAATCATTAAATAAAAAAAGTAAGTGCTAATATTTTGGTTCCAGTTGTTACTACCTTAATGATTATAATTGTAGTAATTTTGTCATTATGTAATTATGAATATGTGCAACGGCAACGCTTAATAACTTTGGATAATCATTATCAAGCCCAATTATGTGCACAGCAATTACAATTAGGGCATTATGAACATTACACTAATTCGTTTGGTAAAGCACAACATACACCACAACACATTAAAGTATGGCTTAAAAATGGCTATTATGAAGATTTTTTAATTGATGATAGTGATTTGTAAATCTTGCGAGATAATAGGCTTATCGCTAGAATAATTAATAGAATTATTAAGGAGTGATAAGTACGGATAATCAAGCAGTAACAGCTTTATATGATCAACTTAATGAAGCAACGGCAACTTTACAAGCTGCTTTGAAAGTACCATACCTTGATGCATTAATTGAAACATGTGATAACCTGGAAAATAATGATGTCCATGTTGAAAATGATGCGCCTGATGAAGCAACAGTAGCTAAATTAAAGCAAATGTATGCACTAATTAATTTGCATCAATATGATGCTGAACAAATTCGGCAAGCATGGCAATTAGCTGTTTTAAAGGGAATGCGTGATCAACATATTGAAGCTAATAAACAATTAACACCAGATGCAATTGGTTTGTTAATTGTCTTTTTGATTGAAACATTTACTAAGTTAAGTAATGATGATCAAATTTTAGATGTAGCAGTTGGTACTGGTAATTTATTAGCGACAATTTTGAATCATTTGCAAAATGATTTGCATATTAAATTAACTGGAATTGGAATTGATAATGATGAAGATTTATTGGCATTAGCAAGTAGCAGTTTTGCTTTAGAAAAACTTGATGTTAATTTGTACCATCAAGATAGTATTGATTCATTAATGGTTAAGGACGTTGCAATTGCAGTAAGTGACTTGCCAGTTGGTTATTATCCTCAAGATGATAAAGTAAAGAAGTTTGCAACTCATGCTGAAAATCTGCATTCATATGCTCATCATTTGTTAATTGAACAAAGTATGCGTTATGTTAAACCAAATGGTTTTGGTTTCTTTATTGTTCCTAGTCAGTTATTTAATTCTGATCAGGCTAAACTTTTGATGGATTGGATGACTAAGGATGTCTACTTCCAAGGTTTATTAAACTTACCAAAATCATTCTTCATGAGTGAAAGTGCTCAAAAAGCTGTTTTGATTTTACAAAAACCAGGTGATCATGCTAAACAAGCTCAACCAGTATTAGTTGGTGAATTTCCTGATTTTCATAAGCAAGACGAATTTAGTGCTTTTTTACAAGAAATTAGACAATGGCAACAAGATAATCTTAAATAATAAAAGACCTCATTAGGAATTTACTAATGAGGTCTTATTTTATTTTTGAACGTATCTATACATTAAGTTAAGTGCTAACAACCAAATAATTGATAATACTAACGCAATTAAGGTTTGTTTTTGGCAACATAAAATTACAATGATAAAAGCTAGAAAAATTAAAACTAAGTAATCAGCCCAAGGTTCAAATGGTGCTTTGAATGGGTTATGTTGAGCCTTAGGTGATTTTGAATAACGTAAATGCGCTAGAATAATACTACCCCAGACGAATAAGAAACAAGTAGTTGAAATTGATGAAACTAATGTAAATACACCATTAGGAATAAAGATATTCAAAATAACAGCAATCGCAATGACAATTGCTGAAATAATTAATCCAGCCTGCGGAACTTGCTTTTTAGAAAGTCGTCCTAATTGGCGTAAATGTTCATTTTTACTATCAAGTGCTAATGAAAATAGCATTCTTCCGGTTGTAAATAAAGCACTGTTACATGCGGAAGCTGATGCAGTAATTACTACAAAGTTGATAATAGCAGCAGCGGCCTTAACACCAAGATCATTAAAGACCTGAACAAAAGGACTAGCATTAGTAGCAACTTGATTCCATGGATAAATGCACATTATAACGAATAAAGAACCAACATAAAATAAAATAATTCGTAATGGTAAACTATTAATTGCTTTAGGCAGGACATGTTCAGGATCAGCTGTTTCGGAAGCAGTCATACCAACAACTTCAATTCCTACAAAGCTAAAGACGACCATCTGAAATGATAATCCAAAGCCCTTCAAACCACGTGGGAAAAAGCCACCATGATTTACTAAATTAGTAACACTAGCATAACCAGTAGGGGTTTTAAAGTGAAATAAAATGAGGGCTAAGCCAATTACGATTAATGCTACAATTGCTACAATTTTAATTAGTGCAAACCAAAATTCGGTCTCACCAAATAATGCTACTGTAATTAAGTTAAAAGCTAATAAAATAATTAAAACAACTAAGCCAGGAATCCATTGTGGTAAATTTGGAAACCAAAATTGCATATACAAACCAAGAGCAGTTACATCACTCATTGCCATGGCAATCCAACACATCCAGTAAGTCCAGCCAATAATAAAACTAGCACGACTACCTAAATAAGTATGAATAATGTCAACAAATGAAGCGTGGTCTAAGTCAGCTAATAGTAATTCACCTAAGGCACGCATAATCCAAAAACAGATTATTCCTGTCAATAAATAGGCTAATAAAATTGAAGGACCGGCAAAATGAATTGATTCACCTGATCCTAAGAATAAACCAGTTCCGATTGTGCCACCAATGGCAATAAGTTGTACATGCCGATTTTTTAAATTACGTGCTAATTTAGGCTGCTGATTAGAATCCATAAATTAACCTCCATATAAAGTGAATCAACTAACATTATAAACGAAATTACAATTACTAATGAATAAAAATTCAATAAAGTAAATAAAACTACTTATTTTTCATTGAAAATAAGTAGTTTTTATTTACTTGTTTCTAAAAATGACAATTCCTAAAGCGATGATAAAAAAGAAAATTCCTAACCAAAAACAGATAAAAATACTAGGATTAAAATTAACATGCCAAATAAATAAACTAATGATACTTAAAAATGCTAGTAAAACAGCCGCATAATTAAGATATTGGCTATGACGTGGATATAAACTCCAAGCACTACTAATAGCTAAAATGCCGCTAATGATAAATAAAATTGCACTAATCATTGTTTACATATGTTGGTGTAGTATTAAAATATTTAGCATTTATTTTTTGCCATTTTTGTTTAAGACAGTTATCATCCTTAAGATTTTGCCAAGTTGAAATAGTTTGACGTTCATCATTAGTTAAATATTCATCATCAATATGTGGTAAACATTCATCTAATAAATGATGAATCGTTTTTAATCGTTTTTCTTTTGACAAAGGTGAATCAGGTAAATATAAGTTTTTAATACATAATGATAAACTAGTAAACCAATCTCTAGTTAGTAATTGTTGTTGATAATCAACATGCCAGTATCTTAATAATTGTGCTAATGCAGCTGTTTCTAATTTTCTAATAGTTAGTCGCTGTGGATCATAGTGATTTACTAATGATCCTAAGCGTTGCCGATAAAAATAATATTGTTCATCATTAAAAGCAATTGTTTGGCAACGTTGGAATAATTCATAATTAAAGATAGTATCTAAACCAACGGTTAAGTTTTGAAAACGTGTTGTCCCAATCAAGCTGCGTTTATAAACTTTATTCCAGTCATAAAACATAATGTTTTGTTGATAAAGTTGTGGAAATTGTTTAATTAATGTAGCCTGATTCATAAAAGTTGGTGCAGTTAATTTACTAATATCATGATTAGTATCATTATAGTATTTACAAAAGTTACTGATAATTAAATCGGGATGTTGTTGTGAAGCAATTTGCATAACTTTTTGGTAGCCATTAGTACTAACAAAATCATCACCATCACAAAAAGTAATATATTCGCCATGTGCATGTTGGAGACCAACATTTTGGACATTAGCTAAAGAATGATGATGGCATTTAATTAAATGGAAACGATTATCATTTTCACAAAAAGAATTACTAATTTGAATTGATTGATCAGTTGAGCCATCATCAACAATTAAACATTCAAAATCTTTAAATGCTTGTTTTTGAAGCGATGATAAACATTGTGGTAAAAATTGTTCAACATTGTATGAAGGAACAATAATTGTTAATGAAGCTGTCATGGAATTCACCTATACTACTAAAAATTTTATTAATTAATATTACGAAATTAAGCCAAAATGTTTTAAACCATTAGCAATGCCATCACCATTATGGTCAGTTGTAATGAATGTAGCTGCTTTTTTAACAGCTGGTAGTGCATTGCCCATGGCAATTGCATACTTGACTAATTTGAACATTTCAAGGTCGTTATTACTATCACCAAATGCATATGTGGGAATGTTTTCACTAATAGCAAGTTGTTTAAGTAAACGTTGAATACCATCTTTTTTAGAACATGTTTTATTAATAACATCAATCGTATAATCAGAAGTGCGATATAGTTTTAAATCATTTTGTAAGGCATTTTGATAAATTTGATCATGATGTTCACTTTGACTAGTAATAATTAATAATAAGAGGACAGGATATTTTTGATAAAAATTAGCATCGACTTGGTCAATTTTGCCTAAGTAGCGATGACGTGCTAATGATAAAGCAGTTGGATGATCAATAGCTTCCTGGTCATCATTATAAAAACTAACTGTGTCATTTAATTGTTGTGTTAATAAAGCAACTTTTTTACATAATGAAGCGTTAATGTAATTATGGTAGATCATTTGATTATCAAGAGTAATTGACGCACCATTATTGGTAATATATGAAGTAATGCCCGTAGTTGCTAAAATATCTTTAATTTCAGAACGAGCACGACCAGTAGCAATTACTGGTAAGATATTATTTTGTTGTAATTGCTGAATGGCATCAAGACTGCTTGGCTCAATTTGATGATTACTGTTATATAAAGTACCATCTAAGTCAAAGAAGACAATTGCTTTTGGTAATAACATTATTTACTTTCTTTTCTATACATGTGATATTAATTTATGATTAAATTGTTTATAGATACAATTATAACATTGTGTTCCTAATTACTAGGAATATTAATTTTATAGTGAGGCAATTCAAATGAAGTTATTAATGATTGAAGATAATAAATCCGTTTCTGAAATGATGGAAATGTTTTTTCAAAAAGAACAATGGGATGCCCATTTTGCATACGATGGTAATGAAGCCTTAGCAATGTTTAAAGAAGATCCCGAAAGTTGGGATATTATTACTTTGGATCTTAATTTACCAGGAATTGATGGCATGCAAGTTGCTAAAGAAATTAGAAGTATTTCCCAAACTGTGCCATTAGTAATGTTAACTGCACGTGATTCTGAAAGTGACCAAGTACTTGGTTTATCATTGGGAGCTGACGACTATGTTACTAAGCCGTTTTCACCAATTACATTAATTGCACGTATTAAGGCATTACACCGGCGTGCTCAAATGCATGCTGCTGCTCCAAAGGCTAAAGCAGTTGCGCAAAATAATGGTGATTTTGATATTAA
>CAWUZD010000071.1:0-12332 GCA_963926925.1 uncultured Lactobacillaceae bacterium
TAGGTACCAATAAAGCCACTTGTTTATTGTCTTGAACTGCTTTAAAAGCAGCCCGCAAAGCAACTTCAGTTTTACCAAAGCCAACATCCCCAACTAATAGACGATCCATTGGGTGTGGTTTTTCCATATCATGTTTAACTTCATCAATGCTTCGTAATTGATCAGGTGTTTCAACATATGGAAAAGCTGCTTCAAATTTCTTTTGATATTCATCATCAGGTGAAAAGGCAAAGCCTTTTTCTGCTTCACGTTGGGCATACAAATCAATTAATTCATCGGCAATATCTTCAATTTTATTAGCAACTTTCCGTTTGGTCTTTTGCCAATCACTACCACCTAAGCGATTAATATGTGGTGCCTTATCATCAAATGACACATATTTTTGAATTAAGTTTAACTGGGTAACTGGAATAAATAACTTTGCATCATTTTGATACAAAATTGTCATGTAATCCTGATGAACGCCATCAACTTCTAAAGTTTGCATGCCAATAAACTTACCAATCCCATGGTTAACATGAACAACATAATCACCAGGTTGCAAATCATTGTAGCTCCGCAAACGTTCAGCATTTTCTAAAGTAGGCTGCCGCCGATGATGAACCGTTTGTACCTTATTAAATAATTCATGTTCAGTAATCACAACAAGATTAGCATCAGGAATTTCAAAACCAGTCTTTAAAGTTCCCGTTACTAATTGGGTATGCTTTGTTTGTAAATCATTTTTACCAGTTAAAACGGCTGAAATTTCAAAATCATGTAATGTTTGGTCTAACTTAGTAATTCGTTGGGGATCATCTACTAACATTACAATAGTTCGTTGTTGCTTTTGCCAATGTGCAACTTCAGTTTTCAAAAGGGGCATTTGGCTAAAGAAACGTTGCATTTCATGACTAACTAAATTATTAATGCCATCAAGGTGCAACCGCCCCATGCCCTTTTGAAATAATGATAAGTATAAACGACTATGTTGATCATGGTGTAACAAATCACGTAATTGGTTAACTAATTGGGTATTCTTCAAAATCATCCCTTGTGATAATAAATCACTTAACCAATTAAATGTATCATTATTTAAACGTTGTTCATTAGTCATTAAGCGTTGGTAATCATCAATAATTAACCAACCATCATCACTTAAATAATCTAATAAACTGGTCTTTTGCGGATATAAGTAATCACTTAATAACAACAAGTTAGGATCACTAATCCGTTGCTGTAAATCTTCTAATTGTTTACCAACATTTTGTTTCAATAATTGTGCATCAACATCATGGTCACTTAAAGCTTGTTGGTATTGTTTTTGTAAAGTTTGTTGTGCTTGTTGCCAAGTTGGCTCATCAACCAATAAGTCAGTTGCGGGTAAAATCGTAAATGAATCAATATTATCCAAACTACGTTGTGTATTAGGATCAAAATAACGTAATGAATCAACTTCAGTATCAAACAATTCAATTCGTACAGGATAAGATGCTGTTAATGAATAAATATCAATAATATCACCACGAATAGCAAATTCACCAGGTTTAGCAACCATGCTTTGCCGTTCATAACCCATATTAATTAATTGTGCAGTTAATTTTTGTGGGTCTAATTCCCCATCTTGACTAACTTTAATTTGGGCTTTTTGCCACATCGCTACTGTTGGCAAAATCCGCCGCATCCCCGCAACACTAGTAACAACAATTCCATTTTGGTCATTAGCTAATTGAGTTAAGGCTTGAATTCGATTACTTTTTACTTCTGGTGAACTAACGGCAATTTCAGCAGCTAATACTTCATTAACATTAAAAGTAGTAATTAATTCATCAGGTAAAAGATTACTTAAATCGTCAGCTAGTTGGTTAGCATGATACGTATCTGGTTCAACAATCAACATGGCATGTTGCTGCTGTTGATACATTGTTGCTAAAAATAACGTTTGTGCTGAGCCATTTAAACCAGTTAATAACTGTTTAGTATGTGGTACTAATTTAGTTAAAACTTGTTGAACTGTTGGTGCTTGCGCCATTAACTCAATTAAATTCATAACAACCCCTCTATTGATTAAATTGATTCATCGTTTTATCAAAATTATCATTTTGAATCCAATCAATTGCTGCTGCGGCAGCTTTATCTAAAACATTATCAATAATAACTTGGTCATCCTGATTAAAAGGACTCAATACCCAATCAACTACTGTTTCTATCTTAGGATGATCAATGCCAATTTTAATTCGTTTAAAATCTTGTGAACCAACTGCCGCAATAATACTGCGAATTCCATTGTGACCACCGGCTGAGCCACGTGCACGTAATCGTAATTTACCAATTGCTAAATCTAAGTCATCTTGAATAACTAATAATTCTGGTAATTGAATTTGATAGTAGCTCATTAACATCCGCACTGCACGACCTGAGTCGTTCATATATGTTAGTGGTTTAACTAACCAAATTTTTTCATCATTTACTTTAAAAGTAGTGTAAGCTGCTTCAAATTGATGTTGATCAACATCAACATGATAATGTTGTGCAATGCGATCAATTACTTGAAAGCCCATATTATGTTTAGTATTTTCATATTGACTACCTGGATTACCCAGGCCTACAATCATCTTCATAACAAAACCTCATTAATATTAATAAATCGTAATTATTATAACACCCCTCAAGATAAAGACGGGCGTTATAGACATGCACCTTTATTTTTTCAATTAAATAACTTAAAATTATATTTTAATTAAACATATCGAGGAATAAAATCATGAAAAATGGTAAAAAATTAGGTATTATCGCTGCTTTTTTCCTTTTAATTATTGCAGGTGGTTATGGTTTTCATGTCCTTCATTATCAAAAAACTTTTCTACCCCAAACTAAAGTATTAGGCATTAACATTAGTGGGCAAACACCACAAGAAGCTGATGAAACTTTAAAAAATAGTCTCAATAAAAATCACTTTACGTTAGTCGAAAATAATAAAAAAATTGCTAATTTTAGTTTTGATGATGTTGGTGGAACCGCCGAATTTTTACCAGTATTAACTAAACTTAAACAGCAACAAAATCCATGGGCACTGGTTGCTAATAAACAACTTAGTAAGAGCGATTTAAATAATGCCATTACATTCAATACCACAACACTCAATAACTTTGTTAAAACACAAGTAACAACAATTAACCGTGGTCGGCAACTAGGTCACAATGCTTATATTGCTAAGAAAAATAATGAATTTGTAATTAAACCAGCCCAAACTGGCAATGCTCTAGTAGCTAGCAAAGTAGCTAATTCAATTAAAAACGCCATTCAAAGTGGTAGTAACACCGTTAGTGTTAATAATGACCGTATTAAACCAACCATTACGGCCAACTCACCACAACTCTTAGCTGCCAAGAAGCAAATGGAAAACATTGTCAATGAAAATGATGTTTATCATATTAATGGCTATGATATCAAAATTGATCGTAGTCAATTATATGATTGGGTTACATACCAAAATAATAAGGTTAGCTTAGATTATGATAAAGTGCATGCTTATGTGCAATCATTAGCCGATAAATACGATACTTACCAAAAAGAATGTACCTTCCACACTACTAATGAAGGTGATGTCAAAGTAAGTGGCGGAACATACGGTTGGAGTATCCAAGTAACACCGGAAACTAAAGCCTTAATCAAAGAAGTTTTGAAAGGCAAATCATTCACCCGTACGCCTCTCATTGCTGAGTTGGTTATAACGATGATAAGCAAGATATTGGTAATACTTATATTGAAGTAAGTATTAAAGAACAACATGAATGGTATTACAAAGATGGCAAACTAGTAATGGATTCACCAATTGTTACTGGTAAACCAACAAATGGTGATGCTACCCCAACCGGTGTCTTCTTCGTTTGGAAGAAACAACGTAATGCCGTGCTTAAAGGCAAAAGCGATGATGGTTCTTCATATTCATCACCGGTTTCATATTGGATGCCAATTAATTACGATGGCGTTGGCTTACATGATTCACCATGGCAACCAACTTATGGCGGCGATTGGTACAAAGAACATGGTTCACATGGTTGCGTTAATAACCCACCTGACTTTATTGCCAAATTATATCCACAAGTTGCACTTAACACTCCGGTCGTAATTTATTAATATGAATTCAAAAAAAGGACTTGCAATAATATTGCAAGTCCTTTTTAATTATTCAATTTGTTTATCTGCTTTCACATAATGTGAAGTAATAATACCATCATGTGAATATGATTTAATTAAATCTAATGAAACTTGATTATCAATTTTATCGCTAAATAGCCGAATTCCTGATCCCAAAATGAACGGTACAATTGAAAGATAATAATCATCCACAATATCAGCATTAATTGCATCATGAATTACTTTGGGACCACCCACTACCCAAATATCTTTACCAGTACCTTCACGAAGGTCTTGTAATAGTTGTAAAGCATCATGATGATAAAAGATAATTTCATCAGTACTTTCACCAGGATGACTCGTAAGAACGTATGTTGTTTTACCAGCACATGGCCAGTTATTAGGTGTATTTTCATTAACAATATTGTCATAAGTATGTCTACCCATTACCACAATATCAATGTTTTTGAAAAATTTTTCAAATAACCGGTCATTATCAATCCCAGCTTCATGACCTTCACCACGCAAAAAGCTGATATTGCCATCCTTATCGGCCATATAACCATCAATACTTTCTGCTATATACAAATCAATTTTACGCATTTAAAAAGCCTTCTTTTACTCCTACTAACGTCAGCATAATGCATTTTTAATAAAAAATCATTATTTCTTGTTTAATTAATCGATATTAATTAACTGGTTAATATCAAGGAAATAAAGATATTTTTGAGTAATTTTGATGTTAGGTAACATTGTCTTTAATGCATCTGCATACAACGCTAATTGTCCATAATAACGTTTTAACGCGTTTTGTAATTTATACTCATTATTAATGTGATCAGTCTTATAATCAAATAAAATCACTTCATTATTTGGTAACAGCAAGTATCCATCAATAATCCCATGAATTAATAATGGTGAATTTTCATGCGGTGATAACTGTTTAAATAATTGTTTCGCAGGCATAATCATTGCAAATGGCTGTTCACGATAAACACGATCAGGATATTGCAACATTTGTTTACCTAACTTATTAGTAAACAAATTCATAATATGCGCTAAATTAATTTTAGCAGCTACCTTTTCCGCAATTAAATTCGTGCCAATACAATCTTTCAATAACTGGTCTAATGTTGCGAGGGTTGGTTGGTGATGTAAATCAATCTTTTGCAAAAGTAAGTGCGTTGCTGTCCCAACAGTAGCAGCACTAACTTTAACATGTTCATTATGCTCTTGCTGATTAATAAAACGTGGACTATCAAAATCATCATCAGTAAACGTTAATGTTTGTTGATGATTATAATCATTAGTTGTTAACATCGGCATAACTTGATTATCAGGATCATCAAAGTAATTCTTAGCTTTGGAAACAGCCTGATAAGCAGTCGTTTGTGTTGCTACTAAATTAGGATATGGATCACATAATAATTTTTGTAAAGTTTCATCAGCAATTGGTTTAACTTTTTTAACCAAATTATTTAGTGTAGCTACATTATTGCCACGTGGATAAGCTTGCCAAATAACATTATCTTCATCATTATCATCACTAATTTTTTGAAACTTAACATTAAAATTAGTAACATCATCAATTAAATAACCCTGACGATGATCTTGATAATGGGGATGACGTATTAGACTTAGTCCTAACCATTGTAAATAACTCTTTCCTAACCGTACATTTAGCGGTAACAGTAATTCGTGATTATCGCCAACTTGATTTTGCCAATTAGCAATTGTTTTTTGATAATCATCTTTTAATTTACCAACAATCACTAAACGTTGTTCAGCACGAGTTAACGCCACATATAGCAACCGCATTTCTTCAGAAACTTCATCTTTTTGCATTTGATACTTTTGCAATGTGTATTGCAAAGTAGGAATTCGTAACCGTGAACGTGGTGCTAAGTATTGAATGCCAATACCATTTTCATCAATTAGTGCTGGTGATTTAAAATCACTTTGATTAAATTGCTTATCAATGCCCATCAAAATAACCACTGGTGCTTGCAAACCTTTGCTACCATGAATAGTCATCACTTGCACTGCATTAACATCTTGATAAGTAACTGCTTCATCAAGATCATGGTCATCTTGCTGTAATTGTTCAATAAAGCGAATAAACTGGAATAGGCCTTGAAAACCGTTATCTTCGTATTGTTGGGCACGTTCATACAAAGCATGCAAATTAGCCTGCCGTTGTTTGCCATTCGGCATGCCGCCTACATAATCTAACCAACCAGTTACTTGATAAATATTCCAAATTAACGTTGATAATTGGTGTTGGCTTGCATAGTCACGTAACTTTTCCAAAATATCCATAAAGCGCTGTACATCTTTACAGGTTTTTTGATAAGTTTCCTGGGAAATGTCACTATTATTGCCATTCAAAAATGCCTTAACGGCTTGATAATAACTATCTTCAGGATGATTAATACGAATTAATGCTAATTCATTTTCATCAAAACTAAACATTGGCGAACGTAAAACTGCTACTAACGGAATATCCTGATCAGGATTATCAATAATTTGTAACAATGAAATCATAATTTGAATTTCAACTGTTTGGAAATAATTAGGAACATCATTAATATGCACTGGAATATTCATTTGACTAAAAACATCAGTTAACGCCAAATTATATTTATGGCTCCGTGCCAAAATCATAATATCCTGATACTGAATATTACGCCATGCTTGCTGATCCTTATCCCAAATTTGTTGATGAGCAATTAACTGCTTAATTTGTTTAGCAACAACCATCGCCGCTGTTTCTTCATCGCTCATTGCCTTTTGTGGTGTTTCATTATTATAAAAAATAATGTCAGTAGCATTATCAGTGGCTTGCTGTTGAGAATCAGCATAATACTTTGCTCCAAACTTAAGCATATTATGATGGTAATAATCACTACCACCAATTTGATTATCCATAATTTGCTTAAAAAGCATGTTAACAAAATTATCAATGCCCGCTACGGAACGAAAGTTATCAGCTAATGTAATCTTAATGCCATTCGTTGGCTGTGATACCGTTTCATTAGTAGTTGTTTGGTAAGTATTAAGCTTTGTTTGGAACAACCGCGGGTTCGCCTGCCGGAAGCCATAAATGGACTGTTTCATATCACCCACCATAAAGCGATTACCTTGTTGGGGATTGCTAATTGCTTTTAAAATGGCTTCCTGTAATTCATTAGTATCCTGATATTCATCAATCATAATTTCGGTATATTGATTTTGAATATCCTTAATTACTTGTGTATATTTAGGGTCACTAGTATGCAAAATTTGGTACGCAAAGTGCTCAATATCATTAAAATCAACTACATTACGCCGCCGTTTTTCGTTATTTAATGCTTTACGATATTTAATAACTACGCATGATAATTCACTAACAAGCTGCTGTGACTTTTGTGAAACAGTAATAATTGTTTTTTCAGGTAATTTAAAGTATTGCTGCATATCTTCAAAAGCATTATTAACATTATCAATGATATCCTTTAAACGCTTGATTAATTGTCCATCTTTCTTATTAACGCGTGGTTTAGCAGCTTTGTAATTAACTAATTGTCTTAATTCATCCCAATTACCATTAACTAGTTTATCTTGTAAAGCCACTACTTGCGCTTGCATTGGTACGATAAACTTTTGCCGATAATTAGTATCATTATTCGCATCCAAAACACTTAATGCTGTGGTTAATTGCTGCTTAATCGCAGCAATATCAGCTTGCAAAATTGGCAATAATTGTTGTTGATAAAGTGCACTTTTTACTAATGAACCCGTAATTTGATAAGGCGTAACTAGTTGTTTTAACCATGTTTCAGGTTCAGGATGAACATCAGCAAAGCGCAACAACCGTTGCACAATATCATATAAGCCATCATCACTCCGGTCATTAGAAAAGTTTTGAATTAATTGGACAAAATTAACCTGATGTTCTTCATCAACATAACAATTTTCACGAACTTGCTCCCACACTTGTTGTTTTAATAATGTTTTTTCATTATCATCAAGCATTCGAAAACTCGGATCAAGACCAATGACATAAAAATACCGTTTCACTAATTCCATACAAAAAGCATCAATGGTCGTAATGTCAGCAATATTCAATAAGTGTAATTGCTGAATGAGCCACCGTTGCTGTTGCTGGTGTTGGTTAGTATCAGGCTTAATATTACTAATCATTTCAGTTAATGCGGTTTGCAATTTATCCTTCATATCTTTGGCAGCCGCCTTAGTAAAGGTAACTACTAATAAATGATCTAAGCCAACGGGATGATTATCGCTAGTAAGCATAGTGATAATTCTTTGTACCAACACAGCCGTTTTACCAGAACCTGCCGATGCCGAAACAAGGACATTACAGCCATGCGTGGTAATTGCTTTTTGTTGATCCGGTGTTGGATTAATCGCCATTATTTTCTCCTTCTCCTCTTAATTGTTTTAGTAATTCTGCTAATTTTAAATTAATAATATCGTGATAATTATTTTCACTTAATAAATCATCAAATTGCAAAATAGCCCGATATGGTGAATATTGCAATGAAGTTAACTTCTTATCATGCCAACGTGCTGGATTAATCGTTAACTCACCTGAATAAATTTGCTTAATAGCATTAATAATTAATTGCTCATTATGAGCTAATAATAATGCTAAATCTTCGGCTTTAATTACTTTATCCTTACCCGCTCTTAGATTACCTTTAGCAGTCCAACTCAAGTGATACATTGCTGGTTGGTTACTATCCTTAGGTACTAACGCTGGTAATAAGTCATCATCATTCAATAACAAGCCCTGATACTGGTTATTAGCAAACTGTTGTGCTAAATCAAGATTTTCATTTAATAATGCATCCCATTCTGCTGGTGATAATTTTTGTTTAACTACATCTTTAAATGAATAAATCTTATTTTGCAAATGCAAATATAAGGCACCGGCCACTACATCATCGTGATGATGCTTTAATCCTTTTTGTAATGCATCAAGATAAGTTAACATCTGCAACTGCAAACCAGCATTAACTAAGCCATAATCAAGGTCCTTATCGCCTGATTTATAGTCAACAACTAATAAGTAGTTTTTATGATTATTACCTGTAACCTCATCAATTCGGTCAATCCGACCATTAACGCGTACATAATGATTATGGTGCCACTTATCAACAATTGGCCAACACATGCCAGTAATATTATCGTATTTTGAAGTATTGAAAGATGCCTCAGTGCGTACCGTTCGCAAATTAAGTTGTTGATTTTGTGCTAAAATCATGGCCGCCATTTGTTCAACAATACCTAATAAAGCATGATTGATATACTTCATATGATGATCTTGCTTTAAAACATTGAATTGTTCACTATTAACAACATCCTTATAAATTTTTCTAATTTTATTAGCATCATAAGTAGATAGTTCTTTCACAATTTGTTGTAAAGCATTATGCAAAATGGTACCAGTATCAGTTGGTTTTAGTTGATGAATATCACGTTCTCGTAATTTCAAACCATACTTAAGAAAGTATTCATAATTGTCTTGATAAAAGTTTTCCAACCGTGAAATTGATGTTGGTAATACCTTTTGCAGTTGGGAACCAATCATAACTTCTTTTTCATCATTAGCATATAACTTAGTAACAACATCTTGTGATAGCGCATGCGGAATATTTTGATAATCCAAACTACTAATAACTTGTTGTGTCAGTGATTTAAGTTGTGGATTAGCTAGTAAATATCGATAAATATTAAGCCATAAAGAACTTAAATCATTAACATGATGATTAGTAATTAATTGTTGATGTGCAACCGTTACTAAGTCACTTAATGATTGCCGCAATGAACCAATTTGCTGAGGATCATCATTATTTTGTAATGCTGAAATCGGTGTAATTGGTAAATCAAAATAATCTCTAATTTGTTTAACATATGGTGATAAGTGTAGTTCCTTATCATCATTAGTATCATCTACTTGTGGAAAGCTAAAAATTAACGCTTGTTGTGGTGTCATTAAAGCACGATAAACCAAATAAGGTTCATTAATCATTTGATGATTACGATCATCAGGCAAAAACTTATTTTCAAAATCCTGATTATCATTCATTACGGCTTGTAATTGTTGCCGATCAAAGTCATTTAATAATTGTTCATCACTTAAATGACGTGGTAAAACATCTTCAGTAGCGCCAATTATAAAAGCAACTTTATGATTATTAGCTTGCACAATCCCCATTTCAGAAATTAAAACTTGATCTAAAGTTGCTGGAATTTGTGAAAATTGGGCTTCAGCAAAACCTGCCTTAAATAACGAAATAAACTCATCAATGTTAAAATCTTGTTCACCTAATAATTCGACAAATTCATCTAATAAATTACAAAAGGCTTGCCACATTTGTTTTTCTTGACTGGCCTGTTGTAAATTATTGCAATCATTAGCCTGTTGATACCGCTTAATTAATTGTTGCCGCACGCCATTGGTATCTAGGAAGTCATAAAGAACCGTTAGTGCATCTTCGTTAGTATGGGCGGCAGCCATGGCATCAGAAAATGCCTTTAAAAGTTTGTTTACATACTGATGGATAAATTCAACGTGTGCTGAAGCCGGACAGAACGTCTTTTCTTGCGGATCATAATAATGCCAAGCTTCAGTTTGTAACCAATTGTTACCATTAATACCGTATTTCAAAACAAAGTTATCAGTTTCATCAACATAATCACGGAATTTTTGAAGCGTTGCGTGTTCCTTATCAGCAATTTCGTCATTATCAGCAATCGTAACAAAAGTTGGTATTAATAATTCACTCCGTAATAGTCGCATAACATCATTGTATTGACAATGGTTGCGATAGCACATTAATAATGCATTCACAAAGTTAACTAAGGGATGATTATTCATCTTCTTAGCCATATCATCAAAGTATGGAATTCCAGCTTGTTTAAAAATAATCGGAATAATATTTTCATATGGTGTTAAATCACGTGCCATAATAATAAAATCACGATAGTGCATACCGTTAAGCATCACGGCTTGATGAATTTGCTTAGCAATGTAGCGTAATTCATCATAATGATTATCAGCACTCCATATATGCAAATGTTTTAAATCTTTTTTCGGAGTATCAATTTGTTGCGCTGCCTTACTCCAAGCCTGAATCCAATAATCTTCTAAACGTTGCATATCCTTATTAACAATTAGTTTAGTTGCTTTAGTAACATTAACCGTTGTTTGGTGGGCAGCCTTTAATAAGCGTTGGTAAGTATGCATTGGTTGCATAAACAACGTTGTTGGTAAATTAGCCTTACCTTTATTAATTAATGTTAATGTTGCATTATCAAAATCAAACGGAATCGCAACGGTAACATCAGCGGCATAATTAATAAAAGTTGTTAATAATTGTAATTCTTGCGCTGAAAAGTCAGCAAAACCTTCAATATAAAAATGCGCATGTTGCAAATTATCACGAAATGGTGGTTTTTGCAAAGTTCGATTCAAAATATCTAATAAATAATGCGTATTACGTACACTATAAGTATCAAAATCCTGTTTAATAATTGCTAAATCATGTAACTTTTGTGTTAAGGTTGTGGCTGGTAATTTAGTTATTAGTTTTTGTAAATCATCCGCACTAAAACAACCTGTTGTTAAATCATTTAATTGTGAAACCAATTGACTCATAAAACCAAGGTGATGAACTTCACCACCGTATAGTAGCAATTCTTTTTCATGACTTAGTAAAATTTTATTAACTAATAATGCCAAACCAGCTTCACTAATATTAGCTGATTGCATAATGGGATTATCCTTAAGCCAATACCATGCAAGCCGTGAGAATGAAAATACTTGAATGTGGGACTGTGCATAAGTATCACTATTAATATGCTGCAATTGTTTTAAACGTTGTAAAACATCAATTTCAGCTGTGAATTTAATATGGTTAGGTACTAAATAGAAGAATTGGTCATATGGATGTTGTTGATATGCTTGTGTTAACTTAGCAACCAATTCATGGCGATGATCATAACTAGCTTTCCCCAAAACAAATGATAGTACCATAAAAATTTATGCACTCCTTCTAATAAAAAAATGTTATTCACTAGTATACAATATCTTTGTAGTAGTTGGTAAGTATGCTAAAATTAATTTGATAACTTCAAAAATGGCATATGTCATAAGGAGGACCATCAATAATGGCTAAACGGCATTTTAAAACACTTGATATTGATCA
>CAWUZD010000072.1:0-37312 GCA_963926925.1 uncultured Lactobacillaceae bacterium
CAAATATTATTATTAATTTATCAGTTTATGGCAAAAATAATGTAAAAATTACTTGAATTGTAGTATTTGATTTTCTAAAAATTATTAGAAGTCGATTTTTTTCAAAAGGGCGATTACTAGTCATTTCCGGATTATTTAGTTAGAAATATGGCAATTTTATAACAATAATTATGATAATTAATATTAATAATATCGCATAATAGTAATATATAATTTTTTCAAATTTTAATAAACTTTTTTATTTTTGGTTAAACCAACCTTAAATTTTTCTATGGTATCGTTTTCTTTTGATTAAGATATGTTACAATAAAATCGAAAGTTCAGTAATGAACAAATTAATTTTTCTCACTTTAGAAAAGGAGATCACAATATGGTTACTTTATTTATTTCACCAAGTTGTACAAGTTGTCGTAAAGCGCGGACATGGTTAAAGAAACATAACATTGAGTTCACTGAACGCAACATTTTCTCCAACCCATTATCTGTTAAAGAATTTAAACAAATTTTACGAATGACTGAAAATGGAACAGAAGAAATTATTTCAACTCGTTCCAAAGTATTCCAAGAATTAAACATTAATTTGAATAATATGAGTATGAGCAAGTTATTGGAATTAATGTCAAAGAATCCTGGCATGATTCGTCGCCCAATTATTATGGATGACAAACGTCTCCAAATTGGTTACAACGAAGACGAAATTCGTCGCTTCTTACCAAGAAAGGTACGGAGATTAGAATTACAACAAGCCGAATTATTAGCAGGCTTCTAAAATTAACGATAAGTTATAAAACTGACAATTTGTAACAAAATTAAATAATAAAAACACTGTTTAGGGCAACTTAAACAGTGTTTTTTGTTGTTTTGTATAGTAGTATAGTATAAAGCTATATAATAAATTGTGAGGTGATTAAATATGGAAATGGAACATATCGATGAAAATACGATTCGTGTAACAATTAGCCATGATGAGTTATCCGAACGTGGTGTCACCTTGTGGGATTTATTAAGTAATCGCAAACAAATGGAAGAATTTTTCTATAATATTTTAGAAGAAGTAGATACGGAACATGCCTTTGTTGGTAATGATACTGTTACTTTTCAAGTGTTACCTGGCAAAGATGGCATGCTTGATATGATTATTTCTAAAAATAATGGTGGCATTGTTCCTGAACAATTACTCAAGAAACTTGTTTCTGCTAATGGTGAA
The DNA here is from genome assembly GCA_963926925.1 of uncultured Lactobacillaceae bacterium. Classification (GTDB taxonomy): domain Bacteria; phylum Bacillota; class Bacilli; order Lactobacillales; family Lactobacillaceae; genus Paralactobacillus_A. The sequence goes on from CAWUZD010000072.1 coordinate 1,208, forward strand.
GTACCATCTGAACTTTCTAAATTAATGAAAGATACCAATACAACTGATACAAAAGCACAACCTGATGCCAGAACAACGCCTGATCAAACTAAAGATGATGAAGCAACAACTGATATTTCAAAAGAAATGGTAGTTAAGTTTAATGATTTTGAAGATTTCTTAGCTTTAGCCAATAATTTTGAAATTGATGAAGTTAAATCAGATTTATATGTTTATCGTGGGCAGTTTTATGCGCATATTCAAGTATATCCAAACCAACTTAATAGTGAAATTAAAGCTAAGTTAGCTTTAGTTTATGAATATGCTGATAATGCGCCAACCACAGCTGCGATGTTAGCTGAACATGGCAAATTATTAATGGCCGATACCGCTTTTGAACAAGCTCGTTATTATTTTGGACACTAATTATTAATTTAAAGGCACTTCAACTTGAAGTGCCTTTTTGTTTTACCATTTTTTATTGAAAATTAGCTGATTATCTTTAAAAATAATAATTTGCTGTTGATTAAGTCTTTTTAAGAAAGCATTAGCATATTTTTTAATGATTACTTGTTTAAGGTGTTTGTCTAATAAGGGTGCATTAATTATGATGTGCTGACTGTAATAATTATAAAAACTTGCTAAAGTTACTGATGAGTTATTTTCTAACCATAATAATGTTGCAATGTTAGTAAATAATAATGGCTTCTTAAAAATTGGTGGAATTAAAGTTATTTCATAACAAGCAGCAGGTAAATTAACCAAATGATGTTGGTATTGATAACACTGCAACTGTAACGCTTGAATATCTGTTGTTTGATAATGCAGGGCATGCATTATTTTTTTAGTTTGGCGTTGTAATTCACGTCGTTGGTTAATATTAATTTGATAATTGCTTGTTGTAAATTTCTTAGTATGTAATTGGTGCAAATTAAGTAATTGTTTTTGCCAAAAACATTTGCCCCAGTCATATTGACGTAAATGATGATAACACCAAATTTTTTTGGTATGACTATCAAGAAAAATTAAATAAAAGCCGTGGAAAGGATGATAGTTAATAAAGTGTTGTTGACAAGTTAAATAATGTTTATTAAGAAAGTAACGTTTTCCAAGTAACCAGTCAATTTGGTAGTGGTAACGATGGTAAAGGGCTGTTCGTTTAAAAAGTGCGTGTTCATCTAAAGGACTACATTGTAATTCAAAAATATGTTGGTGGTGTGGTAATAAGATATCAGCACGTTGTTGCTGCTGACATACCCATACTTCAGATTGCGCAATTATATTAGCAGTTTGACACCATTTTAAGAGTAATTGTTTATCAGTTTGATGTTGTTGGGACTCATTGCAATGGTGTTGATGACGATGATAATGGGCAAAGAAAGCATGATGGTTTTTAGTGATACGAATTTGCAATGGCTGATGACAATCGGGACAAAAGAAATTTTGCTTTTGTTGTTTTAAAGTAAGCGCTTGCTGATAATTAAGTAAATAAACTAAGTGTTGTTGCTGATCATATGCGACTTTCATGATTAATTCCTAATTTAAATTTGGGTTTTCACATTATTAATACGCATTTTTAGTATTTTTTTGTTTATAATGGAAATAATATTTTGCGAGAATGGAAGTGTTTTTGTGAAGGCAAAAACTAGTAATGACAAATTAAGTTTAATTGGATTAACCGCCATTGTTTTGAGTGCCATGGTTGGTGGAGGAATTTTTGATCTTCCTAAGGATATGGCTGCCAATGCCGGTGCAGCTGGTCAAATTTTGGCATGGTTATTTACTGGTATTGGGATGTGTTTTATTACCATCATGTTTATGTATTTATCACAGCTACAACCACAATTAACAACAGGTTTGTATAAATATGGTGAGCAGGGCTTTGGTAAATTCACAGGTTTCCTCGTTTCATGGGGTTACTGGATTTGTGAATGCTTTACTAACGTAACTTATGCGGTTTTGGTGATGAGTACGTTAAATTACTTTTTACCAGGTTATTTTACTGGTGGCAATAACTGGTTAGCAATTATTCTAGCAAGTATTATTTTTTGGTGTATTTTTCTAATTATTACACGCGGTGTTAAGTCAGCTAATCATACTGGGTTAATTGGTACGATTGGGATGCTAATTGCTGTTGCTATTTTTTTGATTGTGATGTTAGTTAATTTTAATTGGCATACTTTTTTAACTAATTTTCAAGCTTCACAAAATATTACTACTCTTCATGATAAAAACTTGGGAAGTGTTTCACACCAAGTTCTTAAGACATTATCAGTTACGTTATGGGTTTTTGGTGGTATTGAAGGCGCAGTTGTATTGTCTGATCGTGCACGTTCACAACAACAAGTTCGTCATGCCACGATTCTTGGCTTTATGGCATGTGTGATTTTGTATTCATTAGCATCATTATTACCATTAGGAAGTGCCTCTTATGGTGAAATTGCCCAAATGTCATCACCATCAACAGCCCAATTACTAACGAATGCATTACATAGTTCAATGGGGCATATTATTATTTCAGTTGGTTTGATTGTTTCTGTTTTGGCAAGTTGGTTAACATGGACAATGATGCTAGCTGAAATGCCATTTGCAGCTGCTAAGGATAAGGCTTTTCCACACTATTTTGCTAAAGAAAATAAAAAGCATGTCCCCATTTTTTCATTATTCATGGCAACATGCGTAATGCAGGTTATTTTAATTTTTGCTCATTTTTCACACGATGCCTTTACTACCATGTATACAATTGTTGCTACACTTACTGTGCCACCTTACTTAATTAGTGCGCTTTATTTGGTTAAGTTATCATGGCAAAATAAATTAACCCAATTTCAAGTTAATAAAGCATTACGATGGCGGACGTTATTAATTGGTGTTTTAGCAACAATTTATATTGTAATTATGGGTTTAGCAGCTGGTGTTAATAATTTAAGTATTGCTTTTATTATCTATGCATTAGGGATTCCATTCTTTATTCAGGCCCAACATGATTATGCGCCACATCAAAAAGCATTTGGAAAAATTGAACGTTGGTTTGCGATAGCAATTATTGTGATTGCTTGTGTTGGCGTTTATTTATTAATTAAGTAATTAAAAAAAGATAGTGAATCACCATTGCGTGGTTCACTATCTTTTTTAAACAACGGCTGTTGCTGGTGTTTGTTTAATATTCATTTTATTAGCAAATTGTAAATCTTTGATAAATTCTTCATGGACTAGATCGCTATGCCAGTCTTCTGTAAACATTTCGATATCTAAATTTACCTTATAAGCACAGTTTAAAATTAAATTTTCTGATAATGGCTTGTTACTACGATAAGTTTCTTCTTGAATAAGCATCAAGAATTGACGTGCTTTTTTGGCGCCTTGGAATTTGGCGGCTTTAAACGCTAATAATTCGTCATACACCATTTTAAAAACATTGTTTTTATCATCCAAACCATGGAAACGCGGATGAAGTTTTATAAAATTATTAACAATCCGTAGATTAATGATCGGTATGAAGTGAACATGTGTTTCATTAGTATTCACATGTGATAATAAATTTTTTTCAACTTCTAAACTCTTTTGACTAAGCGGATTGATAAAAAGAAATATATCTTTTAACACAGAATCTGCTCCCTTTTTAAATCTTGAAGTTAATGGATTAATTTAAACTACAACTAATACTTTAATCCAAAATATGAAATTTGCAATTAATTTGCTGCAAAAAAATGAAATAATTGTTATTGCTGATTAGCAATAGCACGGGCGATTTTGTTTGGCGCCTTGCTTTCAGAAATATGAAAATCATTTAACAAATCATGAAAAAAGTGTGAAGATAATGTGTAATTATCTGGATTGAATTCCATTTCTAATTCATAATCACTTTTACCATTAGGATAATCAGTTTGATCAAGTGTTAATAAACCTGCTGGTAAGGGTGCAAGTTGTCGCGTAGTCGTGGCCCTAGCAATAATTTTTAAATCAGTAATATTAATATGATGTTGTTGTAAAACTTTAGCAACTGCACCATCAGTATAAATTTTGTTAGTTTTTATCAAGTCATTGGCTTGTTGAACGGTGAGTTTATCAGTAGTTTCAATTAATTGATGATCAATATGTTGTGGTGAAGGAGTTTTAACAGTTTGTTCAGCATAATCAGCAAATAAACGAATCCGCATACCCATATGATGTTGGTGTAATGCTTCATCATTAGTATCAAAATAAACATTAGTTTGCTTAAATGGTGGTTGAAATTGATATTGCTTAGCAATTGCATGAAATTGTTCAGCATTTAAAATATTTTTAAATTCAGTTTCTTTACTTTGCATAATTTTTAAACTCCTTTTATTTTTAATTATGACGGTTTGAGAGAGTAAGTAAAGCCAAAAAGATTAACGATGTGATACACTGATTAAGGCTTAAGAAAGGTGAATCATATGATTAAAGACTGGAATAAATTTTTAATGCCTTATCATCAAGCAGTTGATGAATTAACGATAAAATTACGCGGGATTCAAACCCAATTTCATCAAGCTAATACCCGTTCACCCATTGAATCAGTTACTGGTCGGGTGAAGAGTATTTGCAGTATTCAAGAAAAAATGAAACGGCGGTATATTAGTGAAGATTTACTCGAACAAGATATGCAAGATATTGCCGGTTTACGGATTATTTGCGAATTTGTTGAAGATATTTATCAAGTAGTTGATTTATTACACCAACGGAATGATATGCAAGTTGTTGAAGAACGTGACTATGTAAGTAATGTTAAACCAAGTGGTTATCGTTCTTATCATATGGTAATTTCTTATCCAATTCAATTATTAAATGGTGAAAAGAAAATCTTAGCAGAAATTCAAATTCGTACGATGTCAATGAATTTTTGGGCTACAATTGAACACTCATTAAATTATAAATATCAAGGTGAATTTCCTGATGCTGTTAAGAAACGTTTACAGCGGACAGCGGAAGCAGCATTTAATCTTGATAAAGAAATGTCAGCTATTCGTGAGGAAATTCAAGAAGCACAAATTCTTAAGCATCATAAGACACATCATTAAAGGATAAATAAAATGAAAATTGCAATTTATCATAACAATTATAAACATACTTTAGAAGTTGCTAAACAAATTATTGATGGTTTGGTAGCTAATAATATTGAAATTGACGATAAGAATCCTGATATTGTGATTACTGTTGGTGGTGATGGGACTTTATTAAGTGGTTTTCATCATTATGAACGGTGTGTTGACCGGGTTAAATTTATTGGCGTGCATACTGGTCATTTGGGCTTTTATACTGACTGGCATGATTATGAGGTTGATGAGCTAGTTAATGCACTTGCGAATAAAACACCTGACATTGTTTCTTATCCATTATTAAGAGGCATTATTACTTATGCTGATGAAAGTCCGAATGAACAGTTTTTAGCATTAAATGAATCATCATTTAAGCGTTTGTTAGAAACATTACGGACTGATGTTTACATTAGTGGGAAGTTTTTTGAAAGCTTCCGTGGTGATGGTTTATGTGTTTCAACACCTACTGGCTCAACAGCTTATAATAAATCAATTGGTGGCGCTGTTTTGCATCCTAAATTAGAAGCATTACAAATGGCAGAAATTGCTTCAATTAATAATTTAGTTTACCGGACGTTATCAGCACCGATTGTCATTGCTCCTGATGATTGGATTGATTTGCGGCCAGAAGTAGCTGATGATTATGTAATTACGGTTGATGAATTTTCTAGTAATAATCGTCCGATTAAACAAATTCACTATGAAATTGCTAAGGAACGGATTCATTTTGCTCGTTTTCGGCCACATCGTTTTTGGGATCGTGTTGAAGGGGCATTTATTGGATCTAAAGAAAAATAATTATGAAATTTGAATGGCAATATCAAGGTAAACGACCACAACGGCTTCGTGACTTTTTAAATGAACGTGGTTTATCACGAACGCAATTAACTAAATTAAAGTTTCATGGTCAGAATTTATTTGTTAACCATCATTACCGATTAACTAATTATTTATTACATCATCATGATGTAATTACCATGATTATTAGTGATGAAGCACCAGCAACTACATTACAACCAAGTTTTAAATCGTTAGATATTATCTATGAAGATGAACATTTTTTGGTAGTTAATAAACCGGCTGGCGTTGATTCAATTCCATCTTTACAACATCCAGTTGATACGATGGCTAACCGCGTGAAGGGTTATTTAATTAAATCACATCATTCCCGCGGTGCGGTGCATATTATTGGCCGTCTTGATCGTAATACGAGTGGTTTAATGTTATTTGCTAAACACGGTTATGCCCATTCATTAATTGATCAGCAACGCCATACAGGCCAATTGCAAAAGTTTTATACGGCAATTGTGCAACATTCTTTTGGCAGTATTAAGCATGGCTGGATTTTTTTACCATTACAACCTAGTCGTGAGTTTTATATGCGTGGTGAAGCTCGTGTTGGTGGTAAACCATCTGTTAGTGAATATTGGGTTCAGCAACAATGGCAAAGTGCTGCAATGCTGCGTGTCAAAATTCTAACTGGTCGTACGCATCAAATTCGCATTCATTTTGCAAGCATTGGGCATCCGTTACTAGGGGATGATTTATACTTTGGCTCACAACAATTAATAACACGGCAAGCGCTTCATTGTAGTGAATTACATTTTTATCATCCTTTTTTACAACGGGAAGTATGTTTTCACAGTCCATTGCCACTTGATATGCAAAATTTAATCACACAATTAAATAAAATTTAATAAAGATTAATAAAGGTTGGGAGTTCCAACCTTATTTTTTTATTATTTAATTTTAAAATTAAATTAGAATTAAAAGTTGAGGATTTTTTATGAAAAAAAACGGGTTATTTAGTAATAAGTTAATGGCCATTTTTTTAGTAATGTTTGCATGTTTAGGGACATTATTAGTTGGTTATGCTTTTTTGGTACCATGTCAACGAATCTGGCCGATGAAATTTGTCGTGTTATTGCCATTGGTGATTATTATTTTAGGTGTTCTACTAGCAATTACAGTTTATTTACGCCACTGTTCACCTAAACAATTACATATTATTACGATAATTAATTTTGCTTTAATTACGATAATTAGTTTTCTTGCCCTCGGCTTTTTTGCACGGCAACCACATTGGGATAGTGTTATTTGTACGAATACGGCTTATCATTTATATCCTCATCTTAGTTGGCATGACGTGAGTGTTCCTGAGCATTTCTATGCTACTACTGAGTATCCTAATAATTTAGCGCTAATTTATTTTGAAGCGTTATTTATGAAATTATTAGCTGCTTTAAAAATTAGTTTTAATATTAGCAGTGTTTATTATCTTTTCTTACCGTTAAACATCTTCTTTTTATTAGGAACAGTAGCGTTAACTTTACGGTTAATAAACCGACATTTTCCAACTTATATCGGTGTTTTATTTACAGTTTTAGTACTATTAACATCAGCGTTATTTCCATCACTAACGATTTTTTATACTGATTATCCAGCGATGTTAATTATTTGCTTAATGTTAACCTGTTATGATGCTTTTTTAGCCAAACATCAGTGGCGCTACGCGTTGGGGTTATTAGCAGTTAGTGTTTGTGGCAGTTTCGTTAAACTTAATATTATGATTGTCCTTATTGGTATTAGTATTCATTATGCTTTAACCCATCATTGGACTAAAACATTAACACATTTACTATTATTATGGCTTTCATGTGGGTTATTAATTAGTGGTATTAAATGTGGTGAACAAAAGATTACGAATGCACGAGCTGATGAATTTGGAATGCCTTTTATTCATTGGCCACTAATGTCAATTAATCCGAGTGGTGGGTATACCGATGCTGGGGCTAATTATACGGATAAATTAAAACGACATTATTCTAATAGTGAAGTAGCTAAAATCGAAACTAAAAAATATATTCATATTATTACTACTGAACCGCAACGTTTTTGGCAGGCAATTCAGGCTAAGGTTAGTTGGGTTTACAGCGAAGGTACTTATCAAAGTTTAAAATTTTGTTTAGTTTCGCCATCACCAGTATCCAAACTAGCACAATATTTTTATGGTAATAAACGATATTACTTTATCTATTGGTGCAGTGCTTATAATTTGGCATTATGGATTTTGGTAGTAATGGGAGCATGGCGTCGACTTTTCAAACGTGAATTTCGGGTTACTTTTATGGACGCAGGGATGATTAGTCTTTTTGGTAATATGATTTTCTTGTTAATTTGGGAAGCTAATAGTCGTTATATGTTTGCCTTTTTGCCAATTATCTTAGTGCTAAGTAGTATTACTTTGGATAAATTAACTAAGCATTTGGGCTTAAAATCTAAAATAGTGTAAACTGATAACAGTTTAAGATTGTGAGGCATAGTATGACAAGAAGAGCAAGTGTTAAGCGTAAAAGACATACTGGAAGAATTATTTGGATAATTATTGCAATATTATTAGTGTTAATTGCTGGTTTTGGTTGGTTCTGCTTCCACAGTGTTAATAGTATGTATCGTAATATTTATGATAATAGTCAAGCAAGTAATGCTATGCAAGGCGATAAGCCATTCTCAGTATTATTACTTGGTGTCGATACGGGGGCTGAAGGCCGAATTGATCGTGGTAATTCCGATACAATGATTGTTATGACCGTCAATCCTAAGAAAGAAAAGACTGTGATGTACAGCATTCCGCGGGATACAATGGCACAAATGATTGGCACTGCAAAAACCAATGTACAAAAAATTAATGCTGCCTATAATATTGGCGAATCAAAAATGGCAATGAATACAGTTAGCAAGTTAGTTAATATTCCGATTAATTACTATGTAACTGTAAACATGGGTGGTCTTGAAAAGATGGTTGATGCCGTTGGTGGCGTTGACGTTGTTAGTCCGTTAACATTTAGCTATGGTGGTTATAACTTTACGCAAGGTGTAAAAACACACTTGAATGGTAAAGCAGCCCTTGCCTTTACACGGATGCGGCATCAAGATCCACAAGGCGATTATGGCCGACAAGAACGGCAACAATTAGTTTTACAAGCCTTAATGAAGAAATTAGCTTCGCATGAAGGCATTGCCCATACGCAAGATTTTATCAATTCTTTGAATGGTAATGTTAAAACTAATTTGAAATTAACTGAAGTATTGAAGTTAGCTAAACAAATGCATGATGTTGATACAACTGAACGTGGTCAATTACAAGGACAAACGGCTTGGATTAACGAAAGTTCATATCAAGTTGCTTCAACAGCTAATTTGCAAAAAGCTTCTGATATTTTGCGGCAATCACTAGGCCTTAAGAAAGAAACCCTTGATAACTTAGAAACCCAATTAAATGCTAAGAATCAAGCCTTCTTTGCCGGTGAAACGCAAGAATACAATACTGAAGGTACTGATACAACACATTACACTAATAATACTTATTAAGCATAATAAAAGCCTTCTTCATCTTTTGATGAAGAAGGCTTTTTCATTAGTTGATGTATTTTTTCAAAAAGTTACTAATTGTTTGCTGATATTTTTGTGGTGCTACTTGGTAAGATTTAACATGTTTAGCATGGGGAACTAGTAATAATTCCTTAGGTGCTTTTGTTGCTTTGTATAACTCAATAGTGTCTTTGTATGGCACAAAAGTATCACCAGTACCAGCAATGTATAAGATAGGAACTTTATCCTTCTTAACTTGATTAAGGGTACTCATCTTGCGAATGTCATAACCACCAGTTTTAAACTTAATAACTTGTTCAAAAATTGGGAACAATGGCCAGTAGGGAATGTGAAACATTTGCATAGCTTGGTATTCAATTTCACCTTCAACTGATGTATAAGGACTATCAACAATAAAAGCCTTAACTTGTTTTGGTAAGTTTGCTTCGCCACTGGTCATTGCCATTGTTGCGCCACCCATACTGATTCCGAACATGACGATTTGGCTGTTTTGACCATTTTTAGTAATTACTTCATTTGCCCAACGCACCATATCTTTTCGATCAGGCCAGCCGTAACCAATGAACTTACCTTGGCTGTCACCAAGATCACGTAAATCGGGCAATAAAACATTGTATCCCATATTATGGAATAATGCGGCATAGGCTCCCATTACTTTTTTGTTTTGCATATAGCCATGATCAACAATGGCTGTTTTATTAGTTGCGGTAGCAGCTGGGATGTAATATGCATCAAGACGATAACCATCAGGTGTTTCTTGGTACCAGGTTTGTTTTGGACAATCAGCGTACCATTTGCGTTCTTCATAAAATGGCGTGCCTGGTTTTAACGGTGTTGGTGCTGACAAAAAATCCTTATGACCAGGAACAAAGGCCATATTATAAAAGTAAAAACAAGCACCCACTAAAATTGCAAAAATGATACTAATTGTAATTAATATTCCTAATAAAAATTTTTTCTTATTTTTTACCATGATTCTTCCTTTGAGTATGTAAGTATTTGGCTTAATAAGTGAATATTTTTATTAAAATATGGTTATTGACACATAAAATCAATTGTAATATGTTGAAATTATCATAAACATGAAAAAAGGAAAATAAAAGGGAATTTTTAAAAATGTACGATCGTAAAGAACACTATAAAATGTATAAAAGTGGTAAGCATTGGGTAAGTGCTTTAATAACAACAATTGTTGGTGTTACTACAATGGTTGAAGCTGATCTTCATGATGCACATGCGGATACAGTTAATAATCAATCACAAAGTAGCAAAGTAGCTACTGCAAGTAGTAATGCTAACAAGACAAGTGTCCAATTACATAGTAATTCTGCTGCTGTTAAAGCAACAAGTGCTGCAAAACAACCAAGTTCACAAAATGCTGCTAGTGCTACTAGTCAAACTATGCAATCACAAGCAAGTACTAGTGCAGCAACTTCACAAGCTAGTCAAAATGCAACAAGTACTGCTAAAACAACTACAGCAAGTGCTGTTGCTTCAACAGTTACTAGTCAAGTTGCTAAATCACAAGCAACAACTAATTCAGCAGTTGCTTCACAAGCTAATGCAAGTGTAAGTACTGCTTCACAACAAACAACAAGTGCTAGTGCCGTTAATAATGATGCAACTACTTTATTAACTCAAACTAGTGCTACTAGTCAAAATAATAAAACTTCACAAACAAACACTACTAAACAAGCAAGTACTGCTTCACAAGCAAATAATTTAAATAGTAATAATCAATCAGCATCACAAGCTGAAAGTGCGGTTTCTAATGCTGCTAGTCAAGCTACAAGTGCTGCTTCCCAAGCTAATAGTCAAACAAGTCAAGCCAATAATGATTATGTGCAAAAGTATCAAGATGGGTATTGGTACTTATATAATGCCCAAGGCGAAATGCTTAAAGGTTTTCAAAATGTTTATGATGGTAATTTAAAGCATGATAAGACTGTTTATTATAATAACGATGGTCAAATGCAATATGGTCAACAACATATTGACAATCATTGGTACTTATTTAACACTCGCAGTGGTGCCATGGAAACTGGGTTTCAAACTGTTTATGACGGTGATTTAAAGCGTAATAAAACGGTTTACTATAATCAAGATGGTCAAATGCAATACGGCCAACAACAAATTGATGGTCACTGGTACTTATTTGCAACGCCAAGTGGTGCGATGCAAACCGGTTGGCAACAATTACCTGGTAAAAAGGTTTACTATAATGCTCAAGGTCAAATGCAATACGACCAACAATACATTGATGGTCACTGGTACTACTTACAACCATATAGTGGCATGATGTTAACAGGTTTCCAAAGTGTTTATGATGGCGATATGAAGCATGATAAGACTGTTTACTATAACAACGATGGTCAAATGCAATATGGTCAACAATACATTGATGGTCACTGGTACTTATTTGCAACGCCAAGTGGCGCGATGCAAACTGGTTTCCAAACTCTATATGATGGTAGTTTGAAACATGACAAGACCGTTTACTATGCTGATAACGGTCAAATGCAATATGGTCAACAACAAATTGATGGTCATTGGTACTTATTTGCTGAACCAACTGGTGCGATGCAAACTGGCTGGCAACAATTACCAGGCAAAAAGGTTTACTACAATGATCAAGGTCAAATGCAATATGGCCAACAATACATTGACGGTCATTGGTACTACTTACAACCATATAGTGGCATGATGTTAACAGGTTTCCAAACTTTATATGATGGTGGCTTAAAACACGATAAGACTGTTTACTATGCTGATAATGGTCAAATGCAATATGGCCAACAATACATCAATGGTCACTGGTACTTATTTGCAACCCCAACTGGTGCGATGCAAACTGGTTTCCAAAATCTTTATGATGGTGGCTTAAATCAAGTTAAGACCGTTTACTATAACCAAGATGGTCAAATGCAATATGGTTGGCAAAATCTTGATAAAGGTACTTATTACTTTGAAGCACCAACTGGACAAATGATGACTGGTCAACAAAGTATTAATGGCCAGTATTATCAATTTAGTGCTGAAGGTGTTTTGGTAAATCCACAATTAAGTCAATATCGTGATGCTGTTGCAACTGATATTAATAATATTTTGCAACAACAAGGTAAGAAGACATTAGACGGTAATTGGTTGAATAAGGATGATAATTATTATGCCTTTAGTTTGCATGATGTTGCCCAATTAGTTGCTCAAGGTGACCTTGATAGTAGTGATAGTGCCATCGAAACTAACTTACAAAATACACAATTAATGAATGGGGTAGCGCATGCTTACCAAGTAAGCATTACTAATAGTGATCTTAACAGTGCGGCAATGAGTGCTGCTAACGACATTGTTAATATGTTAGGTAATAATTATAACTGGCAAGCATTTGGTGTTGGCGTTGCCAAGGATAATGCTAATAATACTTGGCATACTATCGTTGTAATGTACAATAACGACCAAATGAGTCCTAATGCTACTGCAACTTCAAGTATTAAGTATGTAGTTGATAATGTTTACAAAAATCCTGGTATTAATACTGATGTTGAAAATGGTTTAACTGCTGGTTGTGTTGATCCAGCTGATTTACGTGATGCATTAAATAGTAATGAACAAAGTTTATTAACTGGTAATGCTAACCAAACCATTAGTCAATCAACATTAGGTATTATTGCTAATAACTTGGGTGGTATGAATCAAGCTTACATTGGTCAAACAACTTACTATGATAAATGGGGTAATCCATATCACTATGAATACTGGCTAGAAGGACCTAATGCTGCTGGCAAAGAATGGAATATTCAAAATGACAATAAGAATGTTACCTATGGTAGCCCAATTGTTGTTAAATACAGTGCAACGTTAGTATATGGTAAACCAACTAGCAACACGACTAATACTGATAATAGTACTGGTGTACCATCAACTAGCATGACACCACAACAAATTGAAGCAGCTTACAAGACAGGTAGTTGCAATGGCTTACGTTACGATAACGTTGTAATTACGCCAATTAAGGGTGTAACTAACAGTACTATCCGTGGCGTTGATGTTTCTAGTTACATTGCTTTACAAAAAGCTGGCGTTAAATTCTACGACTTTAATGGTCAACAAGTTGATTTAATGCAAGTCTTAAAAGATGCTGGTGTAAACTACATTCGGATTCGTTTATGGGTTGATCCATATGATGCACAAAACCAAACTTACAGTGGTGGTAGCAATGATGAAAAGACAGGCTTAGACATTGCTAAAGCAGCTGCTAAGTATGGTATGAATGTCATGCTTGATTTCCAATATTCAGACTTCTGGGCTGATCCTGGTAAACAACTTGTGCCTAAAGCATGGGGTGAAGAATCAATTGATGATATTGCTAAAGAAGTTAGCCAATATACTTCAAAGGTTATGAATGACTTTAAGAATGCTGGCATTAATGTTGGCATGGCGCAAGTTGGTAATGAAATTACTAATGGTATCTTAGGACAAGCTACTGATCGTGATCATGGTGGTTCATATCAAGGTGCTTGGGATATGCCAGCTCGGGCTGACGCAATTTGCAAGTACTTGAATGCTGGCCTTGATGCGATTCGGGCAATTTCACCAACAACTAAGACCGTAATTCAACTAGAAACACCAAACATTGATAAGTATGAAAATATCATGGATGTTATGCAACAACATAATGTTAACTATGATATTCTTGGTTCTTCATACTATCCATGCTGGTCATGCGATAGTCAAAATGGTCATGGTTTAGGTGTTGGTGCTAATACTCCTAATAACTTATTAGCAGTTGAAAAAATGGTAGCTGAAAAGTATCACAAACAATTTGTTGTTTTGGAAACAAGTTGGGCTAACTCAGTAAATGATGCTGATGGTACTCCTAACTCAGTTGGTGCTACTAACACACCATTCCAAAACACTGAAGCTTATCCAGTAGGACCACAAGGACAAGTTGATGAAATCGAAGCCATGTATAAAGCAATTGTTGCTGGTAATGGTCTTGGCGCTTTCTATTGGGAACCAGCATGGATTCCAGTAAAAGCCGGCTGGGATAACTGGCAATATAATGATGCTGCATCCGAACAATATGGTACAGGTTGGTGCAACAGTCATGCATTAGGCTATTCACCAAACAACGTAATGTACTATAATGGTAAACCAGCCTGGGGCGGTTCATCATGGGATAACATGAGTATGTTTGATGATAATGGTTATCCATTACAATCATTGAAGGTATTCGGTGGCATTGTTGATAATCAATAAAAATAATGACAAGTAGGTATGCTTTGCATACCTACTTTTTTTATATTTTCAGTAGTAAAATGATGAGGTAATTCAGTTTGTATAGGAGAAATTTTATGAACCAAGTTAAAAAGAAAGAACGCCAATCAAACATTGAATTATTGCGTATTATTGCGATGGTGTTAATTGTTTTTCATCATTTTGTGGTACATGGTGTTCTTAATTATGATTTGCCGGCAACAACTTTACCTTTGAAATACATGTCTTCTAACATGACTGCACAGTTAATTGCGTCTTGTGGTAAAGTTGGCGTTGATTTGTTTGTAATGATTTCAGGTTATTTCTTAATAACAACAACATTAAGTAGTGGTAAGATGAAGAAACGCTTAATTAGCTTGTTATTACAAATCTGGTTTTATTCATTAGTAATTTTTGCATTAAATGCTGCTTTTCATATTATTCAATTAAATCGAAGTTTAATTGTAAAAGCATTTTTACCAATTAGTTATGGTACATACTGGTTCGCAACCGCTTATGTTATTTTGTATTTATTTGTTCCTTACATAAATAAGTGCTTAACCCAATTAACTAAACATGAATTTTTAAAATTGATTGCGATTTTAATTGTGATTGCTAGTTTTTTACCAACATTTTTACCCGGTTCATTTAGTATTGCGGTTAATAATGTTATGTTGTTTATTTTATTTTATACAACTGGTGCTTATTTGCGGTTATACCCATTACAATGGCGGATTTCTGAAGGAATGGTTGGTTTCATATTATTTATTGTTTCATTATTAATAATATGGGGTACAATTATTTCACTTAATTTGTTAGCGGTAGCACGGCATAGTCAACATATTTTTGCCAATACTTTCTATTTTTCAAGTAATGAAAGCTTTATTGTTTACTTAATTGCTTTAGGATTATTTTTATGGGGTAAAAACTGGCACATACAGAGTAATCAATTTATTAATACGGTTGCTAGCACGGTATTTGGGGTTTATTTGATTCATGATAATCCCTTTAGTGAAGAAATATTATGGCAGCATTGGTTAAATCTGCCAAGTTTAATTCGGGGCGATTGGCGTAACATTATTGTTGAAGCATTAATTATTTGCCCAATTGTCTTTGCGGTTTGTTCATTAATTGAATATTTACGGCAACGTTTATTTATCTTTGTCGGTAATCTTTTTAAAAAACGAAATTAATTTAACAAAAAAGCAGTTGTGTATACAACTGCTTTTACATTTGATCCATTGTTTTATTAAGAAGCGCATCGACATAATTGTTATATTGATTATTGGCATGTCCTTTGACTTTAACAAATTGAATATCGGTGAATTTGTTAATTAAAGTAAGTAATTGTTGCCATAATGCCTGGTTCTTAACTGGTTGTTTTTTAGCGGTTTGCCAATTATTCTTTTGCCATTTTAGGTACCATTTTTGATTAATTGTATCAATTACATAAGCCGAATCAGAATAAACAATTACTGGCAAATCATAACGTTTGAGAGCACTTAGTCCCTGAATGATTGCCATAATTTCCATATAATTATTAGTTTTACCAAATTCACCGGCAGTTAGTTCTTTAGTATGTTTGCCATAAATTAAGAGAGCAGCCCAAGCGGCCTTATCAGTAGGCTTAACTTGACCGCCGCTAGTGTTGCCGGTGTTTCGGCAACCGCCGTCAGTATAAATTTGAATTTTTTCCATAATTTTTCTCCATATCCAAACAGTAACTTCAATTTATTTTAGTATATCTAGATTAGTAATTAAAATTGCGTTTTTTTATAATAAATGTATATAATTAAATATAATTTACTTATAAATAAAAGGAACAGGGGTTAGCTAATGCGTAAAGAACACTATAAAATGTACAAGAGTGGTAAACATTGGGTTGCAGCTTTAATTACAACAATGGTTGGTGTAACTACATTTGTTGAAACTGATGCACATGCAGCTCATGCAGCCACTGTCGATGATTCAGTTCAAGAAAATAATCAACAAACAAATGATAATAGTACTTCAGCAGTTGCCTTACATAATAGTGCAACTGCTAGTCAAGCTTCACAAATTAATCATTCACAAGCAAGTACTGCTAACAATGCATCATCACAAAGCAGTACTTCACAAGTAAGTGATGCAAAATCACAAGCAAATGTTTCTCTAAAAACAACTACTAGTCAAGCTACGTCTCAAAGTGCTTCACAAAGTAGTGTAACTAGTCAAGCAGTTACTACCAGTAATGACGCACATAATGTTAGTTACGCTACTAATGCTAAAGTAACTTCAACAAGTGTTAATACTACCTCAGTAGCAAGTGCTAATAATGCTTCACAACAAGCTACTTCTGTAGTAGTTACTTCACAAGCAAAATCAGCAAGTGATGTTGCCTCACAAGTTAGTGCTAGTCAAGCTGCACAAAATGATCATTCACAGGTAAATACTAACCAAACTTCACAAGTAAAATCACAAGCTATTTCAACTACTAGTGCTGCAACTTTCACAACTAACCAGGATCAAGTTCTTAATAATTTATCATCAGCGAATATTAATACTACTTCACAAACAACTGCTAGTGAAAATGCCACATTAACAACTAGTGCAATTAATGCAAGTCAAGCTTCACAAGTTATGAGTGGTACTAAGCAAGGTGATTCATTAGCCACAAGCACTGCTTCACAAGCAACTAGCAATAGTGATCATAATAGTGGCTTCTTTGCAAGTAGTGTCCAACCAACAGTTACTGCACCACAATTACCAGGTACTATGATTAATCAAATTGATGGTAGTGTAGTATCACAACCACCTGTTGGTGATCATACTAGTCAAATGACTGCTAATAGTTTCTGGACACCAACAATTGCGATTTTACCATTAGGTGATAGTGATGCACCACGGATGGATGCTATCGACCTTTCATCTAATAATAATGGTGGCAAAACGATTACAGTTGATCAATTCCGGTATATGAAACAATGCGGTGTTAAAACAATCATTGTTAAGTTAACTGAGGGTACTAGTTATATTTGGTGGGGTGCAAACCAAGATATTAAAAATGCTGAAGCCGCTGGTTTGAATATTGCGGTATATCATTACGCTCACTACACCAATGCTACTGAAGCGGTTAATGAAGCTAATTACTTTGCTAATATTATTCAAAAGTTTGGTTTGAGTAATGATACTGTCGTAGTTGATGACTTAGAATCAAGTGAAACGGCCGTTGCTAGTGCCGCTGCGAATACACGGGCATTCTTTAATCAATTAAGTAACCGTGGTTATGATAATCATGTTTTGTATACATTTGTTAGTTATCAACAACGTGATAATGTCATTAGTGTGGTTGGTAATGATCGGGTTTGGATGGCACAATATCCATACACACCTTCACGGAATAATCTTTGGAATACACAATATGGTGCATGGCAATTTAGTTCAACAGTAACTATCCCTGGTTTGTCAGGCTATTTTGATGCATCAATTGATTATAAGAATATTTTCAATCAAGCTAGTGATAAACCGCATGAAGTTTACCAAAATGGTCACTGGTACTTACAGCAAGATGGTAAGAATTTAACTGGTTTCCAAACTATTTATGATAATACATTGCATCATGACAAGACCGTTTACTACAATGCCCAAGGTCAAATGCAATACGGCCAACAATATATTAATGGTCACTGGTACTTGTTTGCTAATGGCACTGGTGCAATGGAAACAGGTTTCCAAACTGTTTATGATGGTAATTTGCATCATAATAAGACCGTTTACTACAATGCCCAAGGTCAAATGCAATACGGTCAACAATATATCAACGGTCATTGGTATTTATTTGCTAATGGTAGTGGTGCGATGCAAACTGGTTTCCAACAATTACCTGGTAAAAAAGTTTACTACAACGCTCAAGGCCAAATGCAATACGGTCAACAATACATTGACGGTCACTGGTACTACTTACAACCATATAGTGGCTTAGTATTAACTGGTTTCCAAACTGTTTATGATGGTGGTTTACATTGCAATAAGACCGTTTACTACAATGATCAAGGTCAAATGCAATATGGTCAACAATATATTAATGGTCACTGGTACTTGTTTGCTAATGGTACCGGTGCAATGCAAACTGGTTTCCAAAGTGTTTATGACGGTAATTTGAAGCATAACAAAACAGTTTACTATAATGCACAAGGCCAAATGCAATATGGTCAACAATACATTGATGGTCATTGGTACTTATTTGCAACGCCAAGTGGTGCGATGCAAACGGGTTGGCAACAACTTCCTGGCAAGGTTGTTTATTATAATGCCCAAGGTCAAATGCAATACGGTCAACAATACATTGATGGTCATTGGTATTACTTACAACCATATAGTGGCATGCGCTTGAGTGGTTTCCAAACCGTTTATAGTGATACTTTGCATCAAAATATTCGCGTTTACTATAACAACGACGGGCAAATGCAATATGGTCAACAATATATTGATGGTCACTGGTACTTATTTGATGCCAAAACCGGGGCAATGTTAACTGGTTTCCAAACCGTTTATGATGGTAATTTGAAGCATGATAAGACAGTTTACTATAATGTGCAAGGTCAAATGCTTTATGGTTGGCAAACGATTATTGGTAAAAAGTACTACTTTGCCCCTGGTTCAGGTGCTTTACAAAATTAATTAAATAATTATGCAAAATACCTTAAAATCATAGATAAGTAAATGATTTTAAGGTATTTTTTGTTTTGGAGATTGTAATCGTGTGGTATGAGTTAATTATGATAATTTTAGCGTTAATAATGTTGGTATGCTTATTTCGTACTTCAAAAATCAAATTGTATCAACGTTCATTTCGCATTATTTTGTTATTAATTTTAATTTTGGCAATTTTTTTAAGAGTTTATCGTTATGGAACAAGTATGGGTGTGAATGCTGATGAGGCAATGGGTGGCTACAATGCGTGGTGTTTGGCTCATTATGGCGTTAGCATGTGGTTACATTCATATCCAGTGTATTTAATTGCCTGGGGTTCAGGGATGAATATTCTTTATCCTTTATTAACAATTCCATTAATTAAACTTTGTGGTTTGAGTATCTTTACTTACCGCTTGCCATTAGTTTTTCTAAGTATTATGGCATTATTTATAGTGACATATGTGTTAATAAACTATAAAATGGCTCCACAACGTTTGTTGATCCTAATTGCATTGTTAGCACTAAGTCCAGTAACAATTATTAATAATCGTTGGGCTGTTGAAAGTAATTTAATGCCCGTCGTTTATTTGCTTGTTTTTAGTTGCTTTGTAATGTTTTTGAAAAAGCAACAAATTGGCTGGCTAATCTTATTTAATGTTTGTTTATGTTTAGGAGCATATACTTATGCTGCTAATTGGCTAGTATTAGGCTTATTTTTTGTCCTTATTCATTGGTGGTTATGGCATACTAAACGTCTTTCTTTAACACAATTAGGAATCGTTGTCGGTATCGATATTCTCTTAACATGGCCCTTATTATTATTCATATATGTTAACTATATTAGTCACCAGGCATTGCAAATTGGCAATTTAACAATTACCAAATTATTAGGAACGCGTCTTAGTGATTCATGGTGTTTTAGTGCTAAGACTTCACCGTTAGTCGCAATTATTAAAAATATTGGTGCTTTATTAGCTTTATTATTCAAAGGTCAGTATGGTAGTCAAGTTGGTTCCTTGTTACCATTTTATGCTTTCTATCCATTAACAATGTTATTAATGGTAATTGGCTTAGGGTATAGTTTGTTTAATAAAATCCATGATGATTTAACAATGTTTATGTTGCTATTTTTGTTAGCAGCTTTGCCAACGATAATTGTTACTACGCCAAATTACATTCATGATAATTTATTAATTTTGCCATTACTTTATTTTGCAGCAGTTGGCGGTGATCTTTTATTACAAAAGTGCTGTTGGCGCTGGAGTTATGGCATATTAATTGGCGTTAGTATGTTAGTTTTTGCTGGTAATTATTTTGGTATGAGTCGAACGGCATTAACAATTATGCCAGTTAAAACCTTTTATGGTTACTGGGTTGGCAATAATTATCAACAGGCTTTAAAGATTGCACAGCAACATGCGAAGGCTAATCAAGCAATTAATATTATTGATGCTCGTAAAAATCGTAATTTTATTTTTACTGCATTTGATGATCCGATTAGTCCATATCAATTCAATCGAGGGATGCATTTATATCTAACTAAACATAATAATTTAAATTGTCATTGGGGACGTTATTATTTTGCTACTAAGTTAAAGCAACATTCACAACCTGCAGTTTATATTTTAAAAGGAAAATATCGTCATTTTAAGAGTTTAAGACATTATCATCATCAAGTAATTAAGCCTTATGTAGTTTATTGGCCATAGTTTTTTACACTTTAGACGTTTTGTCATAATTGAGAAGTTTTTTGCTTTCTATTTTCTTTTTCTTTAAGTAAACTAAGTATATATAGATAGTTTTGATGGGAGGAAGTAAACAATGACAAAAAGTAAAGCAATTATGATTGGCGCCGGTATCGCTAATATGGCTGCTGCAGTTTACTTGATTCAAGAAGGTCATTGGCAAGGTAAAGATATCACTTTCTATAGTATTGATGACCATGGATCAAATGATGGTGAAACCTATGCAGCTGCTTCAAAAGAATACTGGAATAAGAAATACCCAATGAAGAATACTAATGGCTTCATTGCTCGTGGTGGTCGGATGCTTAATTACCGGACATACGTTGACTTAATGGATTTATTAAGTCGGGTTCCTTCTTATACTGAAAAGGGTATGACCGCTGCTGAAGATACGCGTGATTTTGATGCACGGCACCGGACATATGACCGCGCACGGTTAATGCAAGGTGGTGTAGGTATTGTTGATGGCGGTAAATTAGGTTTAAATAATAAGGATCGTGTCTTATTATCTAAATTAATGTTAATGCCTGATGACAAAGAAACTGAATTGGATAACATTTCAATTGCAGATTACTTTGCTGATGATCCACATATTTTTGAAACTAACTTCTGGTATATGTGGGAAACAACTTTTGCATTCCGTGTCCAAAGTTCTGCACAAGAATTACGGCGTTA
The DNA here is from genome assembly GCA_963926925.1 of uncultured Lactobacillaceae bacterium. GTDB lineage: Bacteria > Bacillota > Bacilli > Lactobacillales > Lactobacillaceae > Paralactobacillus_A. The sequence continues at coordinate 22,989 of CAWUZD010000072.1, forward strand.
CATGCACCAAATGATTTATGAATTTACTCAAATTGAACACTTGGTTGGTGTAAACCGGACACGTTATAATCAACAAACAAGTATCATGATGCCTTTAATTGATTACTTGCAAAAGCAAGGCTGCAAGATTGTCTTGAACCGGCGGGTAACCGATTGGGACTTCAAAGATACCCCAATGCAAGATGAAATTACTGTTACTGGTTTAGAAATGGAAAATGTTGAAACCGGCGAACATGAACATGTTGATGTTGATGATGATACTGCTGTCTTCTTCACCAATGGTTCAATTACTGATTCAGCAACATTAGGTGATTTCAATACACCAGCTCCAGAAAACATGGATTATGGCGCTGCTTCAAGCTTATGGAAGAAAGCAACTGAACACTTCTATAACTTAGGTAATCCTGATAAATTCTTCGCTGATCGGAATGCAAGTGAATGGGTAAGTTACACTGTAACTACTAAGAACCACTTGTTAATTAACGAAATTACCCGGATTACTACCCAAGTACCTGGTAATGCGTTGAATTCATTTATTTCAACTGAACCAATTACACCACTTGGTCAAAAAGATGTTAATACATCAATTGTTGTTCACCATCAACCTCACTTTACAACTCAAAAACCTAATGAAACAGTAATTTGGGGTTACTTCTTATATCCACGTCGTCGTGGTGAATTTGTTGATAAACAATACATCAAGATGACTGGTAAAGAAATGCTTGAAGAATTAATTGGTCAATTATCAAAGGTTGACCCAGGTCCAGTAAACATCATGGAAAAGAAACAAGCAATTTTGGATAGTGTTATTAACTGTATCCCAGTTTACATGCCATACGCATCAGCATTATTCAATAACCGTGCTAAGAGTGATCGTCCAGAAATTATTCCTGAACATTCAACTAACTTGGCATTTACTGGTGAATTTGTTGAACAACCATACCAAATGATCTTTACTGAAGAAAGTGCAGTTCGGAGTGGTGAAATTGCAGCATACTACTTCGCTGGCGTATCAATGGATAAATTAGTAAAAACACCTCGTTACGACAAAGATCCAAAGACTTTGTTGAAAGCAGCACGGAAGATGTTTAAATAATAATTATTAAATAATAAACTGAAAAGCTTGTAGCTGATAAAAAGCTACAAGCTTTTTTTAATTATTCTTATAGATTTACATGTACTATTAACGTATAAATATGCTAAAATCTAGAATTAATTAAACGAAATGAAAGGCTATTAATTTGAAACACTTAATTATTATTACGGGCGCATCAGGAACTGGCAAGACTACCGTTCGTAATTATTTAAAAGAAAAATACCATGTTCAACCTGTTGTCACGCACACAACGCGTGCCCCACGCTTACATGAACAACCTGGTGTTGATTATTATTTTGAAACGGAAGCAAGCATGCAACAATTACATTTAATTGAAGAAGTTAATTATAATAATCATCATTATGGTTCTTCACGTGAAGGCATTGAACGAGCTTGGCAGAAAAGTGATATTGCTGAAATTGTTTTGGATACTGCTGGGGCAATAACTTATTTTCAAAAGTTACCTCATCAAGAATTAACATTAATTTTTTTAACGGTTTCACCACAAACTAATTTAAAACAACGGATGTTGATGCGTGGTGATAATGAACAACTTGTCGAACAACGTCTTAATAGTAATGAATACCAACGTGATTTGCATTTACCAGCAGCGCTTAAACCTTATGCGCATGTAATTGTAAATGATGATTGGCAACAAACGAAAGCTAAATTAGCTAAAATTATGCAAAATATTATGGAGGACTAGTGATGGATCATCGTACGCCGCCTTTATTAACACCAGCAGCAATTATTTCAATTGTTATTTTAATTTCTGGATGGAATATTGTTCATACTACGATTACACCAACAGCACGGCCACAATCAGCTGAACAATACTCACGAACAGTTAGTTCAGAACGAGCTAAACAAGCTGCTCAGCAATCAAGTCAGCAACCAACCCAAACATCAACAACAATTGATAAGAATAAGCAATCATCAGTTGCTGATAATCAGAATAAGACTACTGATCAAACTGCTACTAGCACTACTAAACAACCAACTAATATTACTAAGCAAACCACAACGAATAATAACGAACAAACAACTGATACTACAACTAATAATGCGCAAAAGGCATCAATTGCCCAAACACAAACAACTAATAACACTGATAATACAACTACTAAGACAACAACGGGTCAAACAACAACTAATGATGAACCAACTACAACTAATAAAACAACTACTAATGAAGCCGTAACTAATGATAAGCAAACTACCACTAATCAAACAACCCAAGGAGGCAATCAATAATGCTGTCAGGATTACAATTATTAAGTCAATTTTTAGGATATTTTAATATTAAAGATAAGCCTAAAAACCGTGCAATTACTGTGATTGCTTTTATTGTTAATTTTTATTTGTTGTATATTGCAATTGATAACTTACGTTATGCTGGTTATCGTTGGCAGGGCTTTTGGTATTTATTAGCTTTTTTGGTTTTGGAATACTTTTTAATTTTGAACTTTATTTATTACTTTACTGATAAGACTGTTAAGTTTGATATTTCACCATATGTTGAAAAAGCTCTTGGTGGTAATCCTAATGCAGCTAGTGCAACTGGTGATGGTCCTTTATTTAACCAGAACATTCCTTCGGCCGGATTGTTTGATCAAAAGCATATTTTGCCAGCTGAATTGCATGTGGATGCAGTCCAACAACAAAACATTAATGAATTAGCACAATTATTAGAACGTAAGGGTTACTTACATTTAAATTATAGTGGTTTATCTGATCGTGAATTATATAAAGAAGCATGTAAAACCCATGAACCAATTTTAGCGATGAGCAAACCATTGCAATTACCGTTTTATGAATTGCGTGAAGATGCTTACACACACCAATTGGTTGTATGTGCAGGGATGAATTCAATGACTGCTAAGCCAGTAGGAACAATTACGAAAATTGGTTTTACTGATGTTACCGCAACACAACCGCAATACCGGTTTGCTTTAGCTAATGCTTACCTAAGTGGCGGACCATTCAAGCGGGCTGGTCGTAATGGCATGGTTGCTGAACAACGACCTTTTGAAGTTATTGTGCATGTGGCTTATGAAGATGTTAATGATAATGTTAAAAATACGATTCCTCGAAATGATCAATCCTCATTAGTAGATAATCGTATTAATCAACCAGCTAGTCGTCGTAGTCGTCGACATCATTATTAACATAAAAAAGCGTGAATGACTTTTAAGTCATTCACGCTTTTTACGTTAATAATTAATCTTCATCATCAGTAATAATATACTTTTGCAAACGAGCTGCAGTTTCGTCTTTTACTTCAACCGTTAACTTAGTACCTTCGCTTGTATATTCCTTATCAATGACATAGTTATTATTTTCCAATTGGCTGACAATTTGACCAGCAGTGAATGGAATCATAAAAGTTACGGCATGATAATCGGTGAATAATTTCTTTTCAATCATTTGTGCCAAAACTTCTAATGATTTATCATCACGTGCTGAATAAATTAATTCATCACCATTAATGTCAGGATATTCAGCATCCTTCTTTAAATCGGCTTTGTTAAAGCCAATAATCATTGGCCGTTGGGTAATACCAATTTCTTCAAGTGTACGTGCTGTCGTAGCCATCATGTCAGGATAGTTAGGATCAGCATAGTCAACGACTTGGACTAATAAATCAGCTTCAGCAGCTTCAGCTAAAGTTGCTTTAAATGATTCAACCAAGTTATGTGGTAAGTTGCTAACAAAACCAACAGTATCACTTAGTAAGAAGTGACGATGTGAAGGTAATGTAATTTCACGCACACTAGTATCCAAGGTGGCAAATAACATGTTCTTTTCAAAAACTTGTTTGTGTTCACTATCCTTGTTAAATAAACGTAGCAAACCATTCATTGTGGTTGATTTACCAGCGTTAGTATAACCAACTAACGCAACTGTTGGTAAGGCATGCCGTTTCCGTTGTGCTTTTTGAATGCGTTGTTCCTTTTCGGTTTCTTTAATAACTTGCCGTAAATGACTAATCCGCTTTTGAATCACACGCCGATCTAATTCCAATTGGGTTTCACCAAGCCCACGGTTGGACATTCCACCATTACGTTGCTGGTCCAAATTATTAGCAGATGGATGCAAACGTGGTAATTGGTATTGTAATTGGGCAATTTCAACTTGAGTTTTGGCTTGTTTAGTATGTGCACGCATTGCGAAAATTTGTAAAATTAATTCGGTACGATCTATGATATGGGTACCTAATAATTTTTCCAAATTATTGATTTGGGACGGTGTAAGTTCATTATTAACAATAATTGTTGTTGCGTCTTTTTCAGCTGCAAGTGCTTTAATTTCACGAATTTTACCATGGCCAAAGTAGGTGCCAAGGTATGGCTTTTCGATGTTTTGACGAACTTCGCCAACAACATCCATGCCATTACCACGAGCTAATTCGGCTAATTCATGCATTGTATAATTAAAATCATCTTTATGCATGCTAATACCAGTAACAAGTACTTTTTCTGGTTTTTCAGTTGTTTCCATATATTAAATTAGTTACCTCGATTAAAAATTTTTGATATAGAAAAAGGGCGCACCACATGGTGTCCCTTGCCGTTTCACTATCTATGGATAGTGTAGCACAAAAAGTTCTTTTTGACATAGTAAATATTAATGAAATCAATAAATAAAGTGCTAAAGTAAAGATAGTAAAATTAATAGATGAGGGTTTTAAATGTTATCAAGACAACAACATATTCATTTAACTTTAAAGCAAACGTTACGTCGGCGTGGTGTTGCACGGATGCAACGTGAACATGGTGAAAATGGTTTAATTATGGCAATTATCAATCGTAGCTTTTCTAATAACATGTTACGGTTTGATATGATTTTATTTGCCTTTGTGTTATTAACGATTAATAGTATGTTTCCTAATTTTTGTCCAGTTTTATTGTCAAAGGCTAACATTGTATTGTTTGATATTATGGCATTAATTAGTTATGCAGCTCTAATTTTTCATCGCAGTGGTAGCTTTGACAAGGTTTTACATTATCGTGATAGTATTCCACGGCACTTATTACGTGGTTTTGAAGTCATTGGTGGCATGACAGTTTTTGTATTGTTAGCTTCAATTTTAATTATTTTAATTAAACACTGGCCATTTATGCTTGCGTTTAAACATTATGATTTACGCATTATTGATTATTTTATTATGGCAATGCTTGGTTGGGGTTTAGGCGAAGCGGTTGCCATTGCGACATTGCGGGTTGTAGTAAAACGATTGCGCAAACGCTATCACATTCATTAAAAGGAGTATTATAATGCAACCACAAGTTGGAATTATTGTTGGTAGTACCCGTCCTAATCGCGTTAGTATTCACCTTGCTCAATGGTTAATGCAACAATTACAAACACCGCAATTGCATTTTCAATTGTTAGATTTAAAAATGATTGCATTACCATTTTTGAATGAAGGTGATATTCCTGCTCATCATCATTATTCACAACTATGTACGCAGCAATGGAGTAATACAATTAATCATTGTGATGCCATTGTTGCTATTTTTCCGCAATATAATTGGGGTTATCCGGCGCCATTAAAGAATGCATTTGATTATTTGTATGATGAATGGCGAAATAAACCAATTAGCTTAGTTACTTATGGTAATCATGGTGGGCCACAAGCAATGGCTGCTTTTAAGTTAGTAACTGCAGGATTGAAAATGAAAAGTTTGGCGGTTAATCCTCAAATTAATATTAATGATGCTATGTTTACAGCTGATGGTCATTTGGTTGATGCTGATCATGATTTGGCACCATATCAATTTGTCATCCACTTATTACAGCAAGAATTAATTAATGAATTAACTAAATCATAAAAAAGCAACTTCATTGAAGTTGCTTTTTTTATGATTATTTATGTTTTAATTGTTCTTTTTTAATTTCGCGTTTGCGCAACCATGGTAACAGTAATCCCATTCCAAATAAAATGATTACAGTGATGATGTTCATGATTAATTGACTGTTGAATAAGTGTGTTCCTAAGTTAGCATCTTGAGGGATGAAACCAAGTGTAGCACAGATAAAGGTAAAGATTAAGCACCATAAGCCAATTGCAAGCGCACCTTTACGATTCTTGATAAAGACGTAATCAGAATGGAAGTCCTTTTGGTGCCAACGAATCATTACGAAAGCAAAGAATACCCAACATGTCTTGTATGGTGAAACAATTCCGTTAATATTTAATAACCAGTTATAAATGGTATTAATATTTGGCAATGTTCCGGTAATTAATAATAAGAATAAGCAAAGGCCAGCAGTTAAGATATAAGCGTTAATTGGCCGACCTTTCTTGTTCTTCTTAGTTAACCATTTTGGCATGAATTTATCAGCAACATCACCAGCGAATACCCGGCTAGTAGCATCAAGCAAAACGGCTAATTCTGCCATCATGTAAATTGCTTGAACAACGGCGAAAATGTACATTAACACTTTACCGCAACCCAATGCTTGTCCTAACAATTGAAAAGCATAGTATGGACCATTCATCTTAAAGTCACTTGGAATATCACGTGAGTTGAAGAATACCCCTAATGATAGTGATTCGAAGATGGTCATGAAGCCGGTCATAATGGCTAATGTCCACATTGCCTTATGAAATTCTTCCCGAGGTTTCTTTAACTTTGAAATATAAGGTGCAGCTAATTCAGCGCCAGACATTGCAAAGATTAACAAACCAGTAGTTGAGAAGTAGTGAAGTGAGAACTTTGGTACAAAAGCATGCCAGTTAAAAGGCTGTGTAGCTGGATGTAAACCATGTAAAACTGACCAACCAGTTAAAATAACAAATAACATTGAAAGAATAAACATGGCACTACCGCCGATGATTGATAATGTTTCCAATGAATTGTTAAAAATGTTTTGAATAACAATAAATGCCAAAATAATGCTAAAAGTTAACAAACCAAAAATAAATGGTGACATATGCTTACTGAGACTATTGTTGCCAAGGAATACCCAACTCCATGAAACAATAATAGAGTTAGAAATATCAACCATGTAAGGGACACTTTGTACCCAGTACATCCATGACGTCCAGTAACCTAATGTACTATTACTACTCCGTTTAACCCATGAAGCTAAACCACCTTCTTGGTTTTTGAAGGTTAAACCTAATTGACTAACGATTAATTCATAAGGAATAACGTAAGCAATTAACAAGAATATCCATGAAATAACAACTGATAATCCTTGGTTTTGGAAAGGATAAAGCATATCCTTAAAACTAATAATTGTTACGAAGTCCAGCATGATAATCGCTGTTAAACTCATATACTTTTTATTGGTTGGTTGTAAATCATCCATTATATGTATAACCCCTTTATATTAAATTTTAATTGATTAATACAAAGTGGATTTGCTTAGGTGGTTTACACAGCCAATTGATGTAAACTGTCATCTTTTGCCTCCTGTTTATAATCACACAATTTTTAATTTTAAAACAAAACTATTAATTTTCATAGTAGAATTTTAAATATAAATAATACGTGGAATTAATAAAATGAAAAAATTATTGTTAAGTGACTTAGACGGAACGTTATTAAATCAGCAAGATATGATTAGTTTGAATGATGCATTAGCCATTAAGAAGTGGCAAAAACAATATGATTTTATGATTGCATCAGGACGTTATTATACCGATATTCAAAATCTTTTAAGACAAGCCGACTTACAGGCAGGAATGATTGCGTTAAATGGCGTCATTATTTTAGATAAAAAGCAGCAGATTATTACATATCATGCTTTTCAAGATAATTTGTTATTGCAACAAATTATTAATTTTTGTGAACAACACCAAATGATTTATGTTGTTTATGGATTGCATCATGTTTGGTCACGACTTTATTCGCAACAAATAATTAAACAGTTATATTACTTAGGCCAAAAACGTGCTACGATAACAACGGCAATTATCTGTTACATGCAGCAGTATTATGATGAAATTTATCAACAGTTTGTTCCAATTACAACGGCATTTAATAAGTTCGCTAATGATAGCATTTTACATATTGAAATTTTTGATGCCCGTTCGTAATTAATTACTAAGATTAATCACCAATTTGGTGATAGATTAGCAATTACAACAGCTTCACCAGTTGATTTAGAAATTTCACCACCACATGTTGGTAAGGGTAGTGCAATTAAGCAATTACAACAATCTTATCAGCAAATTATTGCGATTGGAGATGGCAATAATGATATTACGATGTTACAAACAGCGGATGTTGGGATTGCGATGGCTAATGCAACCGATGATGTCAAACGAGTTGCGGATTGGATAACTACTAATCATGATCATTGTGGAATTGCACATGCAATTGTACGATTATTTAATGAATAATTTTAAAGAGTAATATACAATGTAGATAAGAATCAAAAGGAAGGAGAAGTTAAAATGAAAGTTTTACAAATTGCGGTTTCACCAGCATTAACTTCATTTTTACCAGCACAATGGCCACACGTAACTTTAGATAAGAATGTGCAAGCGGCTGGCTTAGCAGCAATTGTTGTTTCTAAAGATGATGAACATGAACAACAAATTGCTCAACAATTATGTGAAGAAGCAGGCTTAGATATTCCCATTGTAATGATTGATGGTAATAGTGATAAAGTAGCAACACGTACGCAAATTGCTGATATGGCAACACAATATGAACATGATAATGTGCCACCATTTTTAAGTGATTTAATTGATTTTGCTGACCATCGTCCGGTTAGCTTTACTACACCAGGCCATCATAATGGTCGTTACTTTGCAAAAGGACCAGCTGGCGTTGTGTTTAACAAGTTCTTTGGTGAAAACTTATTATATGCAGATACTAGTGATACTGTTACTGAATTGGGTGACACGATGACCCACGCGGGAACACCATTATTGGCTGAACAATTAGCTGCTAAGGTTTATCATGCTGATAAAGTTTACTTCTGTCCTAACGGTACTACTGGTTCAAATGATATTTGTGCCAGTGCAGTTTTACGGCCTGGTGATTTAGTATTATTTGATCGTAATAATCATAAGTCCCTTTATAATGGTGCTTTATTAATGAACGGGGTTATTCCTGTATATATGCCAACTGACCGGAATGCACTAGGTCTAATTGGTGAAATGGATGCTAAAGCATTTGATGAACAATACCTTCGTCAAGAAATTGCTAAAGTTGCTCCCGAAAAAGCCAATGAAAAACGGCCATTTCGCATGGCTGTTGTCCAAGCCGAAACTTATGATGGCGTTTATTATAATGCTAAATGGGTCCTTGATCGGATTGGTAAATTATGTGATTACATTCTTTTTGATTGTGCATGGGGTGGTTTTGAACAATTCTTACAAGTAATGCAACCATATTCACCATTAGCAATGCTGCTTGGACCTGATGATCCTGGTATTTTGGTAACGCAATCTTTACATAAACAACAAGCAGGGATGGGACAAGCTTCTCAAATTTTGAAGAAGGATCATCATATTAAAGGACAAAAGCGTTATGTTGATCATAAACACTTTAATAACGCTTACTTAAAGTATGTAACTTCTAGTTATAATTACCCATTGTATGCATCAATGACAGTTAACTCATACTTGGCTAATAGCCCGGGAAATAATAATTGGTGGTTAGATATTTTAAAACGGAGTATTGAATGGCGGAAACGGTTGTTAAGACAATCTAAGTTATTTAAACCATTAGTACCACTAACCGTTGATGGCCAACCATGGCAAGATATTGATACTGAAACCTTAGCTACCCAAGCTAAATATTGGCAATTACAACCTGATAATTTATGGCATGGTTTTACCAAAGTTGGTGAAAACCAAGTGATGATTGATCCATTGAAGTTGACAATTGCAACGCCAGGGGTTGATATTGCTAATAATCAATATCAAATGACTGGTATTCCTGGACCAGTTGTAGCTGAATTCTTAACTGAACATCATATTTTAAAGGCCAAAGCTGATTTGAATTCACTCTTATTCTTATTGACGCCAGGCGATACTGATAGTGATTTAGATGCATTGTTTGATGCATTGATGTTATTTGAAAAGTATTACTTAGCCGATGCACCATTAACAGTTGCATTGCCAAAATTAAGTAAGCAATATGCACAACGTTATCAAGGTTATACTTTGAAACAACTTTGCCAAGAAATGCATGCTTATTATCGTGATCATCACACTTTCCAATTACAACAAGCATTATTTGCTAAACCAAATATGCAAAACTACACAATGACACCAATTGATGCTGATTTAGCATTTCGGCATAACGAAGGTGAATTAGTTTCATTAGATGATGTTGTTGGTCGCGTTGCTTTAGAAGGAGCATTACCATATCCACCAGGTGTCTTCATTGTGGCTCCAGGTGAAAAATGGCAAACAGTTGACCGTGATTACTTCCAAGTATTGGTTGGTGCCATGGAACGCTTTGCTGGCTTTGTTCCTGAAATTCAGGGTGTTTATTATCAAATGGATGAACATGGCAAAATTCATGTTCAATGTGAAGTATTAGCAACAAAGGAGAATAAATAATGCAATCTTGGCTTAGTGATTTACCACAAAATTTACAAGACAAAGTAACTGCTGTTGAACAACAAATTGCACCTAAATTAGCAATAATTGATGATCAAGTTGTTTATAATCAACAGCGGGTTCTAGAATTATTCCGGAAACATCATGTTGGTGAAGAAGATTTAATTGGTTCAACTGGTTATGGTTATGATGATGTTGGCCGTGATAAATTAGAAAAAATTTACGCCGATTATTTCAAAACAGATGATGCAATTGTTAAACCACAAATAACTTCAGGGACACATGCAATTGCAACGGCGTTATTTGGTAATTTACGTGCTGGTGACACATTATACTATATGACGGGGATGCCTTACGATACTATTCAAGAAGTAATTGGAATTGCGGGTAATAACCCAGGAACAATGCTTGAATATGGTATTAAGTTTAAATATACACCACTATTAGCTGATGGTAGTGTTGATTATGACCGCGTTAAACAAGAATTACAAAGTGATAAATCAATTAAGATTGTTACTATCCAACGTTCACGTGGCTATGCCGTTCGTGATAGTTTTACGATGGAAAAGATCAAACCAATGATTGATGTCGTCAAACAATACGCACCGCAAGCAAGTATTTTTGTTGATAATTGTTATGGTGAGTTTTCAGAAACGAGTGAACCTACTTTCTATGGTGCTGATTTGATGGCTGGTTCACTTTATAAAAACCCAGGTGCTGGTATTGCTAAATCAGGTGGTTATATTGTTGGTCGCCAAGACTTAGTTGATCGGGCTGCAGCACGTTTAATTGTTCCTGGCGCTGGTAAAGGTGAAGGTGCTACATATGGTTACTTACGTGATTTTTATCAAGGTTTCTTTATGGCACCACATACAACTGGTGAAGCTATTAAAGGTGCGATTTTCACAGCTGCTTTATTAACTAAGATGGGTTTACAAGTATCACCAGCTTGGGATGCACCACGGACGGATTTAGTCCAAACAGTTAACTTTGGTGACCCACAAGCGATGGTTGATTTTTGTAGTGCAATTCAGCATTATTCACCAATGAATTCATTTGTTGATCCAATTCCAGCTTATATGGACGGTTATGAAGATAAAATTATCATGGCTTCAGGTAGTTTTACTGAAGGCTCAACAATTGAATTATCATCTGATGGACCATTACGGCCACCATATTGTTTGTATATTCAAGGCGGATTATCATATGCGCATGTTAAAGTAGCAATTACCCATGCGGTTAAAGATACTTTTTATAATAAGTAAAAATAACAAAAAACGAGCACAACTGTGCCCGTTTTTATTTAGGGAGGCAATGATATGCATTGGAATATTTATATTCATTGGCTAATTAGTATTGCTTTAGCAATTTTATGCGGAGGCCTAATTGGTTATGAACGACAGAATAAATTAAAATCAGCTGGTGTTAAGACGCATATGTTAGTAACTCTTGGTTCAGCATTGATTATGATTGTTTCTAAATATGCATTTACTGATATTGTTAATTTAAATAATGTGTCATTTGACCCGTCACGAATTGCAGCGCAAGTTGTTAGTGGGATTGGTTTTATTGGCGCTGGTACCATTGTTTTAACAAAACATAATATCGTTGATGGCCTAACTACTGCTACTGGTTTATGGGCTTCAGCCGCAGTTGGTTTAGCAATCGGTGGTGGTTTATATTTCCTCGGAATTATTAGTACATTGTGCATTTTATTAATTTATACAGTCATTTCGCATTTTGATAATCACAAAATTAGTAATCAAACGGGCATGAATTTATTCTTGGATTTTGTTGGCAATGTGCAGGATATTAAAGAATTACAGAATAATTTGAAGGAACATAATTATCCAGATGCTGATGTTTCTATTTTATCTTGTCATGAAAAGGTATTTTATTTACGATTATATGTTACCGTTAATAGTGATCATGATTTTTTGCACTTATTCACTTATTTAACTAATAATCCGCAAATTCATCGGATTGATTTAGAGTAATAAAAAATAAGGTAGTTCTTTTAAAAGAACTACCTTATTTTTTATTTTTAATAATTAAATATTTTCAGTACGATCATAATATTTAACTTTAATAGTTTCAGGAGTAACTGCTAATTTAGTGATACTACCATTCCGTGGGTTCTTAGAAATATCAAATTTATGGTCAGTATCGAATTTTTGAACAATACTCCGGATGGTCATGCTATGACTTACTAATAAGACTTTATCACCAGGGAAGTTTTCTTTCCGAATGATATCAAAACCATCATTGATTCGTTTCCAGTAGTGGTTAGCCATTTCAGCTTGCCGACTTGGATCAGCAGCATGCATTAAGTCTTTGATTTCATCTAACGAAAACTTACTCATTAATTCATCAAGATTATGCATTCCTTGTGTTAAACCAACCATTTTCCAGGTAACGTCAATATCTTCACCTTCGAAGTAACCATAGTAAGCTTCACGGAAGTAAGAAGTAGGGTTTAATTCAATTTTTTGATTAGTTAAAGCTTTGTTAGCTTTCATGATAACGTGTGCAGTTTGCATTGCCCGCATTACATCACTTGAATAAGCTTTTTTAAAGTCAATATCAGCAAGTAATTCACCGGCTTTTTCAGCATCCTTAATTCCTTGTTCAGTTAAAGGTGAATTAGCCCAACCTTGCATTCGGTGATAAATATTAAAAACAGTTTGTCCATGACGAACTAAATAAACATTAATAGGTTGCATGTTAAAAATTACTCCTTTTACAATAATTAGTATCAATACTAATTATTGTGTAAAACCTACGAATATGCAAATATTCGTTTTTTGCGGTAAGATATTGTTATAAAAATATTAGAGGTGATAACAGATGAAGCAAGGTACAACGATTATAACCCTTGATAATGGTTACCATATTTGGACCCGGACAGTTGGTCATGGTGACATCAAGATGCTTTGCTTACATGGTGGCCCTGGCGGTACGCATGAATATTGGGAAAACTTTGGCGATGAATTGTCAGATATTGGCGTTCAAGTAACGATGTATGACCAATTAGGTTCCTTCTATTCAGACCAACCTGATTATTCTGATCCTGAAATTGCTAAGAAGTACTTAACATATGATTACTTCTTAGAAGAATTAGAAGAACTTCGGCAAAAATTAGGCCTTGATAATTTCTACTTAATTGGACAATCTTGGGGCGGTGCATTAGCAATGATGTACGCTTTGAAATATGGTCAACATTTAAAGGGCTTAATCATTTCAAGTATGATTGATAATATTGATGAATATCTTGTACACATTAATGAATTACGGGATAAGACATTAACACCTGATCAAATTAAATACATGAAGGAATGCGAAGCTAAAGGTGATGTTGATAATGCACGCTACCAAAGCTATATCGACATTTTAAATCGTGAATATGTTGATCGGAAACAACCACCTGCAATTGCTCACTTAGTAAGCACAGTGGCTCGTCCTGTTTATGGTGCATTCCAAGGTAACAATGAATTTGTTGTTACTGGTAAATTAAAAGAATGGGATATTCGTGATTACATTCATAAGATTAATGTACCAACATTATTAACATTTGGTGAACATGAAACAATGCCACTTAAGAGTGCTGAACGGATGGCAAAGGAAATTCCACATGCACGTTTGGAAACAACACCTTGGGGTGGTCATCATCATATGATTGATAATGCACCAGTA